>DKVF01000082.1:34322-37398 GCA_002491065.1 Peptococcaceae bacterium UBA7185
AGCTTACTCAATTCCACCGCCTGAAAGCTGTTCACTGTCACTCCCTTCAATTCATGAAAATCATCAGACACCATGATGCCGCTGATTTCACAGTCAGACAAATCTATATTGCACAAAGGCGCGCGAAAAAAATCTCCCTTGCTCAAGTCGCTTTCACTCCATTGACAATTCTTGAACTTACAGGCAGAAAAGCTGGCCTCCTGTAAACCACACTGCTCAAACTGCACAAATTCCAAGCCTGCCCGCGTCAAATTGGCATAGCGCATCTGACAATGACGGAACAGAATATGATGCAGACTGCTTTCCTGCCACAGCAGACCCGGCCCTTTGATTTCCTCCAGGGTGCAGCAGTCCCAATAGCTGTCGCCAAAATTACAATTGGAGATATCGCAATTGCGCAGCACCGTTTGCCGGAAGCTGGCCTTCTCAAAATGACACCCAGAAAAGCGACAGCTTGTAAACAATACATTGTGAATCGCTAGACCGTGCCAATCCATCTCCGCAAACTGCAACCCCTTTACCCAATAATTTTCTATAGCGCTTTCCTCATACGCCGCCGTTTCCAATATCATCAGCCATTCCTCTGCATCGGTCACCGGCTTTAACTGATCTTCCACCAGCTTGGGCTGCCGCAGTTTTTTGCCCTTTTGTTCAGCCATCTAATTTCCTCCCTTTTGCTTCTGCGCTGCCAATTCCGGCAGCACCTCAGCAATGTCAGCGCCAATACAAATAGCTTTATGTCGATTTTCCTCCACACAGAGAGGATGCTGTGTGTTCACGCGAATCAATTTGGCATACTTGTGGTTCATCACAATCTGTTCAAAAGGAAAACGAATCAATTCAGGCATGGTGTATCCCACGCCCAGCTCCAAAATTACAAGCTTATCATGGGCAGAGCTATTGATAAAATGAAACCACGCTTCATTTTTTTCCCGGTAGGGTTCATCACAGAAATTTTTCCCGACATACACATTCATCACTAACGGCGCCCCGCAATGGGGACACTTGGGAAGATTGGCAGGGTCATCTGCTACTTGAGTAAAGTATTGTTTGCCAATCCAACTATGATTCTGGCAGTTTCGGCTGCACTGCACCCGTGCCATGTCCCCCTGTGCCTTATAAATGCGTGCCAACTCCAGCCCGCTGCGCTGTAAAAAACCGTCGGGGTTGCTGTCAATCACAAAATAATCGGTTCCCTCCAACAGCTGTGCCAGCTGCTCGTACAAAAGGGGCGTTTCTTTGTTCAACCGCTGTTCTTGAATATATGGCAACCAAAAAGGCCAATATGCTTCCTCCGACAATTTCTGCTCCAATGGCAAAGGACGCAGCCCTGCTGCTGCTGAAAAACCTGCCCCAATTCCCACTAAAATTTTGTCGGCCTGCCGCAGTGTCTTCGCCACAAGCGCGGCCTTTTCCCCATTCCATAGGATATCTTGTTTTTGTGACATCTTTCCCATCGCATCCTTTCAAGTTGTTTATTCTTCTATAGAGATTATAACACAGAAGAGGAATTTCCTCATGCCCATTGTCTTTTTTTCTGCAAATAGTGTATAATAAGAAAAAACCATTTTAATACTGGAGGATGCCTCGCATGGCTGAATTTACAAATGATAAAATGCTGCCGCAGAGTCTGGAAGCAGAACAGGCTGTGCTGGCAGCGATGTTTAACGATAGAGATGCAATCCTGGAAGTCATTCCGCTCTTAAAGGATACCGACTTTTACCGCCATGATCACGGCGTACTCTTTGCCACTATGCGCAAAATGAATGAGCAAAATGTACCGGTAGACCTGGTCACCATCACCGCGCAGCTGGACAAAGACGGTAATCTGGAAAAAGCCGGAGGAATCACCTATGTAGCGCAAATCGCCAATTCCTTGGGCAGCGCCGCCAACATCACCCATTATGCCAATATTGTGAAAGAAAAAGCCGTTCTGCGGGATTTGATCAACATTGCCAGCAATATCTCCAACCGCAGTTATGACGATACGGAAGAAACAGAAAAAATTCTGGATGACGCGGAGCGCATGGTGTTGGAAATTTCACAGAAACGCACCCGTTCTGGACTGACTCCGATATCAGAGGTACTGGGTGAAACGCTGAACCGCCTGGAAATTCTCTCCACCAAACAGGAAGGTCTCACCGGACTTACCTCCGGCTTTATCGATTTGGACCGCATGACCTCAGGCTGGCAAAAGTCCGACTTTATTATTCTGGCTGCCCGTCCCGCCATGGGGAAAACGGCCTTTGCCCTGAATATGGCGCAAAATGCCGCTCTGCTCACCAATCAGCCAGTCGCCATTTTCAGCTTGGAAATGTCCAAGGAGCAGCTCGTAAACCGTATGATTTCTTCCCAGGCAGAGATTGACCAGCAGGTACTGCGCAACGGACGCATTTTTGGAGAAGACTGGATTCGCCTGGTAAACGCCATCGCTCCCTTGGGGGAAGCGCCTATTTATATCGACGATACCCCTGCTATTTCCGTGCGTGAAGTGCGCGCCAAAGCGCGCCGTCTTAAAACAGAGCAAGGACTTGCCCTGCTTATTATTGACTATTTACAGCTTATGGGCAGCACCGGCCGTGTAGAAAGCCGCCAACAGGAAGTATCCCAGATCTCCCGCAGTCTGAAAGCTCTGGCCAGAGAATTGGATATTCCCATTATCGCCTTATCCCAGCTCAGCCGTTCTGTAGAACAGGGGCAGGAAAAGAAACCCAGTCTGAGCCATCTGCGTGAATCAGGTTCCCTGGAGCAGGATGCCGACATTGTTATGTTTATCTATCGCGATGAATACTATAACGAAAATTCCGAAAAAAAAGGGCAGGCTGAAATCATCATCGCCAAGCATAGAAACGGCGCTACCGGCTCTGTGGACCTGAGCTTCCGCAAAGAGTTCACCAAATTCGGCAACCTCAGTAGAATGCCCGAATAACCCTTATTTTCTATAACAGCTTAAAAACGACTATCCCACCATCAGGCAGAATAGTCGTTTTTTGATTTTTCCCGTTTCCAGCAGTTCTATTTATAATGATACTTTTACGATAAACCATCAAACATACAAAATGTCGAAGGAAAATTC
>DKVF01000071.1:0-10426 GCA_002491065.1 Peptococcaceae bacterium UBA7185
GGGAATATTCTGCAGGTTGGGCTCTGTGCTGCTCAGCCGTCCGGTGGCAGTGATCGTTTGGTTGAAGGTGGTGTGCACTTTTCCTGTCTGCCCATCCACCAGCTTCAAAATCCCGTCTACATAGGTAGATTTCAATTTGGTCAGCTGCCGATAGGCCAGAATGTCTTTTACAAACTCATATTCCTCCGCCAAAGTGTCCAGCACCTCTGCATCGGTGGAATAGCCTGTTTTGGTGCGTTTTACTACCGGCAAACCCATTTTTTCAAACAGAACCACACCCAGCTGCTTTGAAGAATTAAGATTGAACTGTTCTCCTGCAGCGTCGTACAATTTTTCAGCCAGCTTGTCAATGCGTCCCGAAAGCTCTCTGCCCAGTTCTTCCAGATACGCTGTGTCAATCCGCACCCCTTCATATTCCATGCTGGAGAGCAGCTCCGCTAGGGGCAATTCAATCTGCACATACAGATTCAGCAACTGTTCCTCTTTCAAACGCTCCAGCATATGATCGCTGAGTACATAGATTCCCTTCAGGAGCCCATACATCCGTTCCTCTGCCGGCTCTGCGGGCAAGGTCACATCAAAATACTGCAATGCCAAACCTGCCACAGACAAATCCTTGCTTTCAGGATTGAGCAAGTAAGCCGCCAGCGTGCTGTCAAACACCAACGCCCGCAGCCTAATCCCCAGAGGTAAAAGACTGGCGTACAATTTCTTGGCATCATCGGTGAGAACCATTACCTTGGAAGATTCCAGCCACGGCTTCAGAAGCCGCGCACAGTCAGCAAAACGCGCACCGCATGCGATCATATAAGGCTGTTCCTCCACCAGCAGCCCGATGGATTCCACTTTGCCGGTCACAATATTTCCCACTGTTCGCTCAAAGATCAGCACAATATGCGTTGGGTCATGGAGCAGCAGCTTTTCCTGCAGCTGTTCTGGCGTCGTCAGCAGCATCCCCTTTTTGGGCAGCACAACCTCGTCGCTCTCGCTGCCGTCCTCCTCTTTCGGAGCTTCCCAAAGCTGCTCCACAGGCTCTTCGGGATACTGGGCTAAAAAGTCTTTTAACAGGGAGCGCAGCTCCAAATCTTTGTACAGCGCAATCAACTGTTCCCGCTGCACCGGCTGCACCGCCAAATCCTCCTTGCGAAACTCCAAAGGAACTTCACAGTAGATTGTGGCCAGCTCTTTGCTCATAAAGGCCTGCTCTTTGTTGTCCCGCAATTTTTCGCCCAATTTTTTTCCGGCGAAATCGTCTAGGTGCAAATAGAGTTCTTCCACTGTGCCGTATTGGTGCAACAGCTTCAGCGCCGTTTTTTCCCCCACACTGGGCACACCGGGAATATTGTCGGAGCTGTCGCCCATAAGTCCTTTCAAATCCCGCACCTGATCGGGCACCAGATTATACTCCTCGTGAAAGGCCGCATAATCATAACGGCCCAGTTCGCTGATTCCTTTTTTCGTGAGATACACGCTGGTCTTGTCACTAATCAACTGCAAGCTGTCCTTATCCCCTGTGACAATGATACTGGCAATGTCCTCCCTCTCTGCCCAGCGCACCATGGTGCCGATGACATCGTCCCCCTCGTAGCCTTCGGCTTCATAAATGGCAATATTCATAGCGCGCAGCACATCCTTAATCAAATCCATCTGCCCCCGCAATTCCTCCGGCATCCCTTTGCGCTGCGCTTTATAGTCAGCGTATTGCTCATGGCGAAATACCTTGCGGCTCACATCAAAGGCCACTGCCAGATAATCGGGCTGCTCCTGCTTCACCAGGCGCATCAGCATATTGGTGAAGCCGTACACTGCGTTGGTAATCACGCCTTTTGAGTTGCTCAAAATGGGAATGGCATAAAATGCCCTGTTGGCCAAACTGTTTCCATCAATCACAATTAATTTTTTCATACTATCCTCTTTTCCTCTGTCCTCGCTGACAGATTCTCTATTTCATCTCGCTCTGCTGCATCATAAAAACAGACCTTGCCTCCTGCACAGCCTTTCGCCCTTCCTCCGGCAAAAGCTGCAGCTTTTTCTGCCGGCTAAACTGCTTGATGGCATATTCCCGCTGCATGGCCTGCTGTTTTGTCGCATACTTCTCCCAATATACTAGCCGCACCGGCAAGCGGCTGCGCGTATACTTGGCGCCTTTGCCGCCATTGTGCGCGGCTATGCGCCGCGGCAAGTTATCCGTGTAGCCTGTATAGAGAGATGCATCGCTGCACACTACCATATAAATATAATAAACGGCCATAAATTTTATTTCTGCTCCTTCTGGCTATTATCTTTTATTGTACCACGGATAATTTGCTCCCGCCATCAGAATTACTTTGAGAAAGGACTATCATAGAAAAATTTTTTCATTGTGTACTTGCACTTTCCCTACGACGCGATTACAATAAGATTAAGATATTAATTCATATTGATTTGGAGGTTTTAAATATGTCAAGTTGTAGCGGATGCTCTACTTCCGGCAGCTGCGATTCGTCCAGCTGTTCTTCCGGAGGCTGCTCCTCCTGCGGTTCCGCACCGCAGAAAACTCAGGCGCAGCAGCTGAGCAATATTAAAAATGTCATTGTCGTAATGAGTGGAAAAGGCGGCGTGGGGAAATCCTCTTTCGCCTCCATGATTGCTATCACCTTAAACAAAAAAGGCTACAAAGTAGGTATTTTGGACGGCGATATCACCGGCCCCAGCATTCCCAAACTCTTCGGTCTGCACGGCAATCCTGAAATGACCGAGTTTGGCGCATACCCATTAAAGAGCGCCAACGGCATCTCTGTCATGTCTATGAATCTGCTTTTGCCCAACGATGAAGAACCTGTTGTTTGGCGCGGTCCTATTATTTCCGGTGTCATCAAACAATTTTGGGAAGAAGTAGTTTGGGGCGAATTGGATTATCTGGTGGTCGACCTTCCTCCGGGAACCGGTGACGCCCAGCTGACCATTCTGCAGAATCTGCCAGTAAACGGCGTATACATGGTGACCTCTCCGCAGGATTTGGCCAATATGATCGTGCGCAAAGGCATTAAGATGGTAAACATGATGGACATCCCTGTATTGGGTATCGCTGAAAACATGAGCTATCTGTCCTGCCCGGACTGCGGCAAAAAAATTCAGCTCTTCGGGGAAAGCAACATCGCCCAGACCTGCAGCAATTACAAAGTGCCTCTCATCGGCAAATTCCCGCTGGATCCGCAGCTGACACAGCTGGGCGACGCCGGCAGGATTGAAGAATACGACGGTGAAGTACTGCAGATTATGATGGAAAATCTGGCAGACTTTTTGCCTGTACAGAACTAATTAAAAGGAGCACACTCTATGAAATTTGATAGCACACTGGTCAACGTAGAAGGCAAGGATATTGTCATTGTCGCAGTGGACACCCACTTCTTTTCTCTGCCTCAGGAAGAAAAAGGCGAGCTGGTACGTAACTTCTTTGAATATTTCAAAAAGCCCATCGTTCTGATGGCTGTAAACCAGCAGGGAGATATGCAGTATTACGGTCGTCCGGACCTAACCGCTATGGTTGCCAATTTGAAATTCGGCGAATTCAAATGGCAAACCAATGAAATTGTTGAATAATGCAGTTTGTCGAAGCACTGCCGCACACCAAAGTCTTGGTGAAGCGACAGTGTTTTTTTGATGCATGGCACTTTTTGATATAAGAAAAGTAGGGGAAACATATCCGTCTCCCCTGTCGCAAATTGTTTCACGTGAAACAATTGCAATTTTCCGTACAGTTTTTTCTTTTTCCTGTTTGCTTTTCTCTTTCTTCTGCTGTACTGTGTTTTTGTACAACTCTGCTCTGTATTGCTGCAAATTGCACATTGCCAAGAAGAAAAAATTTTTCGTCTTTTTCTTTTTTGCGGCAGCTCAAATCACCTGAAATCCCTTCCACTTGTCTGACTTCTGCCGCCAGCGGAAAAGAACTGCCCGCACAATCCAGTCACAGACCATGGCCAGAGCAATGCCAATCACGCCCAGCTGCAAGGTGATACCCAAAACATAAGAGAGCAGCAACCGCACGCCAATGGTCGAGGCAAGGGAAACGTACATCGTGAAGCGCACATCCCCTGCCGCCCGCAGTCCATTGCTCAACGCACCGGAAAAAGGATAGGCAAGTGCATTAAAGAGATTGTGAATCAAAACCAGCCAGATTACCAGTTACTTTGTCTCCGGCTGCAATGCATAAAACTGCAGAAAAGCCGGTGTCAAAAGTAGAATCAGTACATTCCATACAGAGAAAAGCACACCGAAAAGGACAAGAGCTGACTGGCTGCCTCCCCTGCCTTCTCCTTTGCCTCTCTGCCCAGATATTGACTGATGACGACGGCGCCGCCGGAAGCCAGGGCAGTAAAAAGATAAATGAAAATAGTATTAAATTGGTTGACCAGGGAAACACCAGATACCGCTGCTTCTCCAACATGACTTACAAAAAATGTATCTGCCAGTCCCACTAGCATCACTAGCAGCTGCTCCAAAAACAGGGGAAATAATCATGGCGCGCAAAGCATTATTGGAAAAGGCTATGCCTTGCTGCCCGGTACCTTTTTCCGCCGCTTTCAATTTTTCATTTTTCATCTGTAGAAAAATCCAATCCATTCAGCCATTGTTCAATTTCTTCTCTGGAACTGCTGCCGGAAAACCTCTGACCGGCAAGCCACTGCGCACCCTTTGTCAGCGATTCAAGCTGAGATGCGCTGGAGCCAAGAGCACTGCTGGCAGAGGTACAAAACGGGACGATGATTTTTCCGGAAAAATCGTAACTCTCCACAAATGTATCAAGGATGCGCGGCGCTTCTCCCCACCAAATGGGATAGCCAAGAAAAATGATATGATATTGCTCCATATTTTCCACCGAGCCGGAAATTGCCGGACGGACGGTGGAATCCTTCATCTCGATAGTGCTACGGCTGTTTTCCTGATCATAATTAAGGTCCTCCTCTGTGTAAGGATCCGCTGGCACAATCTCATAAAGGGAAGCGTGCATCGCGTCGGCGATAGACTCTGCCACACCCTCAGTTACGTTGGTTGCGGAAAAGTATGCAACCAGTACCCTATTCTCATCTTCACGCTCTGTAGCAGCAACATTTTTTTCGGCAGTTTCTTGTGCCGCTTCCGCCGCTGGGGAATCCCCCGCATTCCCACCACAGCCTGCAAGCAATAGTACCATACAAAGTACCAACAAGTACATCACAATTTTTTTCATCAGCCTCTTCTCCTAACATATGAAAATAAGTGCTGCCAAGAACCCTTTCTTTCCTGACAACACTTACATCATAAACAAAAAGGCGGAGCCAATCAAATACTTACTTTCTCTGTCTCGCCCATATCCAAAAGGTATTTTGCATACCTGATAAATTTAGTGGCTGCAGAACTGAATGGCTGTCCCCGTTTCCACGCCAATACACTGGTAGACTGCAAGGTTGGCGTAAGGGGCCGATAGGTCATCTTTGTCTGATCCCATAGGGAAATCGCTCCTTCAATCACGATGGAATAAGCAAGACCATTGTATACCATAATAGCGCCATTCGTATTCAAATTGCTGGTAAACACCACATTCAGCTTTTCATAACAATCGCCAAACCAGCTGGCCAGTTCATTCTGCACACCCATCCGGCGGGGCAAAATGAGCGGCAGCGCTGCCAAATCCTCGGCAGTAACGGCCGACTTCTCCGCCAGAGGATCATCAGGACGCAGCAGCACGACCCAATTTTCCTTCATTGGCAGTCGAATAAAATCATATTTTTCCATGTCAATGGGCTCCAACAACAAGCCAAGGTCCAGCAATCCTCTGTCCATCTGCTCTTTTACGACATCCGCCGTGGCGGTAAACAGCTCAAAGCTGACCCGGGTATACTTCTCGCGAAAAGATTGAAACAGCTCCGACAAAATTTGTACTGATGCCATTTCCCCGCAGCCGATGGAAACTTTTCCTTCCACCTGCTCCTCCTGTTCCGTAAGCTCCTGCTCTGTTTTCTCCACAAGCTGTAAAATTTCTTCTGCCCGTCTGCGCAAAAGAATGCCTTCATTGGTCAGACTGATCTTGCGTGTTCCCCGATGGAAAAGTGTTACACCCATATCCTCCTCCATTTTTGCTAATTGGCGACTTAAGGTGGGCTGGGTAATATGCAGTACCTCCGCTGCTTTTGTAATGCTCTCTTCCCGCGCCACCGTCAAAAAATAACGCAGAACCCGTAGCTCCATGCTGCTCCCTCCCAATCAAACTTTTTTTCTTCATTATACTGCAAGCCATGCCGGAAGGGCAATATAAGTGCAAATTATAGGATATCAAAAAGAATGCCTTTTCACTGGCCAATCCTATTATCCTGCACACATCTATTGTATAAATAAAAATATTGTATCCTTTCTACATGCCGCACAAAATTCCTTGCTTCTTTCTAAGGAAAGCCGTACAATAAAAATATTATGAACAACTCCACTTCATTTTATATTTCACATTTTATGAATTTTTCGGAGGACGATTATGAAATTATACACTTATAAAACAGCGGACAGCGACAAGGAGCAGTTGGCCGTAGGCTGTGAAAAAGAACCGGATAAGCTCTATCCTCTGCAGCAGTTTGACATGCATTTTTCTGACATGACAGATTTGATTACCCGTATCACACCGGCAGAGCTGGAAATTCTCAAACTCTCCAGCCGCAAAGAGGAGCTTCGTTTTTTCTATAAGGAAGGCGTCATTGCCTGTGCGCCCATCCCCCATCCCCGCCAGGATATTATTTGCCTGGGAATTAACTATGCAGCGCACGCAGAGGAATCCGCCCGCTATAAAAAAGAAGCCTTCGGCGGTGAGCGCCCTTACCCCATTTATTTTTCTAAACGGGTTCATGAGGCAGTAGCCGACGGCGGTATCATCCCCGCCTATGAAAATCTGGTGGACAGCCTGGACTATGAAGTAGAGCTGGCTGTTATCATCGGCAAGGATGCCAAAAATGTACGCAGGGAAGACGCCTACAACTATGTGTTTGGTTATACCATCTTAAACGATGTCAGCGCACGCAATCTGCAAACGCGCCACAAACAATGGTATTTCGGCAAAAGCTTAGACGGCTTTACCCCTATTGGGCCTTGCATTGTCACCGCAGACGAATTTGAAAATCCTCCTGTGTTGGCTATCAAGAGCTATGTGAACGGTGAGTTGCGGCAAAACAGCAGCACAGAGCTGTTATTGTTTGATATTGCCCATATTATCTCAGAGCTTTCTCAAGGGATGACATTGAAAGCAGGCACCATCATTGCCACAGGCACGCCAGCCGGGGTGGGCATGGGCTTTGAACCGCCCAACTTCCTAAAAAGCGGTGATACCGTAACCTGTGAAATTGAAAAAATCGGCACACTGACCAATCGAATTCTATAGCAACTCCGATAAAGCCAAACAGCGCAAATTCCCTGGACCTATACGCTCCAGAGGATTTGCGCTGTTCTGTTTTTATAAAAAATCCTTCTATCCTTTGCCCCCACTGAAATACAGCAACCCTCCATTGTCGGGAGTTGTCATCCAACCCGTTCCTCTAGAATCTGCTTCAACGCGGCAGCACTGCTGGTATGACAGCGCACAATCTGAATATTTTTCCGCTTCGCTTCATTCAGGGCACAGTTCACCATACGATGGGATACGGTATTTGTAAACAATACCATCATATCAGGATTACCGATTTGCTGCTTCAGATTGCCGGGGACTTGCGTAAAAACCTTAGCCTTACAGTCATATTGCTTGCAAACCTCTTTATATTTACATACCATACAGTCATGGCCCCCTATAATAACTAACTTGCTCATAAAAATTCTCCTTTCAAATTTTTATTCTTTCCTCGCCTTCTTATGTATTTCTAAATTTTTATTTCTATATGCTAACTAATTGGTAAAATTTTTTCTGGCCAGATTTCCATCTGGCCAGAAAAATGGGGGGAACTGTTTTTGCTGCCTATTTCATGGTTTGGTTCTGATAACGACTGCAGCTGCAACTACAGCTTCCGCCACATCCATGGCAACCGCTGCAACCGCCGGTATGCAAATCGTGCCGTACACTACGCGCAGCGAAATAAATCACTGTCAGCAGAATCAAACCAACCACAAGGGTGCCAATATTATCCAAAATCCATTCCATATATTACACTCCTCATTGCTATTTGTTTCTTATCAGGCCGCGCTCTGCACACCCAACACTGTATCTTTCTTTGCATTTTTCATCGGTCGGAAAAGTAGATAGAGCATGATTGCTAATAAAATCACTGCAACAATCGTGCCGAGACCAAATCCGCCGCCGGTCAAAAATGTTCCAAACTGATAAATCATCATTGACACAACATAAGCCAAGCCGCACTGATAACTAATAGCAAAGAGAAACCATTTGGTATTATTCATTTCCCGTTTGATGGCTCCCATTGCTGCAAAGCAGGGCGCGCACAACAGATTGAATACCAGGAACCCGTAAGCGGCAATGGGTGTCATTACACTAGCCAAATTGCCCCATACCTCTGCACCGTCTTCAGCAACCTCTACAAAGCCATATAAGATTCCAAATGTAGCAACAACATTTTCCTTAGCAATCAAGCCTGTGATGGCAGCCACAGCCATCTTCCAACCTTCACCGCCCTGTGTCCAGCCCAGCGGCGCAAAAATCCAGGCAATGGCGCTTCCCACTGCAGCCAGTACAGAATGATCCAATTCTTCTGCTTCCAGCATACTGAAGCTGCCGTCTACCCAACCGAAGCTCATCATAAACCAAAGTACAATTGTGGAGAGCAAGATAATAGTCCCTGCTTTTTTGATAAAGGACCATCCCCGTTCCCAAGTACTGCGCAGCACATTGCCCACTGTAGGCATATGATATGCAGGCAGCTCCATCACAAAAGGAGCAGGATCACCGACAAACATCGCTGTTTTTTTCAAAATAATTCCCGAACAAATAATTGCTGCTACGCCTACAAAATAAGCGCTCCAGGCTACCCAACCGGCATTGCCGAAAAAAGCACCGGCAATCAGCGCGATAATGGGCAGCTTTGCTCCGCAGGGTACAAAAGTCGTTGTCATAATTGTCATGCGGCGATCCCGTTCATTTTCAATAGTACGGGAGGCCATAATGCCCGGCACCCCGCAGCCAGAACCAATGAGCATAGGTATAAAAGATTTTCCCGATAATCCGAATTTGCGGAAAATTCTATCCATAATGAAAGCGACACGGGCCATATAGCCGCATGCTTCCAAAAAGCCCAGGAAAACGAAAAGCACCAGCATTTGCGGTACGAAACCCAATACAGCGCCAACACCTGCCACAATCCCATCTAAAATCAAGCCCTGCAGCCAATCTGCACAGCCCACTGCCAATAATAAGCCTTCTACAGCAGGAGGAATGATTTCACCGAATAACACATCATTGGTCCAATCTGTCACAATGGTGCCTACCGTTGTAACTGATATATAATATACTAAAAACATTACTGCGGCAAAAATAGGCAATGCCAAAATACGATTGGTCACAATCTGGTCAATCTTATCGGAAACAGATAATCCTTTTCGTTTTGCTTTCTTACTGCATTTGCCGATAATAGAAGAAATATAAGAATAGCGTTCATTGGTAATGATGCTTTCCGCATCATCGTCCAACTCCTCTTCTAATGCTGTGATGAGAGACTCCACTGCAGGTACGGTTTTCATTATACCGTCGATTTTCTCATCCCGTTCAAATAATTTGACCGCGAAGAAACGTTTCTGTGTTTCTGCTATGTCTGTGCCCAATTGGTCTTCAATTTTTTGCAGCGTTGCCTCCACTTTTGGCGCAAAATTGTGCACAATGGCGGAGGATTGTCCCTTAGAAGCTGCCTTGACAGCCAGCTCTGCTGCTTCTTTGATTCCAGTTCCTTTCAACGCAGAAATTTCCACAACTTCACAGCCTAACGCCTTGGATAACTCACTGACACTGACTTTATCGCCGTTTTTTTCTACGATGTCCATCATATTGACTGCCATAACCACTGGAATTCCCAATTCCAACAATTGGGTAGACAAATATAGATTTCTTTCCAGATTTGTACCATCAACAATATTTAAAATGGCGTCAGGACGCTCATTGATGAGATAATTTCTGGCTACCACTTCCTCCAAGGTGTATGGAGAAAGGGAATAAATTCCCGGTAAATCCATAATCACAACATCCGAATAGCCTTTCAGCTTTCCTTCTTTTTTCTCCACTGTGACTCCCGGCCAGTTCCCCACAAACTGATTGGAACCTGTCAACGCATTGAACAGCGTCGTTTTTCCACAGTTTGGGTTCCCTGCCAGTGCAATTTTGTAACCCATCTTCTATAAACCCCCTTAAAATTTCTTTCCTGCGTTACTCTATCTCTATCATCTGCGCGTCTGCTTTCCGAATGGACATCTCATATCCGCGCACTGTAATCTC
>DKVF01000071.1:10742-23247 GCA_002491065.1 Peptococcaceae bacterium UBA7185
GTAATTCCCATATCCATGATGCGCCTTCTTACACTGCCATCACCATGTACTTTCACTACCTTCGCATTCTTACCGCAAGGTACCTCACGCAAGCTATTCATCTCTTTTACCTCCTTATGCTTCCATTAATAAGTTATAGCTAACTCATGGGCAAAGCCAATGCCCACACTAGACCAAAATACGATTTACCATCGTTTTATCCAATGCCACCCTTGTTTCTTTTACTTTAAGAATCATATTCCCGCCTATCTCTGAAATCACGGTAACAGATTGCCCCACTGTAAAACCCAGGTTTGCTAAATGTTTTTGCACATGGTCGCGTCCTGTAATTTTTACAATCACTTTTTCCTGCCCATAAGGCACCATCGACAACGGCATAGCAGCCACCACCCTTTACATGTCATGCATTACATTGATATGTTATCTATTTCTTTAATTATTCTTCGCACATATTACTTTACTACAACTAACTAACATTGTCAATAAAAATTTTCAAAAAAATTGCAATCATTTCTAAAATAGCGCTCCACGTTTCATACGCTATCACGAATTAACCCGCGAAAAGATACTAGAAATCTTATTTTTCAAACATGAAAACGAGTTTTTCCCATATGACTTTTCTATCTGTTTTTTTCGGTGCCGAAACAGAAAAAAGCTGTATGATTCGGTCATTTTCCCAATCACACAGCTTTCATGGTATCTTTGCTTTCATATCTGTTAATTCTTTAGACGATTTGCAGCATGGTTCTTTCTTTAGGCAGCTCGGCCTGTGGTGCGTTGACAAAGGTCTGCAACGAGAAATACTGCAGAATGTCCTTCCGCGTCACAATCCCAATGAATATGTTATGGGCGTCGACAACTGGTACAAAATTTTGCTGCATCGCCAGTTGAAGCAAATCTTCTATGTCCGCATCCAAGGATACCGATTGATTGTCCCGCAAACGGGGCAGTGCACTGAGCTGTTTTCCCTCTGCTTCCTTCCAGGTTAAGCACTCCTGCTCTAACAGCCCCCACAAAAAGTCGCCTTCCGTCACAGTTCCTACATAATGCCCTTCCCTGTCAATAATAGGAATGGCTGTATAGTGATAATATTTCATTTTTTCCAACGCTTGACGCACTGTCACATCACTGTAAATATATGCTACATTTTCTTTCGGAGTCAAGAAAAATAAAACGTTCATTAAAATTCCTCCCTCGTATATGCCACCGTATTTACAATAACAGTATACCTTTTTTCTCCAGCGCGTTGGTTATATTTATGTTCCAAATATATCAAGATTTTGTCAAGGAATCAATTTCCACTACAATTTACTTCTCCCTATCTTCACCTTTTCCTTTTATTTTATGCGAAAAGAAAAGGACCTGCGCGAAACGGTTTCCCATTTCACACAAGCCCTCAAACGCTCACAATTTAATTTTTTTCCATTACATCCGCATGGAAGCAGCATAACGCTCTGCCAACGCACCGAAAATTTTATCATACACGACGTTGACTTCCTCTACCGTCAAGGTACGATCCGCCTGGAAGGTCAGCGCAAAGGCAATGCTTTTACTGCCAGACACAATCTGTCCGCCTTGATATACGTCAAAAATCCGTACATCGCTGAGCAATTCTGAGCCGACTTCCCAGATTGTCTTTTCCAAATCAGCGGCAGCGACAGTTTCCGATACCACTACAGCCATATCACGGGTAGCTGCAGGGAATTTTGGCAGCGGTTTCACCTGAATGGCACCAGTGCCAGCGGCAATCAGAATATCGACATCTATTTCTGCGATATAAACGCGATCATCAATGCCGTAATTGTCCGCAATAGTCGGATGCAATTCGCCAAATACACCGGCCTTTTGACCCTGTACATATAAATAAGCAGCACGGCCAGGATGATAAATGCTGTTGTCTTTGCAAGCTTTATACTCTACATCCGCAATTTTCAGTTCCGCCATCAATTCTTCAATGACACCCTTCAAATAGTAGAAATCATAATCTACGCCGCTCTGTCTCCAGGTCTGCACAGACTTCCCTTTCATCGCAATCCCCAGCATCCATTTTTCATGGGCAAGACGCTCCGGCGTCAATTCCCCTTCCAACAAGAATATTTTGCCCAGTTCAAAAACAGCAATATCATCGTTACGGCGATTGTGATTGAAAAGGATGGTTTTCAATAAGCCAGGCACCATACTAGTACGCATATGCCCCTGTTCCTCTGACAACGGATTCATAATCGGAATGCTCTGCCGACGAACATCTCCCTCTGGATAATTCAACTTTTCATCGTGATTCTTGTTGATGAAGCTGTAGTTCATCACTTCACACAGACCTAAACCAGATAACTTATTGATAATTGCGTCACGCATTTTTTGTGCAGCGGTGAGCACACCACGGCTGGAAGCGCCGAATGGCAATGTCTGTGGAATGGCATCATATCCGTAAATACGCGCCACTTCCTCTACCAAGTCTTCTGGAATTGAGCAGTCTGGACGATATCCCGGCACCTCTACTGTAATGGTATCGCCGCTGTCCTTTATGATATGGAAATTCAAGCTCTGTAGAATTTCTTTGATTTTTGCATCGGAAATTTCCGTGCCCAGCAAAGCGTTGACCTTTTTTAACGGCAATTCAATGATTACCGTTTCATGCTTTGTCGGATAATTATCGACAGCGCCGCCGACCACAACACCGCCGCCGGTCAGCTGCATCAATTGTGCTGCTCGTTCTGCTGCGTTGAGTACAGTTTCCATATTGATGCCCTTCTCAAAGCGGATGGAAGCCTCTGAACGCAATCCCAGTTTGGTGGAAGTGCGCCGTACCGAAACAGGATTGAAATAAGCTGCTTCGATGAATACATCGGTAGTCTGTTCCGTCACCTCTGTATTTTCTCCACCCATTACGCCTGCCACGGCCACTGCGCGGGCGCCATCGCAGATAAGCAGCATTTCTTCATTGAGCTGCCGTTCCTGTCCATCCAGGGTCACAATATTTTCATCGGCATTTGCCGTCCGCACATGAATGCGATGCTCTGCCAGTTCATGATAATCAAAAGCATGCAGTGGCTGACCATATTCCATCATGACATAATTGGTCACATCCACAATATTGTTGATAGGACGCATGCCGGCACATTGCAGCCGGTGCTGCAGCCAAAAGGGGGACGGCTGAATTTTTACGCCGCGAATCATTTTCCCTGCATAGCGATGGCACAATTCCGGCGCAGAAATCTCTGCTTTCACCAAATCATTGACATCATCCTGATCTTCCTGGTAAGTCAATTGGGGCAAGCGTACCTCCTTGCCTAACAACGTGCCGATTTCCCGCGCAACATTTAATACGCTCAGGCAATCAGAACGATTGGGCGTCAAATCCAATTCTAAAATATAATCGTCTAAATCCAGTATTTCTGCGATTGGCTGTCCCAACGCAGTATCAGTGGGTAATACCAAAATCCCATCCTTCTGTTCTGGCGGAATTTGGTCTGGCTCAATCCCTAATTCCTTAGCAGAACAAATCATCCCGTTGGATTCAACGCCCCGCAGCTTTGCTTTTTTAATTTTTATGCCGTCAGGCAATTCTGCGCCGACTGTGGCAAAAGCAACCTTCTGCCCTGCTTCTACGTTGGGCGCGCCACAAACTACCTGAATATTATTCTCTCCGTCCGTTGTGACATGGCACAAATTCAAATGGGTGTCTGGTACCGGTGTTTTGTCCAGCACCAACGCTGTCACTACTCCGCTGACGCCTTTGTTGGTAGGAATGACATGTTCCACTGCTACACCGGCCCGTGTCATCTTTTCCGCTAATGCTTCCGCAGACAAATCAATCTCCACATATTCTTTCAACCAGTTATAAGAAACCTGCATTGATTTACCCTCCTCTTAAAATTGACGCAGAAAACGCAAATCATTTTCATACATCAGCCGCAAATCGTTAATTCCGTATTTCAGCATGGCAATGCGCTCTACGCCCATACCGAAGGCAAAGCCGCTGACCTGTTCCGGGTCATAGCCGCCAGCCCGCAATACATTGGGATGCACCATACCGGCTCCTAAAATTTCCAGCCAGCCGGTGTTGGAACACATGCGGCAGCCTTTTCCGTGACACATGCAGCAGGAAATATCCACTTCCACACTGGGCTCTGTGAAAGGAAAATAGCTGGGACGCAGACGAATATTTGTATCTTTGCCGAACATTTCCTGACAGAAGGACAGCAGCAAGCCGTTCAAATCGCTCATGCGGATATTTTTGTCCACCATCAGACCCTCAATCTGGTGAAACATCGGAGAATGGGTTGCGTCATCATCCTTCCGGTATACTTTGCCTGGACAAATTACACGAATGGGCAGCGCTCCTTGCTTGGCTTCCATGGTATGCACCTGTACCCCTGATGTTTGGGTACGCAATACAACTTCCGGATTAATGTAAAAGGTATCCTGCATATCTCGTGCCGGGTGATCTTTCGGCAGGTTCAGCGCTTCAAAATTATAGTAGTCGCTCTCAATTTCCGGTCCCTCAGCCACTTCAAAGCCCAAACCCAAAAAGATTTGCTTTGCTTCCTCAATTACCATCGTAATAGGATGCTTTGCACCGTGATTTAAGGCTCGCCCCGGCAAAGTGACATCCAAGGTTTCTGAATTCAGTCTGGCTTCCTGCAGCACTGCTTTCATTTCTGCCATTTTGCGCTCCAATGCCTGATTAATTTCATCACGGACTTCATTGGCCAGCTGTCCCATAACTGGACGTTCCTCGGCGCTCAATTTGCCCATTCCCTTCAGAATTGCCGTCAATTCTCCTTTTTTCCCGAGAAACCGCACCTTCTGCTCATTCAGATGCTCCATACTGGTTGCTTCCTCCAGCGCCTGTATGGCAGTTTCTTTAATTTTTTTTAATTCATCACGCACAATGATAACCTCCTTATAGAATATAGAACATCTCCTGTTCAAAAAGAAAAGACCTTCGTCACAAAGGGACGAAGGTCTGATTTCGCGGTACCACCCTATTTGCCACCACAAAAATGGCAGCCATCTCAAAGCTGTTAACGCCAGCATTACGTTCCGCTTACTATATCTAAAACTATATCTGTTCAGCTGGAATGCTCCAAGGCGAACCCGTTCACTTTTCCAATCCGGGGCTTACAGCCAGTGACCCCAGTCTCTGTAATTGCCTATCTGTGACGGCTCCTCTTCTGCGCATTAAAAATATTTCATTTCCCCATATTATAACAAAGTGCCCGAAGAAAGGCAAGAGAAACTTTACCTGAATTTTTACAAATTCAATCATATTAAATTGCAGTATCAAATAGGACAGAAAAAATGAACTCAAATTCAATCACAGAAGCTAAGACACCGAAAAATACAAAAAAGCAAAAACTGTCTGTACAGCTTTTGCTTTTTTCTGTTCGCCCGATACTTCAACAGGCTACAGCAATTCTTTTTTCACCAATTGCTGACCCATTTTCTGAGAGCCCAATACCCACAACAAATCATCTACATTCAAAATAAAGTTGGGACTCAGATTCAGCATAGGCAGCATGCCCCGCTCTATGCCAATAAGACAGGCGCTCCAATTAGATTTAATCCCCGAATCTCGAATACTGCTGCCCACAAGAGAAGAACCTTTTTTTACAGTCACTGCGTAAGCAAACAGCTGCTGATCCTCATGCCACTGATCCTGATTGTCAATAAATTGATGCAGCGACACAGTGGTTTCTCCGCTCTCCACCAAAAGATTCCGTTGTCTGCACATTAAAGAAAAATTCTCTAAAGCCTTCTCGGTCCCTAAAATATACAAGCGGTCCCCTGCCAGAATCTGTTCATCGCCCTCCGGTATATTAATATGTTTCCGGCCCCGCAGAATTTTGATGACGGTTATCTGCATGACGCGGCCCCATTGTAAATCCTTGAGCTCTTTATCAGCAGCGGCGCAGTCTGCCGTACAGAGAAAAGAGGCAACCTGAAGCTGTTCATCCAACCAGTGATGGGACTTGCCGATTTCTGTATTTCGCAATTCCTGAAGTTTTTTCTCATTGAAATTGGTCAAGAACCGCGCTTCCATTTCCAAATACCGGCCAATCAGCCAGTCGGAACGGGAAAGCAGAAAAATAACAGGTACTGCCACCAGCACCAGCAGCCAGCTGGGGATGGGGAACATCAGCACCATAGGGCGAATGACCAGAAAAACAGTCACAGCCGTACGCAGACCCACTAACAGCATCAAGGGCAAATGATTGGCAAAACTTTGCAACCATAATGCTGTAAAATAACGTTTACGGAAAATCATCATCGGCGGCAAAAGAGGCGCCATAACCACATAAATCGCAACGCAGGTCAACACTGCCGCGATTGTCTTATTGGATAATACATCCGTCAAGGCAGGCCATAACAGCAACCGTCCTATTTCACTGATCCCCAAGAGCAAAACACCGTAAATCAGAAAACTGACTCCATAGCCTTTCAAAAATGCCTGCCAATCAGGATTTTTGGGTTGCGTGTCCACAGCATTTTTTTCATCCTTATAGCGTTTTACTTTTTCCTGCCATACCTTAGGTACAAATTTTTTCAGCGTTGCACAAATCCCGTCGGAGCTGCGAATAAGATATGGCGTCGTAAATGTGGTAACTACTGACACTGCTACAATAACTGGATACAAGAAATCACTGGTCACGCCCAGACTGATACCCAGTGTAGCGATAATAAAAGAAAACTCTCCAATCTGTGTCTGGCTAGTAGCCCCATACACAGCCGTTTTCAAATCTTCTCCGGCAACCAACATTCCCGCTGTCAATAAAATCATTTTTCCTACAATGGTTACAACTGTCAAAATAAGAATAGGAATCAAATATTCCAACAGAAGAGATGGCACCACCATCAAGCCCACAGATACAAAAAATACTGCTCCAAACAAGTCCTTACATGGACCAACTAAATGCTCAATTCGCTCGCCATGTACCGTTCCCGCCATAATAGAGCCTGCCATAAAAGCGCCCAACGCCGAAGAAAAACCGATGGCGTCGGCCAGCCACACCATGCCGAAGCAAATACCCAAAGCACACACCAAAAGGGTTTCGTTGGTCATAAGATTTTGTGTTTTCTGCAAAAAAGATGGAATCAAATAAATACCCAAAAGCAGCCACACTACCAAATACATCATAAGCTTGGCAATGGTGCCAACCAATTCCAGACCGCTTACACCCTGACTGACAGAAATGGTGGACAATATTACCATCAGAAAAATCGCCACAATATCTTCAATCACCAAGGTACCGATGGTCAGCTTCGTAAATTTTTCTTCTTTTAATCCCAAATCCTCAATGGCTTTTATAGTAATCATTGTCGAGGACATAGAGAGCATACCGCCTAAAAAGATACTGTTCATCGTACTCCAGCCCATTGCAATGCCTACAATATAGCCCAGTATCATCATGCCGCCAATTTGCAATAAAGCGGAAATCACACCAGTATTCCCTACCGTAGCCAATTTGTGCAGACTAAATTCCAGCCCTAAACTGAACATCAAGAAAATAACGCCGATCTCTGCCCACAAATTGATATTGTTGGCATCACCGATTGTAGGAACAAAACTGACCACCGGTCCAATGAGAAATCCCGCTAAGATATACCCGATTACCAATGGCTGATTGATTTTTTTACACAATAAGGTCGTCACACCGGCCACTACCAAAAGCAACGCCAAATCTGAAATTAATGTTGCCAAATGCCCCATACACTCACCCTTCTCTGTCAAAAATAGTCTCTTTTTGTTAATTATATTCGTGAATTTATTTTGAAATCCCTTTTCCTTTATAAAATTTTTCACAAAGTCTGAAAATGCATGAAAACTAATCAAAAAGCCACAAAGCTGTGAGCAACGCTCACCTGCTTTGTGACCCTGATTCTTCCCTACTGCACGTTTTGCAGAAACTATGCTTGTTCTAGCGTCTTTTCTGTTCCGATTCCAATACCTGGCCGGTGCTGCCGCTGATTTCATATTCGTAATGATGTTCTTCTGTCATCAGTTCAATTTCATAAACTGCCGCGCCGTCGTCCTCCGT
The DNA here is from genome assembly GCA_002491065.1 of Peptococcaceae bacterium UBA7185. Classification (GTDB taxonomy): domain Bacteria; phylum Bacillota; class Peptococcia; order Peptococcales; family Peptococcaceae; genus UBA7185. Next base: position 18,785 of record DKVF01000071.1, read on the forward strand.
CAGATGCTGTTTCCAAACCTGCGCATCCTCCGCCTTTAGCTGGGCATGCTGCAGTGCAGCAGCTACTGCTTCCCCATAAGAAATCTTTGCCTGCTGTTCAGCGGCAGAGCGCAAATAGTTCGTCTGCTTTTGCTCTAACACTGCGCCGTCGTTCCCGTCCAACTCATATTCGTATTCATGCTCACCGACTACTATTTCTACCTCATAAATCAATCTGCTACCATCTTTGTCCAGTTCCACTGAGAAATCCTCCACAGCGCTGCGCTCTGTCCCTGCCTCTGTGCAGCTGATCTGCAGCGCTTCCTCATGAGAAATCCCTGCTTCGCTCCGTTCTTCCCCTGCTGCCTTGTTTTGCTCCACAGACTGCTGTGGCGCACTGTCCTGCTGATTTTTTGAGTTTGACTGCGTCGTACAGCCTCCCATTACCAAGCCCAGTAATAACAATGCCGCCAAACATTTCATCGCTTGCTTCTTCATCCGATCCATCCTCTCATTTTTTATTCTCTTATTCTTCTTCTCCAAACACATTTTTATACCAAATTTATGTTTTCTCCCCATCCTGCCCTGCTGCTTCCACCGCCGTCACAGACAGTACGTTTTCCTGTACCCGAAAACAAATATTCTGCACCCCAAACTTCAGACCATAGATTCGCTGAGGATCATTTTGATATGCAGGCCGAGGGTCCTGCGCCAGAACTCCCAACAGCGCCTCCTGTTTGTCCAAGGGAATCTTTGCCAACAGTTCCTCAGGAATTTCCACCTGTAAGCCATACGCTGCACAAGCGTCAGAAAATCCACCTATTGCCTCTGGATGGCTGTCTGTAAATGGAAGATAGGGTTTGATATCATAGATAGGCGTGCCATCCAATAAATCCGCACCGGAAATATACAGCACAGGACCGAATTGTTCCTCTACTGCAATTTTCTCCAGCCTCACTGAGGATAAGCCAATGGGATTGGGCCGATAAGGTGAACGCGTGGCAAACACGCCCAACCGTTGATTTCCCCCCAAGCGGGGAGGCCGCACAGTGGGCGACCAGGTTTCCCGTATTGCCTGAGAAAACTGCCACAGCAGCCAAATATGAGAATAGCCCTCCAAGCCGCGCACCGCCTCTGCTACGCGATACTCTGGCTCAAACACAATCTTCCCTGTTAAAGACGCTACCAAACCGCTTTGTCGCGGTACACCAAACTTTTCCGGAAAATCCGTATGAATTTTTGCAATCACTTTCACGGAAAGCACTCCTTCCTCTTTCCCATTACACACTCCACATAAAACAGTGCTGCCCTATAAAGTCAGCTCACGGTTGTTTACTCTGGTACAGTGGTATCCTGCGCTACCGCTGCCCTCACCTGCTGCGCCAGCTGTGGCCTTCGTTCTTCATCATATTGCGCAAATTCTGCCAATGTCCATAGCTGCGCGCCAATGCGCTCCATATCCGCCAAATTCGCCTGTTGAATTTCTGCCGTTTGAGAGGAACAGCATTCAGGCAAAACGATCACATTATAATCCAACGCAATGGCATCATAACAAGTGGTGCGCACGCAGTTAGGCGTCGTTGTCCCAATCAAAACTACCGTTTCAACCCTCAAACGGCGCAACAGTAAATCTAATTCTGTTTGAAAAAAAGCGCTCCAACGCGGTTTTGTCAATGTATAATCACCGGGCTGTGCTTTCATGCCCTCTGGCATTTCACAGCTGCACGCACCTGTACTGCCCGGCAGCATAGCTTTACCGCCTTCTACCCAGCTATGATAACGAGTGGCTTCCACATCGCTGCCGTTTCCGCGATAGACACGATTAACCAAAAAAACAGGAATTCCCTTTTTTCTCGCTAATGTCATAGCCTTAGTACAGGCAGGCACTGTGCTTTGTGCATGTGCGATGCAGTGTGCAGACTGCGCATCCACAAACCCCCGCTCCATATCAATGACAATCAATGCAGATTTTGTTGTATTTTTCATCTTACCCTCCTGTTTGTCCTTCTGTTATTGATATAACCCTTGTGCAATCTCCAGCAATTCCTCCCGCTGTACCTCTGTTGCCTTGCTCCCCTTCGGCAGTAAAATCAGATAACCATTTTCCTGAATACACTCCCGTCCTGTCAGCTCTGTATACACCTGGCCATCACCAATAGCGCGGTTGCGGTAAAGCTGAATTGTCGATTTTAATATCGGGATATTCTTGCGATAAGATTTTGTCGTGCCGCGAATGCCAATCTGATATTGCTTTCCTCCGTATTTCACATCTAGCGCCTTGGTGGTCCCATTCATCTGCGCACTGGAAGCCCCTAAGGCAATTGCCGTATCTGACATCGCAGTATAGATATTTCCGCTGCTGTCGGCAGCAATAGCTGGCAATAGCGTGCTTCCGCTGAGATACAGCCCGGTACGGCCGTTATTATAATATACCGCACTGCCCAACCGCGCAAAAAAACTTTTCTCTGCCAATTGCTGCGTTGACGGCGCATAATTCTGCATTGCCGCTGAAAAATCACTCAAAGATGTAAACTGATCCAGGATATATTGGCACTGCTTCGTTGCCAGCAACACGCTGTTTTTATCCTTCCAAATCAAATAACTTTTCGTGGCTACATGCTGTCCCGTGCCATTATACAAGCGCGCCGTAATGACATGCTGTCCTGTAGCAATATGAGAGATATCTGTCTTTAACACCTTATTGAGATCCCCCTGGGCCAGCAATTCCCCTTTAATGTAGTAAGCCACACTGCCTTTCCTGTTGCTGCTGCGCATATTGAGCTTCAGCTGGCCTTGCTGCAATTCCACCGACAGCAGCTGCTCATTGTTATTGCTTCGTGCCAAATAATACTGCCAGCCTGGATAGGTTACTTCCTCTGGCAATAAGTTATCACTATAAATGCCATACGCACCGGCATTCAACGCTGTAACTGTCTGTTTCAGAGTATTCACCGTATGCATATACACAGCAATCCCATAGCTCTGCAAGGCTTTCGCCAAACCTGTATTGGCCAAATCCACAGACATTGTCACTGCATAAATGCCCTTTTCCTGCACAAACTTGGCCAGGTAAGCACTGTTTCGCTCACTGGGCATTTTGTATAAAGTGAGGATGATTTGCTGATATCCCAGCTTATTTACTGCTTCCCATTCATCATATTGATAAATTTGCGGAATAATCTGCTTTACCACTTGGGGATATTTTTTCTGAATAAAAGTCAAAATTTCCACATTACTTTCCTTGGTATCTGTAATGATGTGTACCTGAGGATGCTGCTGCAAAATTTCTGCCAACTTTTCCATTGTCAGCGGCGTATAGTTGTTCAAAACCTTGCATTGCTGATATCGGGCAAAGGATACCGACTTATTCTGTCCCACTCCCAAATAATAAGATGCCGAGCTTTCCCAATCATGAATCATGGCAATTTCTCCATCAGTGGTAAAGGCCATATCCACTTCTATATACTGATACCCATTGGCAATGGCTTGCTCTAACGCTTCCAGTGAATTGGTGACCGTTTCCCCACGAACAGCACCGCAGCCATGCGCAATCACGCGGGGATAAGAAGCGGCCTGCGCACTTTGCGCAGATTGCAACCAAAATAAAACGCCGCATAGCAATGAAAGCATAATGACCAATATCCATCTTTTTTTCTGTAAAACCATGTTGTCCTCGACTTCCTTCTGTCAAAAAAATTTGCAAAATATCCTTTTATCGAATTATCGACACCAGGCAGCTGCACCGTCCACATTACTCCCCGCCCGTCCTGTCGCCATTCAGTGTACCATTTTCAGAAAGCAAAATCAAGAGTTGTATGCTCTCCGCTATTGATAAAGCATAACAATCTATTCTTCTATTTTTTCACACGACAACCAACAAATATCCTACTTTCGATTTTTACAGGAACAAAAAATATTATTTTCCGTCTATCGTATTGACTGACAGAATAGATGGCAAAATATACAATATAACCTTTATCTCAATTTTGCTCAAAAAATAAGCCGTGAAGGAATATCCTCAAATGAAAAAATCGGCACTGTAATCATTCCACTTCGGCAAACCAGCGAGGCATTGGGATACAAAGTTGATTGGAACGCTGAAACTATGTCTATTACCATTGATGACGGCTACATTCAAAAAGCCACTTTATATAATAAAACAGCTATTGCAACTTTTGAGGGCAAACTGCAAATCATTGACATGAGCCGTGAAATCAAAAATACAGTTGCAACGACAATTCATGATGGCTACACTTACGTCCCTATGGAGTTTTTCGTGGAATTTCTTAATGATATAACCATTGAAAATAATGTGATTAAAATTGCACCGAGCAAAGCCGAACTGTGTACTATAAATATGGAATAACAAAACGCTTTCATTTTTAGAATCTATGCCGACTAGATAAATTGTCATTTTCATTTTTGAGATAAGCATGCAACACGAAATACAACACGAAAATAACGGTTCTACAATAAATGTTGGG
>DKVF01000001.1 GCA_002491065.1 Peptococcaceae bacterium UBA7185
ATTTGATTAAATTATATTATCTTTATTTTTCTTTAATTATCTAAATTTTTGAATCTATATTGACCTTTGCATAAAATACCCATGAGGGGATATAATAAAAACAAGGTCAGGGAACGTCAAAGAATTAGACAAAAGACTTGGAAATATTCGAGGTGAGGACCTATGAGCAGTTTGTCTAAGCAAATAGAAGAATATATCAAAGCATTGTTAGAACAAGAAAGTGCCGGTGTCGTAGAAATTCAGCGCAATTTTTTGTCGGAGTATTTTCATTGTGTACCATCGCAGATTAATTATGTACTCAGTACGAGATTTACACCGTTACAGGGTTATATGGTAGAAAGCAGAAGAGGCGGCGGCGGTTTTGTTCGCATTGTCAGTCTGCAATTGGCGGAGGACGATGATTTGCAGGATGCATTGACAGAAACAGTTGGAGATGCGTTGACACAAAATGATAGCGAAGGCTTGTTGGAATACTTATATCAGCAGGGAGTAATCAGTCAGCGGGAGATGTTGCTATTTAACGGTATGCTAAAGGATCGTGTGCTGGTTGGTCTGGATAAAGGACAGCGCGATGCGGTGCGGGCGTCAATGATGCAGCATATGCTGGCTATGCTGAATATGTTGCGACATACTTAGCAAAGTCACAATGACTATGGAGTCTGCAAATTTGCCGGTGGTGTTATCCAATCGTTTGCCGGTAGTCTATGAAAGAGAATCCTATTATGAGTGTGAACAGTTAAATTTAAAATGATGGGGTGGATATTTATGTATTGCGAATTATGTAAAAAGAATCCTGCAACAATTCATTACACAAAAATTGTCAACGGACATAAAGAAGAACGTCATATTTGCGAACAGTGTGCGAATAATTTAAAAGAACCGATTGGCGTGTTTCCAACGCTGGGGTTAATGCCTGATTTTTCTATGGCGGATTTTATCGGTGGCTTTTTCAACCAGGAAAATCAGTCGCAGCCATTTGTACAAAAAAATATGTCGGCGCATGATGCTTGCCCTGTATGCGGCATGACGGCTGGGGAGTTCCGCAAGCTGGGTCGTGTAGGGTGCAGTCACTGCTATGAATATTTCTCCGACTATATGCCGGGACTAATACAGCGGATTCACGGCAACAGCTGCCATACAGGAAAAGTACCTGTACGAGGCGAAGCAAAGCTGGCAGAAAAACAGAGGGTTGTTTCTCTGCGGCAGGAACTGCAGACAGCTATTCAGCAAGAAGATTTTGAGCGGGCTGCAAAACTTCGTGACGAGATAAAAAAACTGGAACAGGAGGGCGGTCAAAATGCTTAAAGATTTGATAAAAAACGCACAGAGCCCTTGGACTATCGGAGCCGGGGACGATAAGGATGTAGTACTTTGCACGAGAATTCGTTTGGCGCGTAACTTTGCAAAATATCCTTTCCCCTTGAAGCAGACAGAACAGAGCGGACAAAGTGTGCTGGCAGATATGTCCGCCTTCTGTAAAGACCACAGCAATTTAAAATTTTATGACCTGCGGGATGTGCCTGCATTAGAAAAGCAGGCGTTGGTGGAAAAGCATCTGATTAGTCCGGAGCATAGCAAGGACGATCAACAATGCCGCGGGCTGGCAGTGAATGAAGACGGCAGTACCAGTATTATGATTAATGAGGAAGATCATTTGCGGATTCAGTGTTTTGCGCCGGGGCTGAACTTGCAGGAGTTATGGAAGAAAGCTAACATGCTGGATGACCAGATTGAAAGCTATTTTGATTATGCCTTTGATGAAAAATTAGGGTATTTGACATGTTGTCCTACCAATCTGGGTAACGGGATGCGCGCTTCTATTATGATGCATCTGCCAGGTTTGGTTTTGACAAAGCGGGTATCTATTTTGGATCAGCTGGGCAATTTCGGGATGACAGTACGGGGCTTGTTTGGAGAAGGCAGTCAATCGTTGGGCGACTTGTATCAGATATCCAATCAGAGCACCATCGGTCAAAGCGAGCAGGATATTCTGACCAATCTGCAATCTGTGGCGCAGCAGATTATCAAAGAAGAACGCAACGCCCGCAATTTCTTGAAAGAGCATAACGGTTTACTGTTGTCCGACAAGGTTTGGCGTGCTTACGGGACATTGGCCAATGCTCGTTATATGAGTTCTCGGGAAGCATTGGAGTTGATTTCTTTGGTACGTCTGGGCTATAATCTGGGCTATTTTAATCAACTGACATTGGCACAGATTGACCAAATGTATTTGACGGCACAGCCGGGGTATTTGCAGGTACTGCATGGCAATGCGATGAATGATGGGGAACGGGATTCGTTCCGTGCAGAAAAAATTCGCTCTATTTTAGCTTAAATGGAGCGGAGTGTATAAAAAGTATAGAGGATAAGAAAGATAAAGTTGAATAGATTAGGAAGGTGAATAGTTATGTATGGACGTTTTACCGAAAAAGCACAGCATGTAATTTATTATGCGCAGGAGGAAGCCCGTGCAATGAACTATCCGGCAGTGGGTACAGAACACTTACTGTTGGGGATTTTACGAGAGGGAGAAAGTGTCGCGTCTAAGGCTTTGACCAATATGGGCGTGGATTTGCAGAAAACAAGAGAGATCGTTTTGCAACTGTTGTCACCGGGGCAGGACCCAGTGGGGGATGAGATTGCCATTACGCCGCGCGTGAAGAAAGTATTGGTTTTGGCACAGGATGAAGCGGCTCACTGGGGTGTTAATTATATCGGCACAGAACATTTGCTGCTGGGGATTCTGCGGGAAGGCGAAGGTGTTGCCTCTCAGGTATTGGCCCAGTTGGGGGTTGAACCGGAAAAAGTACGCAAACAGGTAATTGCGTTGCTGGGTGGTGCCAACCCAATGGATGTGAACACAGGAAGTGCGAAAGGGATGGGCGGCAAAAACCGTCCTACTCTGGATGAGTTTGGTCGTAACTTAAATGAAATGGTACGACAGGGTAAAATTGATCCCGTGATTGGCCGTGAAACGGAAATTGAACGAGTGATTCAGGTTTTGTGCCGTCGTACCAAGAACAATCCTGCACTGCTGGGGGATCCCGGCGTAGGGAAAACTGCTATTGCTGAAGGTTTGGCACAGCGGATTGTAGCAGGAAAAGTACCAGAGTTGTTGAAGGATAAAGAAATCATCACGCTGGATATGGGTTCCCTGGTGGCAGGTTCCAAATACAGAGGCGATTTTGAGGAACGGCTGAAAAAAATTATGGATGAAGTGAAGGCTGACCAGAATGTAATCCTCTTTATCGATGAAATGCACACGTTGATTGGCGCTGGCTCTGCAGAAGGCGCGCTGGATGCGGCCAATATTTTGAAACCTGAATTGGCGCGTGGGGATATCCAGTGTATCGGTGCGACTACACTGGACGAATACCGCAAGCATATTGAAAAAGATGCAGCATTGGAACGTCGATTCCAGCCTATTACTGTCAATGAACCAACCCAGGAAGATACCATTGCTATTTTGAAAGGTATTCGTGATAAATATGAAGCCCATCACGGCGTGGAAATTTCTGATGGCGCCATTGAAGCGGCAGTAAAACTGTCCAGCCGTTATATTACCGACCGGTTTCTGCCTGACAAAGCAATCGATTTGATTGATGAAGCAGCATCCCGTGTACGTTTGCAGACCTATACAGCTCCGGTAGATGTGAAAACCTTGGAAGACGAAATCGAACGGTTGAGTAAGGAAAAAGAAGCAGCTGTTGTCAGTCAGGAATATGAAAAAGCAGCGCAATATCGTGATGAAGAAAAACAAAAGAGAGCAGAACTGGAAAAACTGACCGAAGAATGGAAGAGTCAGACTACCACTGAGACAAAAGTGGTTACGGAAGAAGAAATTGCCGCCATTGTGTCCAACTGGACCGGCGTACCGGTGACTAAGCTGCAGGAGGAAGATACCCAACGCTTGCTGCACATGGAAGAAATTTTACATCAACGTGTGATTGGTCAGGATGAAGCAGTGAAAGCTGTGTCCCGTGCCGTGCGGAGAGCCCAATCCGGCTTGAAAAATCCCAAACGGCCAATCGGTTCCTTCCTGTTCTTGGGGCCTACTGGCGTAGGGAAAACAGAATTGGCTCGTGCGTTGGCAGAAGTACTGTTTGACAATGAAGACGCCATTGTGCGCATTGATATGTCCGAATACATGGAAAAATTCTCAGTATCTCGTCTGGTTGGCGCGCCTCCGGGATATGTAGGTCATGATGAAGGCGGTCAGTTGACAGAGGCTGTACGGCGTAAACCATATTCCATTGTATTATTGGACGAAATTGAAAAAGCCCATCCGGACGTATTCAACATTTTGCTGCAGGTTTTGGATGACGGCCGATTGACAGACAGCCAGGGACGTACAGTCGATTTCAAAAATACAGTGATTATCATGACATCCAATATTGGCGCCAGCAATATCAAGACTGCAGGCACCATGGGATTCAGCGCAGATACCGCGGGAGAAGAACAGAAAGCTGCCTACGATAAAATGAAAGCCCGCGTTATGGACGCACTGAAAGCGACCTTCCGTCCTGAGTTCCTGAACAGAGTGGATGAAACCATCGTATTCCATGCTCTGGAAAAAGAACATATTCTGTCTATCGTGGATTTGATGATGCAGGATTTGCATAAACGGTTGCAGGAACAGGATATCAAAATGGAAGTATCTGCCGAAGCCAAAGAAAAATTGGTGGAAGAAGGCTATGACCCTGCTTATGGCGCACGGCCGCTGCGCAGAACCATCCAGCGTCTGGTAGAAGATCCTCTGGCAGAAGATTTGCTGCAGGGACGCTACACAGCAGGGGACACTGTAAAAGTAGATGTAACGAAAGATGGCATCACGCTGCTGAAAGACGGCGAAATAGAACAGGTTAGTGAGTAATTTATTAAAACCACGTGTTTCTCTTCACTTTTCATAAAAAGAAAGCAGATACATCGAGCGTTTGCCCGGTGTATCTGCTTTCTTCGATTGTACCCAAAATAGTTTTGGACGGTTTATTTTAGTATAAATGCAAAGATTTTCTCATTTAAAATAGTATTTCCAGTACGAATAATATATTCCTGGTAGTATTCTCAAGAGGGTATGGTCAAATGCGATATGGGAATTCATTCCTTTTCCAATTCTGCTTCCAAAAGTTCCTGCAATCTGTCCAAATCTTTCACCAACAATTTTTTGCCCACTTTTTCAAAAATGCCGTCTTTTTCTAAGTTGGAGATATAACGTGTGACATTGCTGCGGTGTACACCAATATGGGAGGCGATATCAACACGGCTGGGCAGGTTCTCAATCAAAATACCGTTTTTTGTTTTCTTTCCGTAAAGGGCTGCGCTTTGATATAAAAACTTCAGAATTTTTACGCTGCTGCTTTCTTCAATTTCTTTCAGCTGGCCTTGAATACAGAGAAGCTGCCGTTTTTGATATTGCCCGACAATCGTAAAAAAGTTCTCTTTGCTTTGCAGGACAAATTGATAAATATCATCAAAGGTGATATACAAAATTTCTGAATCTACATCGGCCACCAAGCGCTTACAGAAGCTTTTGCCGGAACCTGTAGGAATCAGATTTCCATCCTCTAAAAACCACATCAAACGCTCAGAGCCATTCTCTGTGCTGAAAAATACTTTCAGGCAGCCTTTATGCAAAAAACCGCAGACATCATTTTCCGGTGGAACGACGTGCTCCCCCTTGTGCACCAGCTCTTTTCGGTAGCAATTTTGCAAGCAAAACGCCCGAAAAGCTTCAATATTCGCATCCAATTCAATATATGGCAAAAATTCCTGCATATTGCTTACGACCTCCGCTCACAGTGTATTTGCATAAATTATATTTCTTTTTTATAAAATTGTAAACCGTCTGTAGCATTTTTCTTAGTGTGTTTTTGTAACGTACTATTTCTATACAACAAAAAAACTCCGCTTCCAAGGCAGAAGCAGAGCTTTTTTTAACGTATTTTATAAAATCATCATACCCAAAGGCACGCCCACACACAGCAAGGCAATGATGACACAAACAACAGAGATGATTCCCTGAAAATAAGCCTGACCTGTACTAATCCATTCGGAGTTGCCGAATACCAGTCCTGCACGGGAGCTGGCTCCCGGCGTTGCCAGTGCGGAAGACAAGGCGAAAATCATCAGCACAGCCACCAAAACCGGATTGGCGCCGAAAGCCTGTGCCAACTGACACATTAACGGCGTCATTGCCACCAAAAGTACAGTGTTATTCATGAACTGCGTCAGCACGCAGCAAATGACGCAAACTAAAATATAAATCATCATGGGACTTTGTCCGGCAAAAATTGGTTTCATGAGACCGAGCACCATTTTTGTAATTCCGGCTTCACTATGCATCAGTGCGGTGCCCATCGGTCCTACAGAAGCCAGCAAGCATACCATGGGCCAAGGAATTGATTTTGCCGCCAATTTACCAAAATTAATGGCAGGTTCTCCTTGAAAACGGACAAAACATAAAATAACGGTAATACCAGTAATTACACCTACTGCCCCTAATTTGCTCAGTACTGCATAAATCCATAAATCTTTGGACAATGTGCTCGGCAGATAAAGAGCCAGCACAATCAGCAGCAACAATGCTGTTGCAAATTTCTGCTGTGTATTATAATCAATTTTTTCGCCCAGTGTAGTAAAATCTACATCTTTTAATTTGGTGACATCCACACGGATAATAAATTTGCCGGCAACGACAAACAGCAGAATGGCAGTGAAGGAAATCGCAATCATCAATCCGCTATAGGGCAAAAAGTCTACAGTAAGATTGGTGGCGGTGGTCAATCCCTTCAGTCCCATCATAGACCATGGCGTCCAGGGTTTGACGCACATGCCCATAATGCTTACATAGGCGATACCGATCAACAGAAAGGCTGCCATCTTGCCACGTTTTTCATATCCCAATTTGGTTAACATTTTTTTCGTGATGCCCCACATCAAGAAAATTGTTGCATAAATTCCCACGAAAGCGCCGCAGATAAAGGTTACTAAGAAAATCATAAAAATAAACAAATAAGGTTTGCCTTTTAAAACTTTCCGCGTCAACATCCATTGGGTCATCGTATTGGTCAGACCGATATCCTCCAGCCATGCCGTGAATATAGAAAAGAAAATGACCAGCAATACAATTTCACTGCCAAAGCCTGATGCAAATACCTGTGTGGCAGTGCCCAATCCGCACATACTCAGCATAATCATTCCCAAAAGGCTGGGCCAGATTAAGTCAATAAAAATCCAACCCCACATCATACCCAAAAAGATTCCCAAAACTTTTATTCCAAACTCTGTAATTGTCCCAAATATCGGCGATATCCAACCGCTCAGCATCAAAACTACCATAATTGCCGGATGGAGCCAAAGACCAACGCCGCTTTTCTTTGCAGTTTCTCCCATTTTCATACAACCTCTCTTTTTTACAATAAAGTTTATAATTTCCTGTTTCAATCAAAATTCCGGAATGATTGTTGATACTTTTATTATAACGGCTTTTCAAAGGAAAAGTGTTGCACACAACAACTTTTTGATTATTTTTATCATAGCTATTTGAATTACTGAAATGTTAAATATTATCTCTATTTTTTTGCTGTAAAAACAGAAAAACTGCCCGCAGAGACAACTTGCTCTGACAGACAGCTTCGCCGCAGGATGGATTCCTGCAAGATACTTCTATTCTATAATTTGATATACTGGCGCGCCCTCGCACTGTGCGGGCATTCTTACACCCAACAGTGTAGCGATAGTCGGCGCGATATCGCATTCCCGAATGACACGATCCGTATAGCCTTTCTTTAATCCTGCACCAGCTGATACGAAAATCGGTGACAACGAAGAATCGCAGCAAGCTTTAGCGGTGGACAGCGCATCGGCATGTACACGGTTGTTGCCTTCCTTCAGGAAAAACACCAGATCACCGCACTCCGGACCATTCATGCCCAGCAGCACAGCATCCCGATTGCGCAGCACTAGGCTCACAATGCGGCTGTTGGTGCGTGGATCGCGATAGCCGTATAATGCGTCAATAATTTCATCTTCCACCTTGTATTTGTCCTCAGGTTCTACGATACCATGGGCATCTCTGCCTTTCAGGTTAATCCAGATATGGTCGCCACGAACAGCCAATGCTTTGGTATGTTCCCAATCAATTTCCCGCAAATCGTTACCTGCTTCATCCTTCTTCACAGCAGTAAAGCCCAATTCTTCCATCACACGCACGCTGACGCCGCCCGGATCACCCAACAGTGGCGGAACATCCTCCCGCACCAGAAGTCCATGGTCAGAAACTATCATCAAGGTCCAATCCTTTTCCAGCAGATGGACGAAAGAACCAATATATTCATCTGCATCCATATAACATTTTTCAATTAATGCTTCATAGTCAGCAGGTACATTGTGGTCTGTTTCGTGGGCATCATGTGCATAGTGCCAGAAGATATGCCCCTGCGCGTCAATCATATGCAGATGGGAGAAGATGACCTCTATGCCCTGCTGTTCAATCATATAATTCAGCGCATTCGCCTGCCAATGCATGTAGTTTCTCCATACTGGCTGCAGCAATTCAGTAGAAAATTCATAATTCTTTCCGCCCAACTGGGTAAATGGCGGCACATAACCCACATTCTGAATAACGTCCTGATATAGGCTCTGCGGGTGCCATCTGTTGCTGTTGTGAACATCGTAAGCGGTACTGGTCCACATCCGCACCTGAGAACCGTCCTTGGCAATCTCCAGAGCCTTGAAGGAGCGGGTTACGTCTACGTTATTGCCGTCGACATTTACTTTGTCCAGCGTATTCATCACCAGTTCGCCCTGCTTCATGGTGGCATAGGGCTGTTCTTCTTTTTTGCTCAAATATACAGCAACTGTGTCATACTCTCCCTGCTGGTTTTTCAAAATCAACGCAGGCCGTCTGGTCAGTCCGCCGGAAGTTACGATGGTAAATTCCAGAGCGCCTTCCGGAGCATTGGACCAACCCTGTGCTTCTTTAATTGGAGAATTAATCAAATCGAAAGGCGGCGTGTCCAAACCAACTTCACCTTGTGCGTGGGACAATTCCACATTTTGCAGCTGGTTCATCTTATGACGATTCAAGCGGCCGCTAGCCAAAGCATCATCATTTTCTTCTTCCAATTCTTCAATGACGCATCCGGCGCCGGTTTTATTGATAAATTTCGGACGGTATAACACTTCTTTAAAATCCTTGCTGGCAATGATATATTTTTCAAAATCCACATTGGCGCTGCTCATCTGTACTGCTGCCGGCTGTGCGCCGTCTACCACATACAGATTGGGGCTGTCGGAAGAAGCCGGCCAGGAAGAACCGGGCCAATGCCATACCAATGTTTTTTTACCGGCTTCGGCTGTGACATTCCACAGCTGCTCTGCTTTACACATTCTGGAGTCCAGATTATAGATGATGGTGTCCAGATTATCCGGATCCTGATTCCAGAAGCAGGTGATACCGTGCGTTCCCGGATTGGCGCCGGTTGCCAGCGTGGTCCACATCGGCGGTGTTACTGTTGGGTGTCCGCCCAGCATAACCAGATCTTCCCGGCAAGCTCCCGCTTCCACTAGTTTTTTCACATTTGGCATTTTCCCCTGATCCATATATTTTTTGGTCAAGCTCGGGTCCATGCCGTCAAGTCCAATGACAAATACTTTACTGCTAGACATAAAAATTCCTCCTCAATACTGAAAAATTTCTTTACAAGAAAATTACTGTTACCTTCTTCTAGCTTATCAACTTTAGAGTTCTTTTTGATATTGCTATTATAAGCTGTATCAATCTTTGGGAATGTTGCCTGCAACAACTTTTCTTAAATTTTTCAGCAATTCGGAAAAAATTCATAGCTGCCTGTCAAAATTAAGTTGCTGCACAATGTAATTCGTCAAAAGGATGAGAGTTGTGCTGCTATATGTGAAATGCGGCAAAATAAACATACCCCGCGAAAAATTTGTGCCGCAAAGCACGGATTTTCGCGGGGTATGTTTATTTAAAAAGGGTAAAGAGAGGTATTTATGGTAAGCAGCTTTTTAACACGAATGTGCATGCTACTTTTTATGGGTCAGCGGGATTTCTTCTGTTGTTTCCCCTGCAGTAATAACTGCTGTGAGAGACAGCGGGGTTTCCCAGCTTTCACCCACAAATTCTTTTTTGGAGCCCAGATCAAGTTCTAAAACATCTGAATCGATTCCTTCGATAGAAAGGTTGGCGTTCATGACGGGAGCAGTTCCTTTTATTACGATAGAGAGCATGTTTCCCCGATACTGCTGCACGAGTTCTTCTGACAATTTCAGAGAAGCATGATAGTTGCGATACTGTTCATAAAAAACAGCATTTTCCGCAACCAACGGAGTCTGATAGCTTTCACAGACCAATTCCAGCGCAAAGTGTTCACTTTCCCCAGATAAAACATCCTGTTGCAAACCGTTGATGTCATATAAAAAAGCTTCCTGAATTGTTTCCAAAGCGGCATCGGGGACCTTGCCGCTTTGAGGAATATAATAAGCCAGAATATTTTTTGCGCTCCATTGCGATGCCAGATTATATTCCAATAAATCTGCAGAGGACAGGAGCTTTTCTGTCGCAGGTGCAAGTTCCTCCTGGGATGGAGGCCAGTGTATTTCTCTGGCAGTCGCATTTCTGTTTAAGTAATCGTTTCCAAAGTCATGGAGCAGAAGCAAACTGTTTTCTTCTACCTGATAAAACTCGATTTCATTGGGCAGCGTATCCGCTTTTTGGATTGTCAAATCCTTGGATTCTAACAGCGTGATGATATCATCCACAGTTAATTGCTCCTTTGTTTGCAAATCCGCAGAGGTTGCGTGATGATATCATCCACAGTTAATTGCTCCTTTGTTTGCAAATCCGCAGAGGCTGCGTGATGGTTGCAGCCGCAGAGCACACTGGTCAAAAGCAACGTGAAACATAGAATCACACCTATTTTTTTCATCGGGCTCACGCCCACAGAGCAGAGGCATCCAATCCGGTGAATAACATTGATATTTTTAAAAAGGTTCTTTTTCATAGTATGCTACCCCTTTCGATATAAGGTTGTCTGGTGGATTTTTAGACAACTCCCATTGCAATCACTCTATCAGATTTATCCTGCCTTTGCAAGAAAAACGTCCCTAACAGGAAAAATTCATTTCTAGCGATTGCTCAGTATTCCTTGATGGATGCTGTGGCTCATTTTTTCATTTTTAAATAAGAGATTAATACATCAAATAGAAAAAGTAGTATCGTTAAATAAAAAACGATCATGAACAAGATTTCAGTACTTTTGTGAAATATAATGAGATTACCTAATATTATTATGATACACAATGAAGTAACTTTTGAAAAAAATTTTCGTAGTAACTCTAACAGAAGCATCACTCCATAAAAATTAGTTTAAACAAATGCTGTTATTTGCATAAAAAAGCGTACTTGCTCCTACCGAACTTGAAGTAACGGATATTTGTATAATACCAGAAGGTTTCTTGTTATAATAAAGCGTTAATCCGCCAGACCATACGTGAGAAGGTTCATTATACGTATGCAAAAAAGTTGTAGCAGTATCTAGTTTTGTTGCAGATGTTTTTGGAATGACATAGACAACACCATAGGCAACATTATTTGTAATCATTTTGGTATCATCAATATTGAAAGAGAAGATTCCTTTGCTTGTATTGTATTCGCGTGCATTGGCGTAGTCTCCTTCATTATAACTATAATAAGATGCTTGATTTGTATCCCAGCCTATGGCCAGAATATCTTCTTTAGCAGGCTGATTTTCTTTAGCGAGAAAGGTAACTTGACCATATACTCTATAGAATGTATCCCCATATCTTTTAGCTGCATATGACGATAGACTAACATCACTTGAGCTAAAATAAGGAGAGATCCCATTAGCTTCAGGGATGAATTCAATTCCTAATTCTTCTAAATTGCTTTGAATAGTGGAGCTACTTTCAGCAGAATTTTGTGCATTGGAGACGTAGTCAACAACAAATGCATCAAATTCTCTATCAGACATATTTTGGATAATAGTAGCTTGTTCTGACAAAGGTTTTTCTTCTTCTGCAAATGCTGGCATACCTACACTCATAGCCATTGCAGCTGTTAAAACTGTTGCGATCATCTTTTTAAATCCTTTTTTCATCGAAATCAACTTCCCGAAATATAAATTTTTCATTGTTGTTTTTCTGCTTGGCCTTGCGGAAATTTTTCAGAAAGTTTTCCTTGTTTTTATTATAGCAGGGATTCCCTTTTTTGCCTATAGGTTTTGCATAAAGTGCAGTTTGAGTGACATAAAAAGCATATATGGGTATTTTTGTTGCATTTTTCTTAAACATTGTTTGTAGATTCGGTAAATTGTGTTAAAATATAGACACATTTTATCTTAACAAGGCGGTGGTCGCTTATGAAAATTGCTGTGTGTGTGATGATCAGCCCAATCAGATTGCGGAAGTAAAGAGAATTTGGCAAATGTGCGTGGATGACAACTTTTACTATGAGCTCTCAGAATTTCGCTGTGCAGAGGATTTGCTGCAGGCATATGAAAACGGAATGATGTATGACTTATTGGTGCTTGACATTGAAATGGGTGCCATCTCCGGTATGGAAGCGGCGAAAAAAATCCGCAGTGTCGATAAAAAGTGTAAGATTATTTTCATTACAGCTTTTGACCAGTATATGAGAGACGCCTTTGATGTATCTGCTATTCATTATCTGGACAAGCCCATTGATGCGGAAAAATTGACAATGGTATTTCACAGGTGCATAAAAGAGTACAAAGAACAGTGCTATCCGATGATTTTTTTAGTTTATAAAAAGTACCATGGAAGTGACGGCGCTCCGGTTCAGGAGGAACGGGTGAAGGTCGACAGCTCGGATATTTTGTATTTTGAAAGCTATAATCGCCTGATCAATGTAAATTTGGTGTCTGGAGAAATGATTCAGACCAAGGGAAAGATAAGTGAGCTGGAGCAGGAGCTGCGCTCCAGAAACTTTATACGGATTCACAAAAGTTATCTGATTAATGTGCGCTATATCAAAAAAATTACCACAAAGACGGTGACCATTGGCAAAAACGGACAGGAAGTAACATTGGATGTTTCCAGAAAACAAAAGGAGTTGTTGGAGAAGGTTTTTATGGAGTATAAATTAGGGGTGTATAAAACATGCTGAAGCTGATTGTAGATCTTGTGGGAGTGGCTATCGAGATTGGTCTTTTGCGGTACATTTATAAAACCTTTTTTCCTAAATGCAGGGTAAGCGAAAGGCAGGAATGGCTTGTATATGGAATATTGGCAGTGTTTGCGCTCATCCTTTCCCATTTGGAAATAACTGCTCAGCAAAGAATGCTCCTTTCGCTATGTATAGACACGGTTCCTGTGTTGCTGTATAGAGAAAAGTGGATTATAAAGGCTTTTGTAGGAGCGTTATTTTTTGCAGTACAAGTCAGTTGTGAACTGTTTGCATGGGCTTTTCTAGCACTTGTCAGTGGAAATGTAGCAGAAGCTTTGGACGGACATTCCATTACAAATTATGTTCAGGGCGTATTTTTGTCGAAATCATTGGCAGGGGCTATTCTTTATGTGCTTGCCGGACTGAGCAAACACAATGAATATCGTGGGAAAAAGCTGCTGCTGTGTACTTATATGCTGTTTCCTCTTGTGACAACCCTTTGTCTCAATCAAGTAGCTTCCGCGGCAGAATTGCTGCAGAATGAGGAAGCGCATATAAGTTTTTTGTTGATTGCGTTTTTTATGATTGGAGCGAATATCGCAATTTTTTATTTATTTGACAAACAAATGCAGGCGGAGAAGGAATGCTGGGAGTATCAGATGGTGGCGCTGCGGGAGCGGATGCAGGGGGAATATTACAATGCCTTAGTCAACCGCGACCTGGAAGTGAGCAAACTGTACCATGATATGAAGAATCATATGGCATTTTTGAAATACCGGGCCGATGAAGAGGATTTGGCCGGTGTGCAGTCCTATCTGGAAATGTTATCAGATTCTTTTGTTGTAGAAAAAGTGCATTTCACAAACCAGAGTACCATCAACGCGATATTGAATATGAAACGGGAGCAAGCCAGGGAAAAGCAGGCGGTATTGGATATTATGGTTCCGAAAATTTTTCCTTTGGTGAAAATCACGGACATGGATTTGGTAATCGTGCTTGCCAACTGTCTGGATAATGCGATAGAGGCGGTGGAAAAGCTGGAACAGGCAGAGCTGCGGAAAATACGGGTTGTCATATTGAACGATGAAGGGGGGATTTCCATTCTGGTGGAAAATCCCGTATCGGGAGAAGTAAATGTAGATGAACTGCGGACAACGAAAGCGGACAAGGAGAACCATGGCTTGGGCCTCAAGAATATAAAGAGCATTGTACAGAAATATGAGGGGAATTTTCAAATTGAAATAGAAAAGCAGATATTTCGGGTAAAAATATATTTGCCCAATTAAATTTCACAGGATATGACGGCGGGATGGGAAGCTGGTATATCCTTTTTCATTTGAAAATAGCTGACCATAGGATTTGCAAGGGCAGGAGAACCCTTTGCGGCAGTGACGTTTATGGTGGTCGCCGCAAATCTGTTCATATTTATATTTGCGCCGGCTGATTCGGAGAATAAACGGTTTACCAAAAAAGAAAAGCGTCTTTACAGAAGAAACAGTTTGCTGTTTTTAGCCGGTATTGATTTGTTGTATATTGGCTGTTTGCTTGGTATTTGCATGGATTCGTTTTTCTCTGTGTTTTTTGCGGTATTGCAGTTGGCCGTTTCCGTGGCGATTGTAAAGCTGTTAGAAAGAAGAAGTAATAGTAAAGCATGATATGAAGTTTGGAAAAAGTCATAGCAGACTGAAAAGCAGGATCAGTTTGTTATGGCTTTTTTGTATGTATGTTAGGGAAAAGGGGCAGCAAAGATGGATTGGGCAGCTAACGGAGAAGGTGGCTGAGCGCACTACTGCCGAGATTGCTTTTTATATTGTGTGGCATTCACAAGCTGACAAAAAACAGACCTCCATAAGGCAGCGTTTTGATGTGATATGTTGTGCCTTGGGAGGTCTGTTTAATTTTGCTGTATTACTAAAAATGCTAGGTATTACTGAATGACGATTTCAATAACGCCTACTGATTCTGGAGCGATTTCTCCCGCTTGGAAGAATACGGCCAGGCCTTCGGAGCTTCTGTAGTATTGCAGTTTATCTAAATTGTTCTGTACATAATCTGCTGCATCACTGTGAAAGGTGTTGGGGTCTGACTGTATTACGCCGCCCAGCTGTTGCAAAACTAGTTCTTCTGCCTGGCTTTCTTTTTTGTCCAGCAGCTCGCCCAGTGTTGCTTTTTTGCCATTTTGCAAGCTATATGTGGCGGCATATTGTCGATACTCTCCTGCGAGATTTTGGCGTTCTACAATGGATACCAGCCCGTTGTTGTTGTATACGACTTCATTCTGACAGGCAAAGATGTCTCCGGGCTGTGCGCTGGCAGCCTGCTGCAGAAATGCGTCTATATTGTTTTGTATTTGTGCATTCAATTCCGCCAGCATGTTATCTGCTTTGCCGTCGCCGCTGTGATCTGAAAATATCGGATAACTCAATTCTGCCGTTATTTGATTGGCCTCATCCAATGTGCGATTCTCGTTTTGCATGTCTACCTGCACATCGTTTAGTGCTGTTGTGTTGCTGCCGCAGCCAACCATAGAGAGCATAAAGGCACACAACAACAGCATGGCCCATATTTTTTTCCACATAATCTATTCACCTCGTTTTTAGTTCTGTCCATTCATTTCGTCCTGAAGTTCTGTTTTTCCTGCTTCTTCGGCTGGGAGCATTTCTTCATAAATTGGCTCAAGCTCTGCGAAACGGCCGATGACAACGAAGCGTGCGCGATAATCATTGCCGGAAACGCAGGTGGACAAGGTGACAAAGGAATCTTCCGCGCTGGCTTCTACTCCTGCCAGTATTGCAGAACTGTGCAGAACTTTTTGAAACCATGCCTGGCGTTTTTCTGTGCTGGAAAAATTGCGGTCATAGATATCGCTCAACGCATCTGTTTGAAAGGCTGCAATAATTTCATAGCGGCGATTGCCTTCTGGTGTCATGATATAGAACTCACGATGGCTGTCATAGAAGTCCTGATTGCCGAATTTTTTCAGTACGGCAAACATTTTGCCGTTTTTCATATTGTGTCCGTAAATAATTGTATTGGCGTCGGAAAAATCACTGGCGTTGCGATAGTCCATAAAGATGCTGCCGGAACTGTTGGAGGTGCCGTCATAGGTTTTATGCAGATAGGCATCATTGTTTTGTCCGCTGTGTACCAAAGGGTAATTTACCACAGTGTCATAAATCCAAATCCAGCCTTTTACTTCGCGATTGATTGCCTGCAGGCTGTCAAAGTCGATGAGAAAAGTGGGCCAGGTCACCGGTTCGTCTGATTCAAATTCTGCGTCCATATCTGGCGCAGTCAAAAAGTCTGTTTGCGCTGTCTGATATAAATTATCGCCTTGGCGATATTCCTGCCAGATTAAAAATAAATTGCCTCCGGCATAAAGGAAGATTGCCAAAAAAAGCAGCGTCAAACCATTTTTTAGCCATTTTTTGTTCATAGCATACTCCTACAACAATGACATTCGTTTTTCCATAACTTCTGTGTTGGTTGCAAATTTTATTGCGGTTTCTTTAGAGATTTTCTTTTGTTTTGCCAAATTCAGCAGACTATTGTCCATGGTGCTCATGCCTTCTCCGCTGGAGGAAGCAATAAAAGCATCCAATTGATGAATTTTAGATTCTCGTATCATATTGCGTACAGCGCTGTTGAGGTGCATAATTTCAAATGCAGGCGCCAAACCGCCGCCTTCCAAAGGAACCAACTGCTGTGAGATTACAGTTTGCAGCACCATCGCCAATTGTACACGAATCTGCTGCTGCTGGTTTGCAGGAAAGACATCAATGATGCGGTCAATGGTGTTTGCAGCGCCTACAGTATGCAATGTGCCGATTACCAAATGGCCGGTTTCGGCTGCCGTCATTGCAGTGCGGATGGTTTCATAATCGCGCATTTCTCCCAGTAATATGACATCAGGCGCTTGACGTAGGCTGGCCCGCAATCCTGAAAGGTAGCTTTCTGTGTCCAGTCCGATTTCCCGCTGACTGATTGCGCACTTGGCATTACGGTGCAAATATTCAATAGGTTCTTCCAGTGTAATAATATGTCCCTCGCGGGTTTGGTTGATGCGGTCAATGATACATGCCAATGTAGTAGATTTTCCGCCGCCGGCAGGTCCTGTGACCAATACCAGACCTTTTGTTTTTTCTGCGACTGACATCACTTCTTCGGGAATTTGCAGTCTGCGGTAGTCAGGAATTCCAAAGGGAATAATACGAATTACTGCCGCGAGGCTGCCTCGTTGCTGGTAAATGCTGACGCGGAAGCGGGAGAGATTGGGTACTGTAATAGAAAAGTCATCATCGCCGGTGTCCAATACGCGATGCATATCGCGATTGCCCAGGCGATAGATTTCTTGTACCAATGCTTCAGACTGGGGCGGCATTACCCGTTCTTCGTCAATGTGAATCAATTTTCCGTTTGCCTTGTAGGTCAGCGGCAATCCGGCCATAATAAAAATATCAGAAGCATGGGCATCTACTGCCAGCTTCAACAGGTTTTCCAAATTAGCCATATAATCACCTTTCCTGTCTTAGTCTCCATTCCATACAGCAATTTCGTCAGAGTATTCCCATTGCGTTGTAGCGATTACTTTCCATTGTTCTGTGTGTATCGTGCCGTCGGGCAAAACTGCCAAACGCACTGCCAATGCCTGCTGGTCGTCGATGTCTACAGCGTAAGAAAGATAGCGCGTTTCATTTTGCTGTACCATTTCTACGCCCAATGCCTGTAGTCGTTCTATATTGCCGTTTTCCTGTAAACATTGATAAATTTGTTCGTAGATTTCTTCGCACTGCCAATCAGCGTCATAATACTGCTGCACTGCCAAGGCGGATTTTTCTGCCAGGCTGCGCTCATGGTTGGCGGTTACAAAAGATAACGTAGAAAACACCGTTAGACACAGTATGGCAAAAATCATTACGATAGAAGCGCTGCCCACATGCATTCCGGCGGAACGCCCATTTTTTTCTTTACTCATCTTGTCCGCCTCCTGTTTTGCTTTTCACTCGCAGCTGGTACAGCGATGTGTCAGCTTTACTGTTTTGGACAGTAATAGAGGCTTCCCCGGCTTTTTCCAGTGGCTTTACTGTCAATACAAAACCATCGGCGCAAAAAGTGTTGCTTTTCTGCCAGGTTTGCTCAAAATAACAAATCAACTGTCCGTCTTGCAGTTGTGCGTCTAACAACGCGGCTGCGTCGGACAAGTCTCCCTCGGCTGCTTTATAGCAACTGGCCGCACTGCGGGCTTCCATCACTGCATTGCTGAGATTATGGCTGTTGCGAGCCATTTGTTGTCCCGAGCCAAAAACACTGATACAAATTGCTGCACAGATGGAAAAGAAGAAAATGACGGTTATCAATTCCATCAAAAACAAGGTCGCTTTTGGTGCGTGTTGTTTATACATGCTGCTCAGCTCCTTTCCCACTGTGCAGATAGATTAACAGCGTTTCCTGTCGGTCATCTTGACCGATACATTCCAGTTGCAGCAGATTATCTGCTTTATAGGTTACTTGCAGCCCTTTGGCCGGAATGACAATCTGACCGTTTTCGGGTTGAAATTCTAAGCCTTCTTCAAAGAAAAGCTCCCGCACATAACCATCTGCGTAATAAATCAACGTTTTATAACGAACATTATCGTAGTCTTCATAAAGGGCAAGGGCACTTTGGCCGCCGAAAGATTCTACAGATACCATGCCACTTTCATCATAGTGTCGAATCTTAGCGTCCAGGTAGGAAAGACAGGTACGCTCTGCATATTGACTTTCCATGCGGTCGGCGATATCCTGATAAGCGCTGGCCCCGGCAAGGAGCACTGAAAGTACAGAAGCGGCGAAAATGCAGAACAACGCTAGAATAAATAGCGTATCGGTGCTATGATTGACTGTTTTTATTTTTCGCATCGGCATTACCTCTCCAATACTGTGATATCGGGCATGATATTTTCTGCAAATATTTCATAATGGACGATATATTTTTTTTCATTGATTTGTAGGCCGTATTGCTGTTGTAAGTAGTCTACATTGGGCGGATATCGTCCTTCCAATGCATAGCAGCTTACCACTGCACGGCGCAGACTGTCCTCGGTCATACGCATTTGTTCTTCGCTGCTGCTTTGCGCTGCATCATTGAAACCGTAGAGCATAATGCCCATCACCGCTAAGAACACGAGAACGGAAAACACGTTTTCTTTTAGCCAATTCATCTGCATCGCCCCTTATCCAATGGCTGACATAATACTCATTAAGGGCAGCATGACTGATAACAGAATCAAACCTACCATGACAGACATAATAATCACCAGTGTAGGCTCGATACGGTTCAGCATGGCCTCCATTTGATCATCTACCTGCTCAGCGCAACGGCGCGCAACTTCTTCCATGACAGGGTCAATACTGCCAGTGCGGAAACCCACGGCAATCATACGACAGTACAACGGCGCAAATAAACCGCTGTCCAAACTGGCATCGGCAAATGATTTATTTTCCAGGAGCATCAGTCGTTTGCATTGGGTGAGTTTCTCCTGCATCTTGTTTCCCGATACTAATCGTGCAGCCATATCCAGAGAAGCATCGATATCCATACCGCTGGACAAGGTCATGACTAAGGCATCGGCCAATCGGGAGGAGGCAATCATTTTGCTGATGGTCCAATTTTCACTGCTTTTTTGCAGCCATGCCAAGAAAGCTGTCTTGCGGGTATCCTTGCGCAGCAATACTGCACCTGCTAAAACAAGGAACGCCAGCACAAGCAAAAATACCAACCCGTAGCGTCCTAAAAATTGGCCGAACTGCATTAACATTTGTGCCACTGGGGAAAGTTCTGCTCCCAGTTGTTGGAACACCTCGCGAAAAATAGGCAGCACTTTGATTAAAAGGACTGCTACGACAAATAACATCATTACTAGAAGTACTGTCGGGTAGATTACCGCGTTGTGGATACTTTTCTGCAATTGCTCAATTCGTTCATAATATCCCGCCAAGGAACGAAATACATTTTCTAAATGCCCCGTTCTCTGACCAATATCAACCATCTCTACAACGTAAACAGGGAAACCTCCTGCAGCGCGCATAGCAGCTGCAAGGGGTTCCCCTAATTCTAATTGTTCATAGAGATGATCGAGCACAGTTCGGCGGTAGCTATTGCGCTCATCTTCACGCAACAAAGCCACGCCCTCACTGAAAGGGACTCCTGCCCGAATAATCAAATACATTTCCATGCAGAAGGCAGAAACATACGATGCGTCGAACGTTTTCTCTTTCATATAAAATCTCCTTGCTCTTTCATTTTTTTGTTGGAATATTCCAACTATTTAGTATACATATTTAGCACTGTAATTACTTCCGTTGCCAATGTATTCCATGATTTGTTTACTCTGATTGGCGCTGGATGCAAATGTAGGATCCATCAACTTCCATGTAGTGCCGTCAAAGAAGATGATTCCTTCTATCCACCCCTTTTCAGGAATGAACGTATTGATCCATGCATGATATACATCACCAGTGTAACCTACCACGAGCTTGGTGGGAATTCCTTGGCTACGCAGCATTGCTGTCATTAGAGCAGCATAATCGAAGCAGATTCCTTTTTTCTCAGCCAATACCTTATCCACATTGGGCAAGTATCCGCTTTGTACATTCTTAGCTTTTTGTTTATCGTAAGTTAGATTACTTACCACAAACTCATAAATTACGGTAATTTTATCCAGTGAAGTTTTTTTACCTTTTGTCAATTCAGCAGCCTTTTTCACAGCCTGACTATTGGACGTGTAATTCACATATTGATTTGCATGCAAAAATGGTGCATAGTCATTGGTCAGCATTACAGTTACCGGTGTACTGTAGGCCAATGCATATTTATTACCGCTGGTATTTTCATAAACCCCAACAGTATATTTTCCGTTTCCGTCAGACAATGGAAACGTTTCGTACTGACCATTTTTATTTAAATCATAAGTATATACGGTACCGCTGGGTCCGGTAACCCGTACCTTCAGTCTGTTTTTTGCCTGACCGTTGTGGGCAACCAAAATATATCCATTCTTTGCATTGGTCACATCCACTTTCGCTTTTTCATTAGAAAGCACAGTTGCTCCATCTGCCATAGCAATAGGGCAGAGTGTAAAAAAAGAAAATGCAAAGCACAATAGCACACAAATCCACTGTTTAAATTTTCTTTTCATTTATAAAACCTCCATACAAACAGTTACATTTCTATATTTTTCTTGATTTTTATTATAACATGCGTAACATTGCTTGTAAAGGAAAATTTATCACATATTTGGAGTTAATGGCTGTATTTTATATGTTAATGTAACCTTTGAGTGTGAATTATTTAATTTGAAATTGCGCTGAATTCGTTTTAATACCATTTCACAGTTTTCATAACTGATAGTTGGCAAGAGAATCAAATATTGCGATACACTATAACGTGTAAATACATCGCCACGCCGTAATGAATATTGGATTGCGTTGCGCAGCTGATCTATGGCTACATTGTGTTGTTTCAGATTCTCTAGCACATGATTATTACCGTCCGTGGCTGATATCAGACATAAATAGATGGACTGTCCGTTTCGACTGGCTGAGCGGCATTCCAAATGATAAATTTCCTTAAATAACGCATACTCACAATAAAAGGCACCAGAACTGTCGTCTTCTTCCTGCAGTTTATCACGAATAATGCTCAAATCTACCTCAACACCATTACTGGTTCTAATAATTTCTTGATATAATGTGGTCAGATTTTCAGATAAATTGATTCCGAATTCACTGTAAAATAAATCTACTACATATTCATAATGTGCCAGCGCTGTTTGTTGGGCCCCAGTATCTAGCAAGGCACGGATTAATTCATAATGCAGGGCTTCTTCATAAGGATCAATAGCAATTGCCTGCTGACACAGTGTAATCACCTCATAGAGTCTTTTCGCATCTTTCAGAAGTGCGACACAAATGTGTACAAGGCGCAAATATTCGGAATGATAGTAAGTACTAATCGAAACGACCCATGGTTCCAATGAAGACTTTGGTAAAAAGTCTCCTTTATAATACTCTAATGCACGCATATAATGAGTGATTTTTTCTTCTGGGTTGTCTGTTTCATCTCCCAGTTCGCAGAAGTGCATAAATTGTTCAGTATCAATAACGCATTTCAGGTTATTATTCCATGCATAAACGCCGTGATTGTACAACACCATTTCTTTACTTGGCGCAAATTCTAATTCATTCAGCATACTGCGCAAACGGTGTAACAAAGTTTTCAGCGTGTTTGCAGGATTTTCGGTAAACTCATCGCCCCACAATAGATTAATTAGCTCATCCTGTGTGATATCTTTGTCACGGAATGTGATCAAATACTCTAAAATTAACCAAAGTTTGTGGGAACGACTTTTTTGATAATCAATCACCTTATCCCGATATTGCAGAGAAAATCCGCCCAGCATATTAATCTGCAACGCATCATTCATTTCGGTCACTACCTTCCGTTTTTGCTACGCCATGAAACCTATCATAATGTACTTAAATATATGATACCAAATTTTTCTCAATTGTACAGTTTCTTTTTCAAAAACTATACAAAAAAATATTATTCTTTTATCAAATTATTACATTCCCGTCGATACATTCTTATTTTGTTATGTAGAAACGACGCTGCATTTTGAAAATT
>DKVF01000100.1:0-16130 GCA_002491065.1 Peptococcaceae bacterium UBA7185
TCCAGGATTCTGGGTACATATCACCTAGCTGGGGGTTTTCTTCATACAAAAAGAAAACCGCTCAACAGAGCGGCTTTGAAAAGTCGGGATGACAGGATTCGAACCTGCGGCCTCCTCGTCCCGAACGAGGCGCTCTACCAAGCTGAGCCACATCCCGTAAATATAATAGCTATAAAATTTACAGCTATTATATTTTAATCCTATCTTTTATTTTTGTCAATACATCTGCCAGAAAAATTTTCCTGATACCATGGCCTGGCTCATCACACAGGCACCCGCAGCAGGGCTTTCCTGAATGAGAGGCCAGGTATCTGCATGAATTCCTCCTATGGCATACACCGGTTTGTCCACTGCCTCACAAATCTGCTCCAGAAACTTCAGTCCCCGCGGTTTCACGCCTTTTTTGCATTCGGTGGAGAATATATGTCCAGCAATAATTCCATGGGCGCCTAGCTTCGCCGCTTGCACCGCCTCCTCTACCCTATGCACGGATACCAGCACATTGCGCATATTTTGCAACTGTGCGTGATATGTCAAAAGATTTGGGTAGGAAAGCTGTATCCGGTCAATTTGCAGTGCCTGCGCCACAGCAAGTTGTTGATTTAGTATGAAAGGCACCGGGGTGTCCTGCAGCAGGCGCTGGCATTGTTGTGCCAACT
Organism: Peptococcaceae bacterium UBA7185; assembly: GCA_002491065.1. GTDB lineage: Bacteria > Bacillota > Peptococcia > Peptococcales > Peptococcaceae > UBA7185. Next base: position 660 of record DKVF01000100.1, read on the forward strand.
GCAAGTACTCCTGCTCATTCAAATCTTTTTCCCGCAATATGATTCCGGTCACACCAGAATCGGCTAATCGCAATAATTGCTGGAAAAAATCGCCGGGACACTGTTTTCGGTCGGTGATGGCAATGATTTGTTTCCTCATAGTATCATACCCGTACATAATCGATATAGACTGGCTGTAAACCACGCTCTTTCAGCATAGTATCTACTTCGTCAACTGTGCGGGGGTCGGATATCTCAAACTGTTCGTCTCCTTTTTGCTCTTCTTCATGACCGCCTACCCCTACATTTACTCCGGCAGAAATTTTCGTCGCACACATCCCCACAACATGATCGCGAAATCCAGCCCGTTCTCTAGTCGAGATGGTAATTCCTGCATAGGGCAAAAATAACCGATAAGCCAGCATGACCTGCAAAAGCTGCGTCTCGTGCACGTCGTTCGGGTTATTGTCTGCGTTATGAATATAAGGACGCATACGGGGACAAGAAAAGGAAATCTCCGCTTGGGGATATTTCTTTTGTGTGTAATAAGCATGCAGCCCTGTGGCAAAAGCATCCTTGCGAAAATCGTCCAGCCCCAACAGCGCGCCGAAGGCCACACCGCGCATTCCGCCTAAGAGCGCCCGCTCCTGAGCGTAAAAACGGTAAGGATATACCCGTTTGTGACCGCTTAAATGAACCTGCTCATATTTGTCAGGGTTATAGGTTTCCTGATATACCGAAACAAAATCCGCACCGCATTGATTCAAATAGCGATATTCTTCACTGTTCAGCGGATAAATCTCAATCCCCACATTTCGGAAATATCGGGCAGCCAGCTTTACCGCCTCCCCAATATATTCCACACTGGAAGCAGTTCGTGATTCGCCGGTCAAAAGCAAAATTTCCTGCAAACCTGTTGCGGCAATAGCCTGCAGCTCCCGCTCTATTTCTTCTGTAGTCAATTTTGCCCGTTGAATATGATTATGACAATTGAATCCACAATACACACAATGATTTTCACAATAATTGGCAATATACAGCGGCGTAAACAGGCAGATTGACGTACCAAAATGTTTTCTCGTTTCCAACTGGGCCTTTCTGGCCATCTGCTCCAAATAAGGCTGCGCTACCGGCGACAGCAATGCGCCAAAATCGTTTATATTCAAACTGGTACTTTGTAACGCCCGTTCTACATCCTGCGCAGTATATTGATTGTAATCATAAGCTGCGACACCCGACAAAACTCGCTCCAAAGTATCCGATTGAAGTATCTCCATATCGGGCAAATATTCCATATAATTTATATGATTCAGGTTCATTGCTCAATCCTCCAAAAATCCTGTTAAAGGGCTGGAAGCTTCCCCTTGTCCTTCCAGTACGCGGCCCAATCCCGACAGATAAGCCCGACGTCCGGCTTCTATAGCCAATTTGAACGCTGCCGCCATTTCACCCACATCACCGGCAGTGGCGATGGCCGTGTTGGCCATGATGGCATCTACCCCCATCTCCATGGCTTCACATGCCTGAGAAGGCCGCCCAATTCCTGCATCTACAATAATGGGTAGATCTATTTCATCCACAAGAATCTGGATAAACTCCTTTGTCGCCAGGCCCTTATTACTGCCGATAGGAGCTGCCAACGGCATCACTGCCGCTGCACCCGCATCCACTAAGGAACGCGCAACATTTAAATCTGGGTACATATAGGGCAGTACAATAAAGCCTTCCTTCACCAAAAGCTCTGTGGCCTTTAAAGTTTCATAATTGTCTGGCAAAAGATATTTGCTGTCACGAATGACCTCTACTTTTACAAAATCGCCACAACCAATGGCTCTGGCCAACCGTGCAATGCGCAAGGCTTCCTCTGCAGTACGCGCGCCTGAAGTATTGGGCAGTAGCGTTACCCCATCGGGAATATACTCTAAAATATTAGCTGTACCACCCTCATTGGCGCGGCGCAATGCCAGCGTAACCATCTGGGTACCGCCTTTTTTCGCTACAGCACGCACCAACTCTAAGGAAAACTTTCCAGATCCCAAAATAAAACGGGAATCAAAGGCATGACCGCCTAATATCAACTGATCGCTCATTATAATTCTCTCCTTTTTACAAATTCCAGCTATGGCTCCTGCCATCCCGCCAGCAACCGCAGCACCATATTCGCCTGATGTCCGGCACAAATCTGCACCCTGGGCGCCCACATGTTCTCTTGCCCCATATCGCTGTGCTCATCGCCACATACGTAAAGCCGTGCCATTTTTCGAGCTGTATATATGGCATTAGCGCTGCCCAAACCGGCCATCCCTGAACCAGACACAATTATTTTTTTCTTATCCGTCAACAAAGTATTGATCAACATCGCCTTAGCCGCCGCATCATCTAAAGCTTCACATACCAAAGGCCACTGCGCGAACAACTCCGCTGCATTCCCCACTGTAATTTTTTCCACACGCACAGTAAGCTGCAATGCGGGATTAATCTGCAACAGTTGTTCTGCCAATGCTTCTGCCTTCAAACGTCCCACATGGCACGGCAGATAATACTGACGATTCAAATTGCTATGCTCTACCCGATCATAATCCACCAGCAAAAGTTTCCCCACACCGCTGCGCGCCAGCATCACAGCAATATTGGAGCCTAAACCACCCAATCCAGCAATCGCTACCGCCTTATCTTGATAGCAGCTCACCTCAACCACCTCCAACAAAGCTGACAATTTCCAATACATCATCCGGCTGCAATATCACAGACTGATACTGTGCCCACTGCAAAATTTCGCCGTTATATTCCACCGCAACACGCTCCACTTGATATTTGTGCTGCTCTAAATAGTCCCATACTGTGCCGCAAAAACCAGCTACATCCTCTCCGTTTATTTTCATACGTATTCACTCCCCTCCTACGAATTTGCGATTTATTTTAATTTTACGTTGTCATCATTTGTGTGCTAAGCTATGCCAAGTTGCAGACCGCAAATCGACAGCATACAAAAAGGCACAGAAAAGGAAAACACCCCAGGTGGTGCGCCCCATTCTGTGCCTTGTAAAATATTACAAACCAATTTATTACTGTTTTTACAATAGCGAAAAATTGCTGAATTGTCAAGCATTTTTTGATCGCGGATCGTATAAATTTACTGTAGGAAAATTTTACGCGTCTTTGACTACTGTGTCCCTTATCTTATTTTTAGTTCCCTGTTGAACTTCCGCCACACACTCTTATTCCCGCAAGCCGTTCTCTTTTTTATACTGCATACAGTACAAAAACTTTTTCCGTCTCGTTAAATTTGTGTTATACTAAAACAATAGAATATTTTAGAAAAATCTGATTTTTTATATATCGGAGGCGTGTTTATGTCCAATCAAAAATTACAACAAAAAATTGATGCAGGCTTGGAAGATCATCCTTCCTGGGTCGGCCGTCACACAACTATCGACCATTTACGGCCTGGGATTGCCAAAGTCAGTGCGCAGCATCCTGAGCTTGCTCCGGCGCTGCGAAAAATTAAAGAAGACGCTATCAACCATTTAGATACGCTGTTGCCTCAGGCCATCGCAGCCATGGAACGCAACGGATTTCATATATATGTGGCAGAGAATACTCAGCAGGCAGCGGACTATATTGCAGATATTACCGGCGCTCATCTGGTGGTAAAATCCAAAACAAATACAGGAAAAGAAATCGGTATTACCCATCGCTTGCAGGAACAGGGCGCCATTGTATATGAAACCGACCTAGGAGATCGGCTGGCACAGCTGGAAGGCAAAGGAAAATCTGCTCATACCTTAGCGCCCGCCTGCCATCTCACCCGTGTAGAATGCGCACAGTTGTTATCCAAAGACCTGGGCGAAGAGCTGCCCACTGACCCTGAATTATTAGTAGGTGCTGCTCGGCGTGCGCTGCGTGATGCTTTTATGCGTGCAGAAGTAGGCATCAGCGGCGCCAATGCCATTGCTGCAGATACCGGCGCTATCCTGCTCACGGAAAACGAAGGAAACATCCGCTGCGTGACCAGTATTCCTCGCGTACACATCGTGATTGCTGGTATTGAAAAAGTTGTACCCCATTTGGCAGACGGTCTCACCGTTGTGCGTACCGCCTCCACCTATGGATGCGGTCAAGATATCGGTACCTATGTATCCATCATTGACGGCGTTAGCCATTTTTCCAACCCTGCAATGGATTTTTTGCAAGGTGCGCAAGGGCCAGAAGAAGTTCATGTAGTATTTTTGAAGCAAGGACGTCAGCAAGCCATCGACCAAGGATATCAATCCGTATTATATTGTCTCAACTGCGGCGGTTGCTTGAATACTTGTCCAGTTTACAACGCCATCGGCGAAAACTTTGGTTATAAATATATTGGTGGCCGCGGTACTGTTTTTAGCGCTTTCCACGCTGAAGATAAAAGCAAATTAGACGAAGCAGGACTGAGCCTGTGTATCGGCTGTCAGCGTTGTGTAGAATCCTGTCCTTTAGAAATGCCCGTACCGCAGATGATTCAACGACTGCGTGAAGAACAAGCGCAAACCCAAGGCAACGGTTTGGTTAAAAACACTGCATTCCATATACTGAGCACCAACGCATTGCCGCCGCTCATGAAGGTAAGTCGTAAATTCCAGGGCATCGCCCTGAAAGAGCAGCCCCAACATGAAGCCCTGCTCCGTTTCGACGTCAATAAATTTGGCCTTGCAGGCATTCCCACGGACCGTCTGCTGCCGACCTTGGCGAAACAGTCATTTCCTGAACTGATTGCCAAAAAATCGCCGCTGAAAAAACCAAAGAGCAAAGTGGCATTTTTTGCTGGTTGCCTTGTGAATTACGCCTATCCGCAAATCGGTCTGGATTGTTACGATGTACTCATGGCCAATCAGGTACAGATGGTAACCTTCAAAAATGAAGCCTGCTGCGGTCTCCCGGCTATTATGAGCGGCGACACCAAGGCTGCCAAAAAAATGGCTGAGAAAAATATTCGTCTGCTCAGCAGCAAAGAATATAGCTACCTCATTTTTACCTGTCCTTCCTGTGCTGCCACAGTAAAAGAGGAATGGGAAAAGCTATTGGCTCACTGCGACGATGAAACACTTTTAACTCAATATAAGACAATACAGAGCAAGGTCATGGATCTCAATGATTATCTGGTCAATATCCTGCACATTCAGCCACCTGCCCTAAAGGAACCACTGTCCGTTACCTGGCATGACCCTTGTCATTTGGTGCGCAGCATGCATATTTCCCAGGAACCACGGCAACTACTGCACCAGATGGGCGTTGAATTGCGGGAAATGAAGGAGCCTAATGCCTGCTGCGGATTTGGCGGCAGTTTTAGCCTGTTCCATTATGATGTGTCCCGCAGTGTCAACGATGAAAAAATCGCACAGATTGCCGATACCCAGGCACAATACGTCGTGACCGGCTGCCCTGGCTGTATGATGCACCTGAAAGACGGTCTATATCGCAATCACAGTGCACAGCAAGCCGCCCATATTGTCAGCCTGCTGGCCAAAGCTTATCGTCAAGGAGGAAGTACCCAATGAATATTTACGAACCGCAAACCATTCGCCAACAATGTATTGACAAACAACAGCAGCTCTTGGAACAGGCCGTTACAGCTTTGCGCGCCAAAGGCTGCATCGTACACATGGCAAAAGACAATGCGGAAGCAGCCGCCATTGTTGCCGCACTTTGTCCTGCAGAGCAAAAAGCGCTGTGCACCTTTGCACCGGAGTTAAATGAAATTCACTTACAGAAAATTGTGCCCCATGCAGTACAGACAGATTTGGAAGCTATCGTTGCGCAGGGATTAGAACGTCCATATATAAATCCCCGTTGTGCGCCATTAGACAATGTAGCGCCGGAACAAATTATAGAAATTTTGCAGCAATATTTCACGGAAGGTACAGCTACAGATGCAAAAGCTTTGTCCGAAACCATAAAAAAACAGATCATTACCTCTGCCGATAAAGCAGACTGGGGAATCACTGGACTAAGCGGTATCGCTGCCGATACTGGCACCATCATCCTTGCAGAGGATCAGGGAAATGAACGCTTGGTATCCAATATTCCTACCCGCCATTTGGCCGTCGCTGGGCTGGAAAAAATTTATCCCTCCAATGATACTGCTTTGGAAAGCATTCACGCTGCTTGGCAAGCAGGAGGCCGTCAAGATACGCCTGTATACTATTCCTATATCACAGGTCCCAGCCGTACCGGTGATATTGAAGGTATTATCGTCTGCGGAATGCACGGACCTTTAGAGGTTCATGTCATTCTCCTAGACAATGGTCGCAGCCAGCTGTTGGCTGCGGGAAAAGGCCAGGTACTCAAATGTATCGAATGCGGCGCATGCAGCGCTGCTTTACAGGACTGTACCGCTGGTCAACCAATCCCAACGCCGCTTACCTGTAAATCACTGGCATTGGCCAATCTGCACACGCCGATACACATTTCTGACACCCAATGGGACGCCCTCAGCTTCCATTGTCCGGTAGAAATCAGCAAAGAGGATTTGCAGAACGCGATGGAATAACAATATTACCCAAATCCACTTTGTTTAGAAAAGCTGAAAATGAGTCGTTAAACTTTCCAAAATATGCAACACAAACCATAAAGGAGATACATTGTTGTTTCAAAATTGTAGAGATATATCATGGAGGAAGGATTGGGAATAAGTGGGGGAACAATCGCACTGTTTTTCATCACATCCTATTTCATCATCAAATGGGCAGTATTTTCATATTTACATCAAAAATTTAACATTATCCTATAAAAATCGAGTACCAAAAGGCGGCGGTATGCAACTCCATTTAGAAGCATACCGCCCTTTATTGCCCAAGCCTGTTTCTCACTCTGTATATGTTTCCTTCAAACTGAATACTGAATAGAGTCAAATCTATAAACCCCTTACTTCTTTTCTCTGAATCAGCCCTGCACAGGAATATATCCTGCTTTCTCCATGGCTGCTTTTCCTTCAGCAGTCAAAATCCAATCCCGCAACCGTCTGGCTGGGCTGTCTTCCGCCTCGTCAGCACGAATCACGACATAATATTCATTGAGCAAGGGGTAACTACCGTCGGCGATGGTTTGATCGCTGGGCAGAACGCCGTCAACAGCCAGCATGTTCAGCCCAGGCTGTTGATACATATAGCTGGCATAGTAAAATACCGAATAGCCCAGCGCATCGCCGGTATTGTTATAGCGGGCCAGTTCATCAATTAACATCCCCATCTCTGCCGGCTTCAGCTCCTGCGGTGCTGCCATAGGTGTTTCGTCCTTCATCAACAGCTTCATAAACAAGGACTGACTGCCGCTAGTTTCACCGCGTTGATAAGGTACAATAACCAAATCGTCGCCGCCTACTTCATTCCAATTGGTAATCTTTCCTGTATAAATGTCAATAAGCTGCTGTTGGCTCAAATTTTTTACCGGATTTTGCGCATTATTGATAAACACCAAGGCATCCCGCCCTATGGGCGTGATCTCCAAGGCAACGCCGGACTGTTCCACCAGCGCCTTAGTTTCCTCGGCGGCTTCATAGACCAACAAAATATCCGCTTCTCCATTGGTGATATTCTCCCAGGCCAACGGCGTTTTTTGACAGCTGGTCAGATTTTCCGCTTCCTCCACAGAGATGCCGCACACCTCTGCCATCACTTCCGCCATCATCGGCAGATTCGCTGTAGAGCCATCCATTACGGGATAATCCTCCACAGAGAGCTGCAGGGATAGCCTTTCGGACTGCTGTCCATCTTCCTTTTCTGCTGGTTTCTCCCCGCAGCCGGTCAGACACAACACCGCCATTGCCGCCAAAAGCGACATCGCAACCCATTTTTTCTTCATTCTAAAAACCTCCCACGATTAAAATTTGTCAGGCTATCTTCCCAGCCATTGGTTAATTTTCGGGCCTATGCTGCCCAGAATCCTGTTTTGTCTATTTCATCTATATACTTATATAATACTCTAACTGCAAAAAAAATACAAATCAAGGGCTATGCACGATGTTCTCGCGCATAGCCCTTGATTTGTATTACACACTTTAATCTTATTCTAAAATGAAAACGGCATTTACAGTTGGTAAAAAGCCATGCCCACAGCGCCCATGCCAATATGCGTACCGACAACGCTGCCAATCTGTAAATAAATAAATTCATCACAGTCCACATGCTCTTTCACACGTTCTACGATATATTCCGCTGTTTTTTTATTGTCACAGTATCCCATGGCACAGTACAATTTCTTAGAGGAATCTATCTTCTCCAAAAGAATCTCTATCAAACGCTCCAGTGCCTTATTATCTTTGTTTCCCCGCACCTTGTCCTGTACATTAATCACACCGTCGGTAAAGCACAATACTGGCTTGATATTCAGTAAGGAGCCAAATAAATGGCTGGCCTTTCCAATTCGGCCGCCTTTGTGCAGATTATCCAAAGAATCCAACAGAAAATACAGGCGCTGCTTTTCCACGATTTCACTCAACGACTGAATTATTGTGTCTGCGGAGCCACCCGCCTCCACCATCCGTGCTGCTGCAATCACCAAAAGGCCTAGGCCCATGGTAGCAATTTTGCTGTCAACGTTATGCACGGCAACTTCCTGCGCCACCAGGCCTGCCGCCAACACACTGCTCTGATAGGTACCACTCAGCGCAGTAGAAATATGAATAGAAATAATGTGCTCCGCACCTTCTGCAGCCAATTGCCGATAAACATCTGCAAACACCGCTGGAGAGGGCTGGGAAGTAGTCGGCAATTCCTTGCTCGACTGCAAAAGCGCATAAAATTCCTCATTGGTGATATCAATTTTATCTTTATACGCTTTTCCGTCTGCAAAAACAGTCAGTGGCACTACTGTAATGCCGTAACGTTCCACCAGTTCCGGTGTCAGATCTGCTGTGCTATCTGTCACTATTCTGATTTTTGACATTACGCTCCTCCTTTATCGGTCGCTTCTAAAAGAAGCCTATTCCACCGAAATTAAATAAGAATATACAGCCTGTGCGCCATGATACAACTCAAACTCCAGCTCTGTATAAACTTCCTGCAAGGCTTCCAGCAATGCATCCGCAGCTTCAGGCTTCACATCTGCGCCGTAATATAAAGTTACCAGTTCTGCATCCTCTATATCCATCACTGCCAAAGTGTCCTTCACGAGCTGCTCCATGTCGTCGCCCACAGCCTTGATTTTGCCTTCTACGATGCCCAGCAGCTGCCCTTCCTTGATGGAGAACTCATCTATCGAGGTATCGCGCACGGCATAGGTCACTTCCGCAGAACGCACATAGGCCATGGAGCTGCGCATGGATTCTGCATTTTCTTCCAGCGTGCCTTCACTGTTATAGGCCATCAGCGCCGCAATGCCCTGGGGAATGGTACGGCTGGCCACAACCTCCACCTGTGTCGCTTCGCTCAACTTGGCCGCCTGCTCTGCCGCCATGATAATATTTTTATTGTTGGGCAACAGTATCGCAGCATCGGTATTTACCCGTTCAATGGCTTTCATAAAGTCCTCTGTGCTGGGATTCATCGTCTGGCCGCCGGTGATGACATAGTCCACACCTAAGCTGTCAAAAATCTCGTTCAGCCCTTCTCCGGCACTCACGGCGATTACCGCCATCTGCTTATGCTCTGCCGCCCCGTCGGCTTCTGCGTCCGCTATACCAAAACGCTGACTCTGGGCTTTCATATTTTCAATTTTAATATCATTCAAATCGCCGTATTCGATAAAATACTCTAAGACCTTGCCTGGACGGTTGGTATGCACATGCACCTTGGTAATTTCACCGGTACTCACAACCAACACGCAATCTCCCAAATCGCTGAGATAGGCTCTAGCTTCCTCCTCATCCACATGCCGCTCTTTGCTGTGCACAATCAATTCTGTGCAATATTGGAAGGTAATCTGGTCGGGATGGATATGATATTCGGGATAATCATTCTCCACCACTTGCTCTGTCTTATTCTCCGCAGCAAAATCCAGCTGTCCCGTCAATCCGGTCAACATACCTTCTACAAAAGTCAGCAGACCCTTGGCTCCGGCGTCCACAACACCTGCCTGTTTCAACACTGGCAAAATTTCAGGCGTACGCTCCAAACTGCGATAGCCTTCTTCCAGATAGGCCTTCAAGCAGTCTTCAATGGTAAAGCTCTCCTGATACACCGCCGTTAAATGCTCGCTGGCTTCGCGACACACTGTCAGAATAGTCCCTTCCATAGGTTTTACCACTGCTTTATAGGCCGCTTGTACACCACCTGCAAACCCTTCCACAAAGCTGTATGCATCGGCGTCATTCTCCTTTGTGATAAAAACTTTGGAAATACCTCCTAAAATTTGAGAAAGAATTACCCCGGAGTTACCTCGGGCGCCCATCAGCGCACCATAGGCCATTTGCTCCGCCACCTTGCTCACGCTGATTTCTCCCTCGGGAATCTGCCCCAAAAAGCGCGCCACAGAATTCAAGGTAAGTGACATATTAGTCCCTGTATCGCCGTCCGGCACAGGAAACACATTCAAGCTATCAATTGATGCCTTATCTGCATTTAGTTTGCTGACTCCAGCCAAAACCATATTCATAAACAAATTTCCATCAATATGTGTATAATCCACTACAAGATCCTCCTCGTTTTACCGATAAGTCTATCTTATAATCATACATCATTCTGGAGAACTTTGCAATTTTATTCTCTAAATTCCCGAAAAATTTTTCTATACACATAATCAGAGCCACACGCTACCCTTTCATGAGGATACGATACTCTGGGCAATTTTAATAGTACTCATTAATATAGTTGCTCTGCGGCGGCCATAGCTGTTGAAGCAACTGGAATGCCTGATCATCCTTTACCTGCAGCAGCTGCTGCCTCTTCAGCTGCGCTGCACTGCGCGCTCCCAGAACCAATTGGCTCAGCCCATCAATAGTGATGCGCACATCAGCACAGATTCCTCTCCGTGAAGCGACAGGTTGCACCCGTGCCCTGCCCTGCTGCACTTCCACAGAAAAGAAGCCGTGATTCCACCGGGCAAAATCATCTTTTACATAAAGTAAAAGCCTTCCATCTATTTGAGGATACTGAATGCTTCTCAGACATTGGGCTACATCTACGATGCGGGCCATCAAAAAGGGATAGCGCACTGCTTTTTTCTTTTCCGCCGCCAGAGAAAACACCAGCTCGTCCTCATCGGGCAGCTCCAACCAGAGCAGCTGCTGCGCAGGCACAGCTTCCAGCAAAAAATGCAGCAATCCCGCCTTTGCCGCCGCATTGCACCAAGCCATCTCCCGGATGAAGATTTTGCCGCGTAGCGGTACCCACAGACAATAGCCCATTGCCTGTCCATCCTTCTCCAGTAGATAACATGCTGTATGCTCCAGCGCCGCGTCCTCCATCAAGAGCTGCCACTGCTGTATGGTGCGACACACTGCGCCATGATAGTGCTGCACAAACTGGTTGTAAATGGGCTGCAAAGCAGGAATGGCCTCCAAAAGCTCCACTTGACGGATATGCCCCCACGAGTGCGCCGCGCAGCGCAACTCCTGTGGCTTAATTTCCATCTGCTGATGAAAATAACAAAAAGGCCAGCCATAACGATAATAGAACTGACCTTCAAAAGGCATCAATAAGCTGATGGCTTGCCCTCGTTCCCTTTGTGTCTGCAGGCATTCCAGCAACAGCCTGCTGGCACATCCTTGATTTCTGGCCTCAGGCAAGGTATCCACACCCACAATATATGCCGCCGGCACCTCCGCGCCCCGCAAAGCGATTGTATATGGAATCATCTGCGCCGAGGCCAACAGGGTATCATCGGCAAAAATCCCCAGCGTATTCTCCTTCTGGTAATAGCGCTGAAAATACCACTCTACAAAAGCAGATGTATCATCAAAGCATTGCGTCCACAATGCCTGCACTTGCGCACCATCTTCCTCTTTTGCGAAACGACAGACTGCCTTGTCATGCATTTTTGAAAACTCCCTTGTATTTTTTCACTAATTGTACCGGCTGATAGGATAATTTCGCTTTGCGCAAGCCTTCGTCGCCGGTGTCCTCCTCGCGATTCACAAATTGCACATCCGGCCACGCATGCAATAAAAATTCCTGGTTGATCGCACCGTACAGCCCATTAATTAGGCCGTTAGCTTTTTCCACATGAATTACTACTGTATTGTCGTTGAGCATCTCACCCATGGTGAATGCTTCAATTTGTCCCTGAATCCGAATCACAGCGCCTACATAGTCCAATTCCTCAAAAAAATCCAGAGCTTCACGGATCGCTTTCTTTTCACAAATCAATCCGTCGCTGAATTTGCCGCTGCATTCTTTTTGTTTACACCACAGATTAATATACTCCCATACTTCTTCACGCATATCGGCGGTAAGGGGCTCATAAACATAGTCGGGATAATTTTTGTGAAAAATGCTGAGATGATTCCGTTTGCTGTGATATTTGCGGCCCTTCAGCTCACGCAGATCTGCTCCGTTGTAGAGATAGTCCTCCAAATCCCGCTCCTCTTCAAATTCAAACATTCCAGGACAGGATTGCTCCAGCATGACGCGCAGCTCCTCGGTCACTGCCCGCAGCACCAGAGGTTTCCCCTGCTGTGCAAAGTATTCCCGCATTTGTAAAAGCACGCTCTGCACATCGTGCTGCGCGTAATCCCCATAAGGGGGCAAAATCCAGCTTTCATCGCTTTGCCCCGGCTTGATCACCAAAAGACCGTCTATGACCGTCCACTGCACCGCATAGCAGTCACGCCATATAAATAAATTTGTAAAGGTACATTCGGAGTTTTGATATTGACCTTGCCGAAAATATTCATCAATTATCTTTTTGTCTTCTAATTTTAAGTCTTGAAATTCTATCATTTTCCTCACCCAAATTATATTATACACAGAGTATGAAAAAAGCAAACCCTATTTTTACAGAGCTGTTTTTTCTGTCATATTGATTCTTCCATAAAACTGTTCTTTCCTTTTTTTCTACTTCATTGTATGATAACAGATAGAGCCATAAAAAAAGGAGCGCTTCGTTATGAACCAGAAATCTTATCACAAAGCCGACCATCTCACAATTATTTCTGCCAACTGTATCAATCGCATCAGTCCCTTGACCAGCTGCGCGATCTGTCAGCAGCTCTGTCCAGCACAGGCATTGACCTTCACCGAACAGCACTGGCAGGCTGTCGACTGCACACTTTGCGGCTTATGCGTTTCTGCCTGCCCCACCGGAACATTTCAGATTGATTATCCTGCTCTGCTTTCCCTGCCCAAAGAGGAGCCGCTACAGCTCTGCTGCGCGCGCAATCCTCTCGCGCCTGGGGAAGCGCTGCGTCTAAATTGCCTGCAGCAGCTTTCACCGCTGACAATATTGGAATTGTTATATCGCCACGGTCACATCACCCTTTACCTTACGCCTGCGCTGTGTCAGCAGTGCGCCCATCAGTGGTATGCCCTGGGGCTGCAGCAACAGCTGGCGCAATACCAAATTCCTTCAGAACGGCTGCAAATCATACTGCAGGAACCGCAGCCCACACAAGCCGAAAAAAATAATTCACGGCGCGCGCTGTTCCATGAACTTTTTCAGCGCACAGAAACCCAGTCAAAAAAGATGTTGACGCACAATTTCGAAACCCTAGCCGCCAATCCCCTTTTTGCAGGGGAAGAAACCCAAGAAGAAGCAGTGGTATTTCCCAGCCGTTTGCCCCTTTATGCATTCTATGCCAAAAAAGAGCTGCCGGTACATTCCGCAGAGACGTTGCCCTTTCGCGCCCTTTCCTGCCAAGCCTGCAATTTTTGCGGTGCCTGTGTGACTCTCTGTCCTACCCAGGCCCTGGCAATCACAACAACGGACGGCGACAGCAAGATTCCCCAAAAGGAATTGCTGTTTCATCCTGAATTGTGTATCGGCTGCAATCTCTGCCAGCAAATCTGCATGCAGCACAAACTGCAATGGGAAGACTTCATGACTCAGCAGCAATTTGTACAAACGCCCCACCGCCTTGCCCAAAGCAGCGAAAAAATTTGCAGTCAATGCGGCCACGCCTTTTATCAATGGCCGCCCAGCGATGACCAAATCTGCCCTTATTGTCGCTAAACAGACAAACGACGTTCGGCAAGAGAAAAGCTGCTGCATTGTGTCCTGCAAATCACACAATGCAACAGCTCTTTTATTTTTAGCAAATCCTCTATTATTTTCTCACGGATAAGAGACAATTTCCAGCGTTACTTCTCCAACGCCTTTTCCCAGCATCCCCAGCTCTTTGGCCGCAGCGGTAGACAAATCTATCACCCTGCCGTAAGCATAAGGACCGCGGTCGTTAATTCGCACATTCACCGAGCGATTATTCCATTTGGCCGTCACGCGCACCACCGTTCCAAAGGGCAGTGTTTTGTGCGCTGCAGTCAACGCGTCCTTATTGTAGGCTTCCCCGCTGGAGGTCCTGCGTCCCTGGAATTTAGCTCCGTAATAGGAAGCGATTCCTCTTTGATACACACTTCCGCTGCTGGCAGTTGTACCTGCTGCACGAGCCTGCAACCCTGCCGAACGGGATACCGCAGGCGCAGTGGTTTTTTGATACACTGGCAAGTTCAAAAGTTTTTTGTAACTGATTCCGCCATTTGCAGGATTAAAAATCGTAGCCTCTTTTTTCTTTTTCTCATCGCACAAGGTCAATATCCCTTTTTCCTTGTTCCACACCACAGCACAGTTCATGACATCGGCATAAAAATGAACCGGCAGATACAAAATACTGTCCTCATGTCGCAAAGCGTATTTTTTTTGATCAACACCATAGGCTTCACATTTTTTCAAATCAACAAGCAACTGGTAGCGTTCTCCACCTGCAGTGATAATCACCTTGTCCTCCGCCTCACCAATTCCCCAGCTTACACTGGCGCCATAGGCACTCAGCACCTCCCGCAAGGGCAAATAGGTGACATCTTCACTTTTAATCGCTGCATTCTCGCATTTTATTGTTTGTGTCCTATATTCAATCGTTAAGCTGTCTTCTTCTGCGTCATAAAATGCACCTGCATCCTCGGTTTCGGATACAGCTCCTCCTTCGGTGGCAGCGTACACTGGTAAAACCAGCAACAACAAAGAAAGTGTCAAAAAAGGCAGAAGTAAAAACTTCTTCATTGGCGACTCCCCTTTCCATCTGAATTGACATTATTATACCAAAAAAAAACACTTTCGTAAAGCAATAATTACATTTATATACATTTATGTAATTTAATTATTTTTTCTTGATATCAGGTTTTCCATTTTTCCACTAAAATATATACGCTACAAATGTTTTTCCCATTCACTAAAAAAATACCGCATCACCGAAAAACGGCTCAACAAAGCCTTTTTATTCTTTTCTATAAAATGAAATAACACAATGTATCTTCTATTTTTATACGATAAAACTATTCACTTTATTTATGAAAATCATTATTTTTTATACAAAAAATGACCCCGATTTTCTCTGTTCGAGGCCATTTTTTCGTATAATTTAATTACAAT
>DKVF01000100.1:16375-17469 GCA_002491065.1 Peptococcaceae bacterium UBA7185
ATAATTTAATTACAAAGTGGTTACAATTTATAAAAAATACATAAAAGGAGGCGTTCCTGTGCAGAAACGAGCTTATTTTTTGCAAATCTGCTTTGCAATCTTTTCCTTTATACTTTTAGGGAAGCTGGCATATGAAGAACTATATCGCAGCGCCCTTCTCACTGGCACACTCAATCCCCAGTCCACCTGGATTATATGGCTGCAGCAGCTGATACAAAGATTTTAGCTACTGCTTTGTGCCCCAGTAAATCGTCGCTGCGCCAAAGCCCACACCTTTATAGCTGGCGTCCCGCATACCGGCGTTTAAAAACATTTGTTTAATCTCTTCCTGAGGAGGTAAGGTCCGCAAGGACTCCGCCAACCAAGTATACGCCGGAAACTTTTCAGCGATTTTTTTATTTTTATCCACCGCATGGCCCATTATCGGCACAACCTTATAGTAGTAGACATTGAAAAACCATCTGAATAAAAAGAATTGGGGCACTGACACGTCAATGCAAACCACACGCCCGCCTGGCACCGTAACCCGAGCCATCTCAGAAATAGTTTTCTGGATATCCACTACATTGCGCAGTGCGAACCCATTGGTCACTGCTTGAAATGTATTATCCGCAAAGGGTAAATCCATGGCATCACCCTGTAGAAAAGACACGTTGCGGTAGTGAAGCTTTTCCAGTTTGGCATTGGCCACATCCAGCATATTCTGCGTAAAATCCAAACCGATTACTTCCCCTGCCGGCCCTACTAATTCACGCTGCTGGAAGGTCATTTCGCCAGTACCGCAGCACACATCCAGCCCTTTATCGCCGACTTTTAACTGAGTTTTCTGCATCACAATTTTTTGCCAGCCCTTTAACATGCCCCACGTCATCTTATCATTCATTTGGTCATAACTATCTGCAATCTCTGTAAAAACTTCCTGCACATATTCTGACTTTTGCTCCATTCCAAATCCCTCCGATTTTTCTCATCCATATCCTGTTTACTGAATCAAGCTTTCTGCTTTTCTTCAGGTCATACATCCTATTCTTAGCTAAAGAAAAAAGCAGAACCTTTAAGGTCTGCTTTTGTTGGAGCGGAAGACGAGATTCGAA
>DKVF01000029.1:0-5702 GCA_002491065.1 Peptococcaceae bacterium UBA7185
AAATATAGGATAAATTTTCTAAAATAATTACAGAATTTTTACAAAAATAATTGACAATGGATCTTTTTGCAGTATAATAATACCAAAAAGTGATATAAAAAGGTATAGGTTTTAGGACCTGTGCTCCAACATAAAAATTGATTATGTTTTTTAGGCTTGTGTTGCATTTTCAAATGCAACACAAGCCTTTTTTTATGCTCAGTTACAAAAAAGCAGGGATACAATAACTCATATTTTTTTATATTATAGTTTGGCAATTCCAAAAAAGCTATGCCATACGTATCAGTCGATTCTGCGAAATACATGTGACGTGTAACCATGCAGCGCCTTCGTCTGCTTGGGGTTTGGGATGTTTTTCTATTTATCATTTGTATATTTGCACTGGTGTATATGTTGGTTTAGCCTTAGGGAAAACCAGCATTTTTTATAGTATAATACACCATCGCTTACCATATCCCCCCTTGTAGGCGACGGTGTCCAGAGATTACAGGCCATGCCACAAGGAGGCGAGATGTGATTGGCAAAACGGTGCCTGACGAGGCTTGCGTTGGAACGACCATATGTCAAGCGGCAAAACATTGACAGAAGCAAGAGCAGAAAGGGGTATGCGCAAAGCAAACTATACAATGCCTGTGATAGTAGTATTATAGGCATATAATTTGAGGGGGGAGGACAATTGCTTAAAAAAGCAAAAAAATTCGTAAGTATTTTGTTATGTGTCACTATGTTTTTTTCCTGTATCGGGCCAATCAGCGCATCGGCGGCATCCGTTGATGTGGGTACCAATCCGACGCCAAAGATTGATATTGCCGTGAATGTGCCCAGCGATTATCCGGGAACTTTCCTTGATTTTAAGCAGGAATTGACACAGAAATTGATTGAACAGGGCTTGAATCCCAGTGATTTCCGCATTACAGATACTGCGGCAAAAATTGATACCACAGATTTAAACGGGTGGTATGTGTATGACCATTATCTGAATAATACGGAATATAACAAGTTGGGATTATCTGCTGAGCAGCAAAAAAAGCAACCTTATCGAGCAGCAGATAATAGTAATGCATCAGGTGCCAACCCAGTTTATATGAAAGATTTACTGGCTAACGGAAACATTTCCGGATGTCGCTATTTTGCGCAGCATATCTGGTCCTATGCCGATGATGAGGGCAAAGTTAGCATGGTATTTGCAGGCTATGGTACGCAAGCTTTACTGGATTATATGATTTATCCAGCAGCCAGTGATTCTCGCAGGACAATCAGTTTTGATATTGATGCCAATGCTATCGGCGCTCATACATTACATGGTTATGGGTTTTTACTGAACGCTGGTATTGATAATACTGGGAAGTTGGTTGGTTATGTATTATATATCGGTCCTAGTCATACAGGGGGCATTCAAAAAATTTCTTTGGATGCAGAAACCGCTTTGGCAACAGCTATTCCAGTAGGAAGTACCATGAACGTAGGACTTACAGCTACCAAAAAAGCGCGTCTTACTGTGGAATTGCAAAAAAATGCAGTTACTGTGCAAGTACAGCAATATGATGCGGCGGGAAATCTCTCTGCACCGCAAACAAAAATAGATAAATATTCTCTGGATGATACGGGATTCAATGGTTTTGGTCCTATTGTAGGGTATGCCTCTCATGGGTGTAGTGAGTTGACAGTATTCCGTTATCTGGATTTGGAGATGGCCTATGAATCAAGTGCTTTTGATGCATTGAAGAATGTACAGTACTATCAGGGCGCGGATTACAAATATTTCGTCAACTTGGTGGGCGACAGCAATGACCCGCAAATTCCCGACGAGAAAGACCAGTCTTATGCCGATGGGATTAACCGTATGAATGAAAATGAAATTTTCTACATCTCCAACGGACAGGATGGGAAGATTGTCACGGACACCACCACAGATGAAGAAAGCAACGTCACACATCAGGGGTTAGGCTCAGAAAATGGGTATATTGCTAGTGGCGATAATTATGTGGAATTGATGGCACAATATATTTACACAAATTATATTGAAAAAGTAAAATTTCAACAGGTGTCTATTGCTAGTGATTTGCCTTTGGCAAACTTCTATGTGGTAAATGCTGATACAGGCGAGCAGCTCATGACAGTTCATCAGAAGCATTTACTGAATACCGGCGAAAAAATTCGTGTAAACATCGTGGACAAATCCAAGCCGGGAACCTTAGCTGGTGCGGATGGAAGGATTGCGCAGTGGAATTACAAAATCTATGATCCAGATAATAATGTAAAGTATGACACAGGATGGATTGATGATCCTGCGAAAATCAAAGACGATGAATATGATGGAAAAGGAAAATCCGGACGCTATACTTTTGAATTAAGCGTTAGGGATCAACTGGGCAATGAGTCCAAGGTGTCTCAGACCTATGTTGTGGCCTTTTTGGATGATGAGGAACCTGTAATCAGCGGGGAAAACACAAGAAAAAATATTGTTAACATCACCCTCACTGATACCGGTATGGGAATTGATGAGGATGGGATTACTTTCATGGAGGATGGCCGCGGTTCTGGTGTAGCCGCATACTGGATTACTAACAGTGAGACAGCAGCGCCGGCAGAAACCGACTGGGAAATCCTTGATGCGGCTGTGCATAGTTACAGCTTTGAATACCCCATTGACAGTACAGACCCCATTGTGGTCTGGGTAAAGGATGAATGCGGCAATGTGGGAAATAAAGCTGTGTTCAAACCAAAACATGTTATCGTAGAGGATGCCGATGGCAATCCTATTGACGATTATTATGTCATCAGTGACAAACCGATTATTGTCCTGCCGGAGGATGAACCGGAATCTGGAGATGAGGATGATAAATTCAGTGGTTGGGAAACTGATGGCGGAGATCCTGTGACACCGGGGACAGAGGTAGATCCGAGCGGTGGGGATACCATTGTCATTCGCCCAGGCTACTCAAAAGGCACTGCGCAGATAATTTATCTGGCAAATGGCGGACAGATTGCTACTGCAGGCGGGGAAACGAAACCGTCAGTTTATTTCAATGTGACGTCCGGTGCTAGTATTGAGACCAAGATTGATGCGCAACATGTACTCCCAACACGTGTGGGTTACAGTTTTAAAGGTTGGAAATTGATTAACGGTACGACCAATGATGCTGTAAACGGTTATGTAGGGAAAGACGCCGATGGGAACCTGACAGGGATGACTGTGGGTAATGCACCGTTAGTAGATGTGGCTACCACAGTTGCCAAGCTGGTAACCCAACAGGATGATAAAGGTAATGATGTGCTTGACGAAAACGGACAGCCAATCGTTATTCTCGACAAGTATTATTTAGTTGCCCAGTGGGAAGTTGGCAATTACACCTTACGCTTTGATGCCAATGGTGGTTCTTTGGGAAATGTGCGTTCTATTGAAGACATTGCTTACGGAACCGATCTTAATACATTGAACATCCCGATCAGCGGTCGTGGGATTCCCAGCAAACCGGGGTATATTTTCCAAGGGTGGTCAGAAAGCAGCGCCAATGACACTGCGAATGTGTTCAAGATAGCGCAAGGGGTTACAGGAATCACGGCTGTGCCAGCGCCTACTATGCCAGCATCGGATAAAACCATCTATGCGGTGTGGAAGGTGGACACCAGCAAATTTGTGGTTCACTTTGATAGTAATGGCGGCAGCAAGATTTCCGACCAGGCATATTTAGGTTCAAGTGCTACGAAATATGATACTTTCTTGACGCCTCAGAGTGCCGGCTATACGTTTGCCGGTTGGTATAAATTGACCGAGGTAGAAAATAACCTCATCGTGAATGAACTGACAGGCGCTTCACAGTTCAAAGATACAGAGGCGGCTGCAAGTTATACCGTATATGTTGGCGGTGAGACGATTCAAGATAAAACGGAACACACCTTTATTGCAATGTGGACGCCGAGAGATGATACCAAGTATACGGTAGACTATTTCATCAATTCCGGTAGCAAAGATAAAGATGGGAACTACATTTACAATAAAGTGACAGAGAGCGGTGTGACCAAAACTTACACTGGCACCACAGAAAGTAAAGTGGCAGTGCCGGAAGAAGACAAAGTAGCAGAGCTGACTGTTGAGGGTGTAACCTACTGGTATAATGCGGCTAACGCAAAAAATGTGTTAGAAGGTGATATTACCGGTAGTCCGACATTGTCTTTGCGGCTCTACTATGATCGTTATCTGAAAGTAATTGATGACCGATAAACTGCACCATTGAGGGTGACTTAGAAAAGATTAAAGAAGGCGGCAGCGCCACAGTGACATGGACGCCTAATGACGGTTATGAAATCAAATCCGTTTGGGTGGACAATGTAATCCGCGATGACCTGCTGACTGCCGGGACATTTACCTTTGATGCGATGTATGAAGATCATGCCATCAAGGTAATCTGTGCAAAAGTTGGAGAGAAACCGGTAGAGCCGGAAAAACCGACGGATCCGACAGATCCAGATAAACCAACAGATCCGACGGACCCAACGGATCCAACCGATCCAATTGATCCAACGCAACCAGATGTACCGGTGATTCCAGTAGTTGACAATGACAAAAACTATAAAGTGTCTACTGCGTTGAGAGGAATCATTGGCGGTAGTACCATTACGCCGACCACGACCCTGAAAGAAGGGGACGATCATAAGGTAACATGGGAACTGGCAGAAGGCTATTATGTAGTTTCTGTCGAGGTAGACGGCAATATGCAGGAGCCGTCGGAAAACAGCATTAAGTTTACATCTATCCAAACAGACCACAAAGTGGTTGTGACCTTGGGCACCAGAGCTTCCTTAGGTGGCGGCAGCACACCGGATTATTACACAGTTACAGTGAATAAATATGGTCAGGGTACAGTATCGCCGAGTAAGGTTGTAGAAGGCAACGTGTCTGTACCGGTCACTTGGATACCTGCCGATGGTTACAAAGTAGAAAGCGTTTATATTAACGGCGAAAAGCAGAGCGACAGAGTGGCCAATGCCGGCAGTAAGAATATTTCTGTCAACAGAAAGAACTGGATTGTAGACGTATACTTTGCGCCAGTTGACCCTGAAAATCCACCGATTCCGGTAGATCCAGACAGGGAAACAGTAAATGTGACTGTGACACTGGTTGGCGCTAAAGGGGACGTTGAAGGACGTGAAGGCGGACTGGAAGTTGGCGCGAATAAAGATGTAACCTGGACACTTGATGAAAGTTTGGACACAACATCTGACGATTATGTTTACTATGAAGTAGAAAAAGTAACGGTGAACGGGGAAGAAGTTCCGATTGAAGAAGGGCAGACTGGAACGGGTACGTACAGTTTGAACGATATTCAAACTGACCAGGACGTTGTAGTTTATGCCAAAGCAGTAAATCACAATGTAGCAGTGCAGACCAGCGTTGTAGATGTCAATACTGGAACAGTGACCCCAGCAAATCCAGAAACACAGGTAGAATTCTACGCAGAGAAACAGACAGTGTCGACACCAAAAGGAACCAATCTTACTTTAGCAAAAACGCAGGACTGCGAAGTAAAGGGTACAGTGAAAGATACTGAGTTGGAGATCGCGAAAATCAGAGTGGATGGAGTTGTTGTTTATTCTTTAGAGGTAGAGAATGCACCGGAAACTCAAGCGTTAAATGAAGCGGAAGAAGAATTGCCAGTTATTTCTGAGGATGAAGAAGAAAATAAAGAAATAGAAACTGA
>DKVF01000029.1:6005-9408 GCA_002491065.1 Peptococcaceae bacterium UBA7185
TTGTGGAAGAATCTGCCGATGAAAACGTGGTAAACTATGACGAGAATATCGTACAGTTTTCTGCTAAGAAACTCTCCACCACCAGTTCCGGTCTGATGATGGCTCCGAGAACAGCAGCTGTTGTAAGTGATGAGAAAGACGTAAATGGTGTAAAATGGGAATGGAATTCTCTTGAAGAATTAACTGCAAATGACGCATTGTTCCTGATCAATGAGATTGGCGCAAACCATCGCGTAGAAATTTTCCTGGTAGCAAAGGATATTCCGCCAGAAGATCTTGGAAAGGTTGATGAGATCATTCAGAAAACCTTTATCGTAACAGCTTCTGTAGAAGG
The DNA here is from genome assembly GCA_002491065.1 of Peptococcaceae bacterium UBA7185. Lineage (GTDB taxonomy): Bacteria > Bacillota > Peptococcia > Peptococcales > Peptococcaceae > UBA7185. The sequence goes on from DKVF01000029.1 coordinate 6,340, forward strand.
AGTAACCAATCCTGAAGCCGTAACAGGCACTGGTACTTACAAGGAGGGAGATCCATGCAGCTTAGCGTATACGATTCCTGAAGGATATCAACTGAGCAAGATTTTTGTCAACGGAGAACCTTATGCGTACAGTCCAGAAGGCAACAGCATTAAAATTGCAACTGATGGCTTGACAGAAAACTATGATGTACGAATTGTGGTAGTACCGGAACCACCGCAGACAATTGACAGAACAACTAGCAAGCGATATCATATTGCAACCGATATTAACGGCGGGGAAGGCGGTTCTGATATTACGGCCAGTCATGATGCTGTAGAAAACAGCAACGATACCATCACATGGACTATCGAGGAAGGGTACAGCTTGTGGGGCATCGAGATTGACGGCAAACGTATCCAGATTACTGATGAAATGCGTCAGAATAATGCATATACCTTCGACGGTGTTGCATCTGCACATGACATTACCGTATTAATTGGGAAAAATAATGTGGATACTACCGGTGATGGCAAACCAGACACCAATATTGATACCGATGATGATGGGATTCCAGACACAAACGTCGACACCGATGGCGACGGCGATTTGGACATCAACATTGACACCGACGGAGACGGCGAACCGGACCCAATCGAGCCAAAGGATATTGACCCGGAAAATCCGATTCTGCCAAACATCAATGTAGACACTGACGGTGACGGCATTCCAGATGAGATTAAACAGGATGAAAACGGGAATTGGCCGAAACTAAATGTGAAAGTAGACGAAAACCACAACGGGATTCCTGACGAGGAAGAACAGCAATCTTCCGGTGGTAGCAGTGGTGGAGCGATTGCAAGACCTCAGCTGAACAAAGCGGATCATTTTGCTTACATGGTAGGATATCCAGAGGGTACTTTCTTACCAGGTAGAAATATGACCAGAGCAGAGGTTACTGTAATGCTCTCCCGCTTGTTGGAAAAACAGATGAACGTTCATACTGTGTATGGCAACAGCTTCAGCGATGTGCCTGCAGGTAAATGGTATTCCAATGCAATCGGCTACATGGAACGATACAATATTGTACGGGGCTATGAGGATGGAACCTTCCGACCAGATGCACCGATAACCAGAGCAGAATTTGCGGCCATTGCAGCACGGTTCTCTGCGCTGAAAGGCAACACACAGACCAACTTTACGGATCTGCCGGATAGCCATTGGGCAAAGGGCAGCATCGGGTTGGCTTATAGCAAAGGTTGGCTTGGCGGATATCCGGACGGCACAGTACGGCCGGATCAAAATATCACCCGTGCAGAGGTGGTAGCAGTGACCAACCGAATGCTGGAACGTGCAGGCGATGTAAATTATATCGAAGCCAACAGTGACAACATTGTTCATTTCGCAGATTTGAACAATGGATACTGGGCATACTACGATATCATGGAAGCATGCAATGCACATTTATACAAGAAAGCACCGAAGGAAACCTGGACTGGCTTAAATAAATAAGCAGCTAAGCCAGCAGGATTTCTGATGGTGGAGAGGGAAAAACATTAATAAGAAAGTATGATGTTTTTCTCTCAGAAAATAGCTCCCTTCTGAGCAGACAAGCGAACGTATAACCAATTGTCTCCCAGAGGGGAGTTTATTTTTCAAAATGAAGTTGTTTTTGCGCACTGTACATATTATGTTCAGAAAAGTGGAGCCTTTTTTGCGATTAGATGCAATCTGTTGTTTTGCTATACTGATAGGTATTGTGATAAAAGGACTGTGGTGCCGTTTTAAGAGAAAAATCAATGATTGACAAAAATCAACAATTGGTATAAAATATCAGGTAAAATGAATCTGGAGGTTTGCGTAAAGGGCTAACATTTCACAGGAGGTAGGCTGACATGACAAAAAAGAGTGATTTGGAAAAGTATATGGCGGAAAAAGCGGTAGTTTGTGAAAAAAATTGCCGGATTGATGCGCAACTGTACGATGAATATGGTGTAAAAAAAGGGCTGCGAGATAAAAACGGGATGGGTGTGCTGGCCGGTTTGACAAATATCTCCCATGTACAGGCCTACGATACCGATGAGAATGGAAATAAAGTTCCTTGTGAGGGTAAATTGTTGTACCGCGGTTATGATGTGACAGAGCTAATTCGGGGATTTGTGCAGGAAAAGCGGTTTGGTTTTGAAGAAACGACATATTTATTACTCTTTGGACAATTGCCAGATCGGACAGAACTGCAGAAATTTACAAAAATATTGGCTTTGATGCGCACTTTGCCTACAAATTTTACCCGCGACGTGATTATGAAAGCACCCAGTAAAGATATCATGAACACATTATCCCGCAGTATTCTGACATTGGCTTCATATGATGAAACGGCCTCCGATTTATCTATGAACAATGTGTTGCGGCAATGTATGATGATGATCAGCGTATTTCCTATGTTGGCAGTATATGGTTATCATGCGTATAACCACTATGAGTGCGATGAAAGCTTGTATATTCATCGACCAGATACCAATTTAGGCATGGCAGAGAATATTTTGCGCATGTTGCGTCCAGACAAGAAATATACTGATTTGGAGGCGCATGTACTGGATATTGCGTTAGTGCTACATATGGAGCACGGTGGCGGCAACAATTCATCCTTTACAACCCATGTTGTCACTTCATCAGGTTCTGATTCTTACTCTGTAATTGCGGCGGCGTTATCCTCCTTAAAAGGGCCGAAACACGGTGGAGCAAATATTAAAGTTGTAGAAATGATGAACGATTTGAAGGCAAATGTGGCGGACACGACTGATCGAGAACAAGTACGGGCATATTTAGAAAAGATTGTAGATAAAGAAGCTTTTGACAGAAAAGGTTTGATTTACGGAATGGGGCATGCAGTGTACAGTATTTCTGACCCCCGTGCCAGAATATTTAAGGGATTTGTGGAGCAGCTGGCGGATGAAAAACATATTCATGAAGAATACGCGTTATATGCCATGGTAGAAGAACTGGCGCCGCAGGTCATTGCAGAAAAACGAAAAATTTACAAGGGCGTCAGTGCCAATGTGGACTTTTACAGTGGATTTGTGTACAGTATG
>DKVF01000029.1:9670-11144 GCA_002491065.1 Peptococcaceae bacterium UBA7185
TACAGTGGATTTGTGTACAGTATGCTGGGGATTCCAGAAGAATTGTATACGCCTATTTTTGCCATGGCCCGTATTGTGGGCTGGAGTGCGCACCGTTTGGAAGAACTGACCAATGTGGATAAGATTATTCGTCCTGCCTATCGCAGTGTGGGCGGTGAAAGGGAGTATATAAAGCTGGCGGAACGTGTATAATTGATGGGGTATGCAGAGAATATAAAAAGGAACGCGGTAAGATGGTGCGTTCCTTTTTGTGAAGATTGAACATTTTCTAACTCAGCGGTTGTCTATTTTTTCCGGATAGAGGTCATGATTGGTTAAACGGTTGAAGGCCACATCTGCCCAGGGGGTACCCGGTTTTCCGTAGTTGCAGTAGGGATCGATGGAAATACCGCCGCGTGGTGTGAATTTTCCCCACACTTCGATGTATTTGGGGTCCATCAGTTTAATCAAATCTTTCATGATGATATTCACGCAATCTTCGTGGAAATCGCCATGGTTTCGGAAGCTGAATAAGTAAAGTTTCAGTGATTTACTTTCCACCATACGCTCATTTGGTACGTAAGAAATATAAATCGTGGCAAAATCAGGCTGCCCAGTCATGGGACAAAGACTGGTGAATTCAGGGCAATTGAATTTGACAAAGTAATCATTTTCCGGATGTTTGTTAGGAAAGGTTTCCAATACTTCCGGCGCGTAGTCAGTAGGATATTTGGTTTGGGCGCTGCCTAATTGGGTAATGCCCTGTAAGTCTGGGGCAGTACGGCCTGTCATAAAGATCACTCCTTGTGCATTTTCTTAAAACTATAGCAAATTCAGGGGAATTGTGCAAGCTTGTTTTATGGGAAGGAGATGTAAGTATGAGTAAAAATAAAAAAATTACAGTAAAAACTGTATTATTCTCGACAGTCGGGGTGGTAGGCACTGTACTTTGGCAAAAGAAGGACTTAGTAAAAGCTTTTGTGCAGCTGCGGAAATATCCAGAAGGCTGGGTGGAGATTCAGCGCACACCGGAAGTATTTCTCACGAAAATCAACGAGAGAAGTAAAGAAAACCTGTTTGAATATCTGGCGCAAAGTCCATGGAGATTGGTGGACCAAGTAGCTGACGGTTACTTTTGGATGAACAGCAAGGAAGAAATTTTGTTGTTAACACAAAAAAAGATGATGCAGGATTATTGGCTGTGGACAGCTTCCCGTTCATTTTTTCAAAAGTCAGAGACAAACAACGAGGAATGTGAAACAACGCAGGAAGAAGCGTAGAAAAATTTGTAGAAGTATAAAGCAGGGTTTATCAGGGAATAAGGTGACCCTAAAAAATTAGACTTTATTAGCGAGACAGTTTCGGCTGCCGCGCTATTTTTATGTAATGATATTGGTGCGACAAGCCATAGCAGGTACAAATTGTCGAAGAAAAATTATTATAATTTAAAAATATTCCGGTATAATTGATTCAGGATTTATTTCTCGCCAGGCCT
>DKVF01000006.1 GCA_002491065.1 Peptococcaceae bacterium UBA7185
TGGGAGTTTAGCTCAGCTGGGAGAGCGTCTGCCTTACAAGCAGAATGTCGGCGGTTCGATCCCGTCAACTCCCATGAAAAATGTGGTGTCGCAGCGGCGACACCATTTTTTTGTATAAAATTTTTCCAAACTGGAAATACTGAGAAAGATTGGATTGTTGTGTTTTGGCGATGTAAACATGACAACAAAAACAGGCAAAAATTAATTTTTCAAAAAGAAGGAATTCCTATGATTAAAATTATAACTAAAACCCCTCAAGAATTAGAATATTTGGGAACGCGAATGGCGCAATTCTTGCAGGCCGGTGATTTTTTTGCCTTAGATGGCGATTTGGGTGCGGGGAAAACTTTGTTCACCCAAGGTTTAGCTCGAGGACTGGAGGTAAAAGAGGATATTGCCAGTCCTACCTTTACCATTATTCATGAGTATGAGTCGGGACGTCTGCCGCTATATCATATGGATGTCTATCGTTTGAAGCAACCAGAAGAATTGTATGACTTGGGATATGAGGAGTATTTTTACGGGCAGGGCGTTACAGTGGTGGAATGGGCGCAAATCATTGAGCCGCTGTTGCCTGACACCTATTTAGGTATAGAGTTGGCAGTGGTACCAGAGGGACGGGAAATGCGTTTTCGCCCCCATGGTGCCCGTTATGAAAAAATGTTGGAGGAGTTGACAGGCTGTGATTATTCTAAGTATAGATAGTTCCACACCGGTAGCCGGAATTGCTGTTGCAGACGGAGAACGGCTTTTGGGGGAAGTGATGCTGAATACGAAAAATACCCATTCAGAGAAGCTAATGCCCTTGATAAAGCAGTTGCTGGAGGAACTGGAGATGACTATGCAGGATGTGGATGTTGTTGCAGCTATGCAGGGTCCCGGCTCCTTTACCGGGCTGCGCATTGGCATGGCTACTGCCAAGGGCTTGGTGCAGGGTGCAGGCAAAAAGCTGATAGCTGTGCCCACCTTGGATTGCCTGGCCTATAATCTGGTCCATTATCCCGGTGTGATCTGTCCGGTGATGAACGCTCAGAAAAAGCAGGTTTATACGGCGCTTTACCGTAACGATGCGGACGGTATGACGCGCCTCAGTGATTATCAGGCCATTCCTGCAGAGCAGTTGACGCAGGAGTTGGCACAGCTGGGAGAGGACATCTGGTTTGTCGGAGATGGTGCAGCGGTCTTTGCCGATGTGTTTGAGCGCGATCTGGGAAAATGCTGTCATTTCGCTGACGGACATCAGATTTTGCCGCGGGCCGGTACTTTGGCCATGTTGGCGGCGAAACGGGCACAAGCCGGACAGTTTGACGATTTATTCCAAACAGAATTGATTTATATTCGAAAATCGGAGGCGGAAGTGCAGTGGGAAGCGAAACACCGGCAGCAGTAACATCGTCTGAATTGGCGCAACAGTCTGAACAACGTGAAGAAATGGCCATTGCCCAGCGTGTGTTTGTCGGTTTGATGGAGCCAAAACATATTTCTCAGGTTTGTGAGATGGAGCGGTTATGTTTTGCTGTGCCGTGGACAGAAAAAATGTTTGCAGATGAATTGCATAATCCATTGACCCGCTATGTGGTGCTGCTGGACAGACAGGACCCTACCAAGGTGGTGGCCTACGGAGGGTATTGGAAAATATTCGATGAAGGACATATTACCAATATAGCGGTGTATCCTTCCTGGCAGAGGCAGAAGGCGGGAACCTACCTCATGGAGCAAATGATGCAGTTTGCTGCGGCGGAAGGCGTTCAGGCGATGACCTTGGAGGTACGCCCCTCTAATACTCACGCACTGAAGCTCTATGAAAAACTAGGGTTTGTTGTGGAAGGCAGGCGGAAGGCCTATTATGAGGATAACGGGGAAGATGCCCTGATTATGTGGTATCGCGCGAAAGGGGAAGAGAAACACAATGACAACTGATGAAAAAGACACTGTGATACTGGCTATGGAGTCCAGCTGTGATGAAACCGCCGTGGCGGTCATAAAAAACGGACATGAAATCCTTTCCAATGTTGTGTCTACACAGATTGCGATTCATCGCCGTTATGGCGGTGTTGTGCCGGAAATTGCTTCGCGCAAGCATTTGGAGCTGATTAATATTGTAGTAGAAGAAGCGTTGGAGCAGGCGGAGCTGGAGTTAAAGGATATGACTCACATTGCGGTCACCTACGGGCCTGGTCTGGTGGGAGCGCTTTTAGTGGGCGTGGCCACTGCCAAAGCTCTGGCCTTTGCCGCCAATAAACCATTAATCGGGGTGCATCATATTGAAGGGCATATCTGTGCCAATTTTTTAGTAAAGCAGGATTTGAAATTTCCGTTGATTTGCCTGGTGGTTTCCGGTGGACATACCAATCTGATTAAAATTACTGGTCACGGCCAGTACCTTTTATTGGGACAGACCAAGGACGATGCTGCCGGGGAGGCCTACGATAAAATAGCCCGCGCCCTTGGCTTGCCTTATCCCGGCGGTCCACAAATCGAAAAACTGGCCAAGGAGGGCGATCCCTCCGCCGTTGAGCTGCCGCGGGCCTGGATGGGTGAGGACAGCTTTGATTTCAGTTTCAGCGGTTTGAAGTCGGCTGTGCTCAATTATCTGAATAAGGCGGCTATGAAAGGGGAGGCGGTCTGCGCTGCCGATGTAGCGGCCAGCTTCCAGCAAGCAGTGCTGGATGTATTGGTACAAAAGACCGTGCATGCTGCAGTTGCCAACAAGGTGGATACTATCTTATTGGCTGGCGGAGTAGCAGCCAATGGTACGCTGCGGGAACAGCTGCAGCGGGCGGCGAAGGAAGCAGGGATTTCCGTGTACTATCCTCCTGTGCAGTTTTGCACTGACAATGCGGCTATGATAGGGGCAGCCGCCCACTATAAAGCGGTGCAGGGCGATTATGCGGATTTGTCCCTGAATGCTGTGCCAAACTTATCTTTTGAAAAATTGTTGTTGGAACGGAACGAGAACTGATATGATTTGGGCTGTGCCAATTATGGAGACAGCAAAAAAGGCTTGTGTCTGCGAAATGCAGGCGACAAGCCCTTTTTGTTTGGGTGAGCGATATGGCAATTGAGAAATTTATAAATACATATAAATAAGAACTTGGCGGTTAATTTTTATGGGGCAAAAATCCGCTGACGAAGGATAGAATGGTTTCATAATCCACAGCAAGATTGAGATTCTGTCCTTCTGTGATGCCTGCGGTGCAAATGCCGATGAGCTCTCCCCGCATATTTAACAGAGCACCGCCAGAACTGCCTGGAGAGGTAGGTGCAGTAAATTGAATCATGGGTGTGTCCTGAATGGTGCGAAATCCAGAAATAATCCCATCGGAAACAGAATTGAACAGTCCCATAGGGCTGCCGATAGCAACCACCTTTTGACCGCGGATCAGTGGTTTGGGGCCGCGATAAATAGTCAGCGGTGTGCAGTTCCTGTCGATGCGGAGCAAAGCCAGGTCGTGTACATAATTGTATTTGATTAACGTTTGACAGGGATAGCTTTGTTCCTCGCCCTCCAGTTTAATTTGATAGCTGCTACTGTCGCAAACCACATGGAAATTGGTTAAGATGTAACCTTCTGCACCGATGATAATGCCTGAACCTGTCTTGAAGCAGACGCCTTGGCTGTCGTATACTTCAATCATGACGATGGACGACGCCAAAGTGGCCAATTCTTCAAAAGATTTCTCCATTTCCGGCGGTGTTGTCTGTACTGGCGCAGAAGATGAAGGGCTCTTTTCAACGGCTGCAGAGACTGAAGAACGGGGCTGTTCAGCTGCTGTCATGGGTTGATCGCCTTGGAATTGGGGCAAGACAAGAGCGCTGTAATGATGGCAGTCATTTTTGGCCGAAAGTTGCAGCAACGCCTGGTCCAAGGGCAGGTCCCCTTCAGGATTGAGATAGAGTACATCGACTCCCAATTGGGTGAGAAAAAACAAGAATACATATTCCTGTTTTTTCAGTGCACCACTGCAAACAAACTTGGGAGAGCGCTGGACTTGCCAATCACAGAAAAGCTGCGGGAAAAACATATCGGCCCAAAAGAGTACCTTTGCCATAAAATTTTTCACCATGGAAGGGCTGGCGTTGGGCTGATAGCGCTGATAAACTGCAGGAAGCTCCTCAAGGCGCAGCTGGATGGCTGCCTGCAGGAGCGGGTCAGTTGCTTGGTAGGCAAGCTGCAGTGTTGCGCTCTGCCAGGCATTGGCGTATCTGGTAAGCTGCTCTGATTGGGATAATTGGGGAAAAGAAAGCACACGCAGTGCCGCTCCCTTCTTTTTAGCCAACAGTTGATCCAGCTGCGCCAGCTCCTGCAGATAAGCGTCAGGTTGGGTGCAGCCCAGAAATCGCACGAAATAAACATCCTTGGTTTGCTGCCGGTAGCCGCCGTTCACTTGCGCGAAAGCAGAAAAGGCAGTCAGCTGCATAGGATTATAGCGAATTTGAAAGGGTTTGACAGACATAAGAACATCTCCTGCTCAAATAATGAATTATAAAAGTTAAGAAATTGAAAAATATTGCTGACAATAGTATAACAGATTTTTCGTTTGCTGTCAGCGGCGCTTTCCATTTGAATGGTGCAAATGGATTATGGAAAAAGAGCGCCCAGTCTGACGCAGGACGCGTTGTTTTGATTTTCTCGATGAAGATGTGGCCGGCCGTTTTCTTAGAATCCTTTTTTGCCTCTTGACAGGCAAACCATGAAATTATTGGAAGCGCCCACTTTTTGCTTGAAAACCATGGTGGAAATTGTTATAATATTGCCAATAAGACAATAGCCTTTAAGTCAGTCCTGTGAGGCGGGCAAGGTAAACAACGCACATGCATTGGTACGGATTCAATGGAAGGGGATTCGTATGCTCTGATACTGTCATTTTACCGGGCCGGGTTTGTCCGGCTTTTTTATTGTCTTGATGGTTCCAAGTGTAAATGATGGCCTGAATCTTTTTTTCAGGTGGAACAGTTTCAAGGAGGTAAGAGTATGCCAATTGCAAAGAAAGATTTGATTCATCTGGGAGATTTGACCACAGACGAGATCTGGCAGGTTTTGCGAAAGGGTCAGGAGATGAAGGAAATCCTGCGCAGGGATGACAAGAAATATCCTATTTTGCGTGGAAAATCAGTGATCAACCTATTTTATGAGAACAGTACCAGAACCCGTTCGTCTTTTGAATTTGCGGGAAAATATTTGGGAGCCGATGTGGTGAACATCAATACCAGCAGCAGCAGCGTGATGAAGGGCGAGTCGCTCAAGGATACCGCGTTGACCTTGGATCGTCTGATGCCGGATATCATCGTGATGCGCCACGGTGCCAGCGGTGCCCATGAAATACTGGCGAAGCATGTGAAAGCAAGAGTGATCAATGCCGGGGATGGAGCCCATCAGCATCCAACGCAAAGCTTACTGGATTTATTGACCATTGTGGAGCATAAAGGGAGCCTGGAGGGCTTGAAAATTGCCATTGTAGGAGATATTCTGCACAGCAGGGTGGCCCGCTCTGATGTATGGGGCTTTCGGGCTTTAGGGGCGGAAGTGACCCTTTGTGCGCCGCCTACCCTCATGCCTTCCAGGGCAGAACAGCTGGGCGTGAAGGTGACATACAATATGGACGAAGCGGTGAAGGATGCCGATGTGATTGTGATGCTGCGTATTCAGCTGGAACGGCAGAAAGTCGGTATGTTTCCTTCTATTCGTGAATATGCTGCTTTTTATGGTCTGAACGGACAGCGCTTGAAATTGGCTAAACCGGATTGTTTGGTCATGCACCCTGGTCCCATCAACCGCGGCGTAGAAATTACGCCGGAGGTAGCCGATGGTCTGCAGGCGGTGATTGAAGAACAGGTACACAACGGGTTGGCTGTGCGTATGGCGTTGTTGGCTATCATGGGAGGTGCTGCGGAATGATTTTATTAAAACATGGTCATGTTGTAGATCCATCACAAGAGCTGGATAGAGTAGCAGATATTTTGATTGCAGAGGGACGTATCCAAGCGGTGGGAGAAAATCTGGATGCAGCAGGTGCGCAGGTGGTGGATGTCACAGGTATGGTAGTCATGCCGGGATTGATTGATATGCATGTACATTTGCGGGAGCCGGGCCGGGAAGATAAGGAAACAGTCCTGACAGGGACGCAGGCAGCTGTTCATGGTGGCTTTACCTCCATTGCCTGTATGCCCAACACCACACCTGTTGCCGATAATGAAGCGGTAATTGAGTCTGTCTTATATAAAGCAGGAAAGGCAGGCCTGGCGGACGTGTATCCTATTGCTTGCATTACCAAAGGACAAAAGGGAGAGGAACTCACGGAAATGCTGCTCTTGCATCAGGCCGGCGCGGTTGCCTTCAGTGATGATGGCCGTACAGTACAGCACAGCGGTGTGATGCGCCGCGCAATGGACTACAGTAAGGCATTGAATGGGCTCTTGATCTCCCATTGTGAAGATGAAAATTTGCTGGGCAGTGGCGTGATGAATGAGGGCATCGTCAGCACGGAGCTGGGATTGGGCGGAATTCCCAATGCAGTAGAGGATTTGATCATCGCCAGAGATTTAATGCTGGCCAAACTGACGGGCTGTCGTATTCACATTGCCCACGTGAGTACTGCAGGCGGCGTGGAGTTGATAAAAAAAGCAAAAGAAGAAGGGGTACGGGTGACTGCAGAAACAACGCCCCATCATCTTTGCTTGACGGATGAGGCAGTGCGGGGGTATGATACAAATACCAAGGTAAATCCTCCACTGCGCACGGAAGCAGACCGGCAGGCAGTATTTCAGGGCTTGAAACAGGGCATCATCGACTGTATTTCCACTGACCATGCGCCCCATACTGCGCAGGAAAAAGAAGTAGAATATATCTATGCCGCTAATGGCATCAGCGGTTTGGAAACAGCGGTACCTTTGGTTTGGAGCAATTTTGTGATGAAAGGTCAGCTTACCCCGCTGGAGATGGTCAGGGCGATGAGCAAACGGCCGGCGGAAATTTTGGGCATTGAGAGAGGAACTCTGATGCAGGGCGCAGTTGCGGACATCACTATTTTGGACCCCAAAACAGAAAAAGCGGTGGATAAAAGGAAGTTTTATTCAAAAGGGAAAAATACGCCTTTTGCAGGGCAGCAGCTGTGTGGCTGGCCAGTGATGGTCCTAAAAAACGGACGGATTGTACTAGAAAACGGAGTATTGTGTGAAAAGGAGTGAAGTTGCTACATGAACAGCGAGAAATTGATTGTTGCATTGGATTATGCTTATGAAAATGAAGCCCGTGAGTTGGTGAGCCAACTGGGAGATACTGTGAGCTATTATAAAGTGGGTTTGGAGCTTTTCCTGAATACCAGAGGCAGTATTATTGACTATCTGAAGCACAAAGACAAAAAAGTATTTTTGGACCTCAAATTCCACGATATTCCCAATACTGTTGCTCAGGCGGCAGCTTGGGCGGCCTCCTTCGGAGTGGATATGTTTACCCTTCATGCTTCAGGCGGCGCAGAAATGATGCGCACCAGTGTGGAGAATGTGTCTGATATCTGCGCACGGATGAATATCAAAATGCCTCAGATGGTGGGCGTGACCATTCTGACCAGCTTTGACGAGGCCGGAATTGCCCGTGTTGGTTATAAAGACAGCATTGGGGATACCGTACTGAATCTGGCCAAGTTGTGTCAGGAGTCCAATATGCGGGGCGTTGTGTGTTCTCCCCACGAAGTGGCGCAAATCAAACAGGTCTGCGGCAGCAATTTTCTAACTGTCTGCCCCGGTATCCGTCCGGTATGGGCGGCCAAAGGCGACCAAAAACGTATTACAACACCGTCTGATGCCATTAAGATTGGTGTGGATTATATGGTAGTAGGACGGCCAATCACAAAAGCAAAAGACCCACAGGAAGCAGCATTCAAAATCGTAGAAGAAATCGGAGGCGTTACAGAATGAGTTTAAGTTATGAAGAAACACTGGAAATTTTAAAAGAAACAGGTGCACTGAAAGAAGGGCATTTTCGTCTGACGTCGGGACTGCACAGCGACCATTATGTGCAATGCTCTCAGCTGTTAAAATATCCTCGCATTGCTGAAAAAGTATGCAGTGCACTGGCTGAAAAATTTGCCGACAACAAGCCTGATGTGGTCATCGGACCGGCAATCGGCGGTATTTTGGTGGCCTATGAAGTAGCGCGGGCTCTGGATGTACCCGCTATGTTTGCAGAACGGCAGGACGGTGTGATGACCTTGCGCCGCGGCTTTACTGTAGAGTCGGGACAAAAAGTCCTGATCACGGAAGATGTATTTACCACCGGCGGCTCGGCGCAGGAAGTAGTGGAGCTGGTGCAGTCCATGGGCGGCAATGTCATCGCTGCCGGCTCCATCATCGACCGCACAGCAGGCAATACGGTAAAGCTGAAAGTACCATTCCAATCTTTGATTAAATTTGAATTCAAGACTTATGACCCTGCTGACTGCCCCATGTGCAAACAGGGAATTCCTGCGGTAAAACCAGGAAGCCGTCCAGATAAAAAATAAAAGTTTGTGTGATTTGAGAAAACATCTCCTTGTTCGTCGAGGAGATGTTGTTTTTTAAATTTGGAGAATTATAGAAGGACGTGCGATATAAGTTTATGGCGCGGATATCTTCGAAGCATTGAGGGAAAGATGCAGGGATCCCCTATGTAACAAAATGTTACACAGGGGGGGAGAACCTGAAACGGAGATACCGGTGAAGAGATTGAAGCGCATGCGCTCTGGGAAAGTTTCTGTTCGGTGATGAAAAGGAGAGAGATTTTTAAAGTTTGGGAAATAGAGTTTTTTTACCTGAAAATACCCATTGCATCTTGACAAGCAGTAGATTTTACAGGAAAATATTCAGATACAGAAAGAGAAATTCATTGTAATGTATCATTAGGAGGAACTGTTTTGTTTGAATTTGAGTTGATAAAAGAATGTAAAGATACCGGTGCGCGGGCAGGTATTTTTCATACGCCCCACGGCGATATTGAAACGCCGGTGTTTATGCCGGTGGGAACCCAGGCCACAGTAAAGACCATGACGCCGGAGGAGCTGAAGGCGTGCAACGCGCAGATTATTTTGAGCAACACCTATCATCTTTATTTGCGTCCCGGACATCAGTTGATAGAGGAGGCTGGCGGTCTGCATGAATTTATGGGCTGGGATCGCCCTATTTTAACCGACAGCGGAGGATTTCAGGTGTTTAGTTTGGGCGATCTGCGCAAAATCAAAGAAGAAGGTGTGGAATTCCGTTCCCATATAGATGGCTCAAAGCATTTATTCACGCCGGAACGTGTGATGGAGATTGAAAATGCTTTAGGGGCAGATATCATCATGGCATTTGATGAGTGCAATCCTTATCCGGCAACCTACGACTATGTGAAAAATTCCAGTGACCGTACCTTTCGCTGGCTGGAGCGCTGCAAGGCGGCCCACAAGCGTGAAGATCAGGCATTGTTTGGGATTATACAAGGCGGTATGTATCGGGAATTAAGAGAAAAAAGCGCACGGGATATCACTTCCATTGATTTGCCCGGCTACGGGATTGGTGGTCTCAGTGTGGGCGAACCGCCGGAGAAAATGTATGAGATGCTGGAGTATACCACGCCGCTTATGCCCAAAGGCAAGCCGCGCTACCTTATGGGTGTCGGAGCGCCTGACAATTTGGTGGAAGGTGTGATTCGCGGAGTGGATATGTTTGACTGCGTGTTGCCTACCCGTATTGCGCGCAATGGCACGGTGTTCACCAAATCTGGCAAACTGGTCATTCGCAATGCGGAGTATGCCCGTGATTTCCGCCCTATGGAGGAAGGCTGCCAATGCTATGCCTGCCAAAACTACAGTCGTGCGTATATACGCCATCTGATCAAAGCAGGCGAGGTACTGGGCATCCGCCTGACCACCATCCACAATATTTATTTTTTGACCAATTTGATGCGGGAACTGCGTCAGGCTATTTTGGAAGACCGGGTGTTGGAGTTCCGTCGGGACTTTTACAAAAATTTGGACAGAAAATAAAGGAGTTTACAGTTTTTAGCACGAAACTAAGGAACAGAAGATAAATGAGGGGGTGCAAAAAGTGGGTGGTAATATGAGTGGAATGATTTCTTTGCTGCTGGTTGTTGCCTTTATGTGGTTCTTGTTGATTCGTCCTCAGCAGAAACAGGCAAAGAAGCGTGCCGAGATGCTTACTGCTTTGAAGGTAGGCGATAAAATTGTGACCATCGGCGGAATTTGCGGTGTGATCCAACAGCTGACCGACGATAAAATCTTTATAGAAGTTGCCGACGGCATTGTGATTGAAATGCTGCGGAATTCTATTTCTTCTATTGATGCAGGAGAAGAAGACCTGCCCAATCCTTTTGAGGAAGAGGAAGACGATGACGAAGATGTCTACTACGACGAGGATGAGGAAGATGGCATAGAGCTGGACGAAACAAAGAAAGACAACTAAAGAAGCACACAAAGAAAAGCTGCTGTGCCAATAGCAGAGAAGTCTATGGGCACGGCAGCTTTTTTGTGAGAATAGATACTATATTTGGTCATATTTTGGGGAAAATAGCGAAAAGCAATACTAAATATAGTAAAAATATGTATAAAATAAACAGAGGTGATAATATTAAAGATCTTTTTGCAAATCAAAAAATGGCTTTATCAAAGGGGTTTGTTTGCCTTTTCAGTGACAGTAGATAGAATATACATCAATTTGAACGTCAGTGCGAAAGATGATATAATTTTGAAGCAGATAGTTTGAAGGGACGTGAAGGAATGGTATCTCTGCAAGGGCTTCAAAAATTGACATTGCTGGACTATCCAGAAAAAGTGGCATGTACTGTCTTTACCGGCGGCTGCAATTTTCGCTGTCCCTTTTGCCAAAACAGAGATCTGTTACTTTGTGGACAGCCCAGCCAATATAGTGAGGCAGAGCTGCTGGGGTTTCTGCAAAAGCGGCGGGGACTTTTGGATGGTGTTTGCATCAGCGGCGGCGAGCCACTCTTGCAGGAAGAATTGCCGCAGCTTTTAGAGAAAATCAAGGCCATGGGTTATTGTGTGAAGCTGGATACCAACGGCAGTTTTCCAGAGCAATTGCAGCAGCTTGTGGCAGAGGAACTGGTGGATTATGTGGCCATGGATATTAAGAGCAGTCCTGCCCAGTATGGTACAGCCAGTGGGGTGGGCAGGCTTTATTTATCTAAAGTGCAGCAGAGTGTGCAGTTTTTGCTGCAGGGCACTGTGCCTTACGAGTTTCGTACCACGGTGGTGCAGGAACTTCACGGGGCAGAAGAACTGCAGGCCATTGGACATTGGCTCCAGGGTGCACAGCAGTATTTTCTGCAGGGCTTTGAGGATTCGGAGCATGTGCTGAAGCCTGGCTTGCACAGCTACAGCGCGGCAGAGATGGAGAGACTGCGGCAGCTGGTGCTTCCGTGGGTGCCGCAGACGGCGCTGCGGGGAATTACGGCAGATAAAATATCAATAGAGAAAATGTAGAAACAGGGGTGTTCAGATGTATACAGTGATGAAGCGAGACGGCACGGTGGCAGATTTTGATATTGCTAAAATCAGCAAGGCGATTACCAGAGCTTTTGAAGCTCAGGAAAAGCAATATCATCCCAGCGTCATTGATTTGCTGGCCTTGAAGGTGACAGCGGATTTTGAGCCAAAAATTAAAAATGACCGGATTCAGGTGGAGGATATTCAGGACAGTGTGGAAGCTGTGCTGATTCAGGCAGGCTATGCAGATATTGCCAAAGCCTATATTTTGTATCGCAAGCAGCGGGAAAAAATTCGCAATATGAAGTCCACTATTTTGGACTATAAGGATTTGGTGGATAGTTATTTGAATGTGACCGACTGGCGGGTAAAAGAGAACTCTACAGTAACCTATTCGGTAGGTGGGTTGATCTTGAGCAATAGCGGAGCCATTACGGCCAATTACTGGCTGTCGGAAATTTATGATGAGGAGATTGCCAATGCCCATCGCAATGCTTTTTTGCATATTCATGATTTGTCTATGCTGACAGGCTACTGCGCCGGCTGGTCGCTGAAACAGCTGATTCAGGAAGGACTGGGCGGTATTCCAGGAAAAATCACTTCTGCGCCGGCCCGGCATTTGTCCACTTTGTGCAACCAGATGGTAAACTTTTTGGGCATTATGCAGAACGAATGGGCGGGTGCGCAGGCGTTTTCTTCCTTTGATACCTATCTGGCTCCTTTTGTCAAGGTAGATGATTTGAGCTATGAGCAGGTGAAAAAATGCATTGAGACCTTTGTTTACGGTGTGAATACGCCCAGCCGCTGGGGAACCCAGTCGCCCTTTACCAATATCACGCTGGACTGGGATGTGCCGGCTGACCTGGCAGAGCTTAATGCTATCGTGGGCGGCAAAGAAATGGATTTCAAATATAAAGACTGCAAAAAAGAAATGGATATGATCAACAAGGCTTTTATTGAAATCATGATAGAAGGAGACGCCGACGGCCGCGGTTTCCAATATCCCATTCCAACCTATTCTATCACCAAGGATTTTGACTGGAGTGATACGGAGAACAACAGACTGCTCTTTGAGATGACCTCAAAGTACGGGACGCCGTATTTCTCCAATTATATCAACAGTGATATGGAGCCCAGCGATGTGCGCAGCATGTGCTGTCGGCTGCGTTTGGATTTGCGGGAATTGCGCAAAAAATCAGGCGGATTCTTTGGCAGTGGGGAGAGCACCGGCTCCGTTGGCGTGGTCACCATCAATCTGCCGCGGATTGCCTATCTGGCAGAGGACGAGCATGATTTTTATGTGCGGCTGGATAAGCTGATGGACATTGCCGCCCGTTCTCTGAAAATCAAGCGGGCAGAGATTACCAAGCTGCTGCAGGAAGGGCTGTATCCTTATACAAAACGTTATCTGGGTAATTTTGACAATCACTTTTCCACCATCGGCCTGATTGGCATGAATGAGGCTGCTTTGAATGCCAAATGGCTGGGTGTGGATCTGACCCACAGAGAAGCGCAGCAGTTTGCCAAAGATGTGCTGAATCATATGCGGGAACGCCTGTCCGATTATCAGGAGCAATACGGAGATCTGTACAATCTGGAAGCCACGCCGGCGGAATCGACTACCTATCGTCTGGCCAAGCATGACGTGGCCCAGTATCCTGATATCATCACCGCCTCGGAGGGCAATCATACGCCTTATTATACCAACAGCTCCCATCTGCCGGTGGGCTACACCGAGGATATTTTCACAGCGCTGGATATTCAGGACGAGCTGCAGACATTGTACACATCGGGTACGGTATTTCATGCATTTTTGGGCGAAAAGCTGCCTGACTGGCAGGCTGCTGCGGCGTTGGTGCGCAAGATTGCCGAAAATTACACGCTGCCCTATTATACGTTGTCGCCCACCTATTCCATCTGTCAGCAGCATGGATATCTCAGCGGCGAGCAGCACAGCTGTCCTGTTTGCGGCGCCAAGACCGAGGTATACAGTCGCATTACCGGATATTACCGGCCGGTGCAGAACTGGAATGACGGAAAATGTGAGGAGTTCAAGGACCGCAAGGTGTATGATATCGGCAAGTCCGTATTAAAACGGCAGAAAGCGGAGGAAGAAACGGCACAGCAGCAGGCGAAAAGTGAAGCGTATGATTCTGCGAAAGCCCAGATTTTCCTGTTCACAACGGCAACCTGTCCCAACTGTAAAATGGCTGAGGGATTTTTACAGGCTCAGGATGTGGCTTATGTAAAATTGGCCGCAGAGGAACATGCCGATTTGGTGCGGAAGTATGGTATTTTACAGGCGCCGACATTAGTTGTAGACCAGAACAGTAATGTGCAAAAGTTTATGAATGTGTCGGAAATTCGCCGTTATGCTGAACAACGGTGTTAATTTGCGTAAAATCGCAGGATCAGCGGAAAAAATATTTGCACTATTGGCAAAACAGCTATATAATAGATGCGTATTTGAATTTTAGGAGGATCGATTTATGCGTTGGCAAAAAGTTGGAACACTGGTTGCAACGATCTTGATCGTTGTGATCGCTGCTGCAATTCTCTTCCCTGTTTATGCAGATCATGCTGTTTTGGGATTGGACTTGCAGGGTGGTGTTATGGTTCGTCTGGAAGCACCGGAGGGTACCACACAGGAAGAAATGGAAGCAGCAAAGAGCGTCATTGAAAATCGTATCAATGCGCTGGGTGTAGCGGAACCGGAGGTACGGCTGGAAGGAAACAACCGGATTTCCGTAGAACTGCCCGGTGTAGAGGATGCGGAGGAAGCAGTGCGCGTAATCGGGACAACTGCAAAGTTGCAGTTTGTACGGTATGATAATGGTGAAGTGATTGTGGAGGGCGGTCAGCTGAAAAAAGCAAGTGCCTATATGAACCAGGAAGCGATGAGCGCCAATGAAATGTACGGCATTTCCCTGGAGTTTAACAGCGAAGGGACAAGAGCTTTTGCAGAGGCAACCTCTGATTTGATCAACACCTATGGGACCAGCGACAGCACACGAGAGAACAGAATTATTGCCATCATCCTAGATGGACAGATTATCTCTGCGCCTGCAGTGGAATCGGCCATTCCCAATGGTCATGCGCAGATTTCCGGCAGCTTTGATACCTATGAATCTGCACAGAGTCTGGCCATGATGTTGCAGGGTGGTGCCCTTCCTATTGACTTGACAATCGTGGAAAAGCAGACCACAGGTCCGCAGCTGGGTGCTGATTCCATTGCTAAAAGTATAAAAGCGGCAGTTATCGGGATTGTTGCGCTGGCTATATTTATGATTATAATTTATCGGGTGCCAGGTGTGATCGCAACATTTGCGTTGTTGTTGTATGCACTTCTGGTAATCGGTGCCAATGTAGCAATTAAGGCGACCATTACTTTGCCTGTGATTGCGGCATTCCTGTTATCTGTCGGTATGGCAGTAGACGCCAATGTCATTATTTTTGAGCGAATTAAAGAAGAATTGCGGGCCTGCAAAACCTTGCGGGTGGCCATTGAGGCGGGATTCAAAAAGGCTTTCGCTACAATTTTTGACTCCAATATCACAACATTGTTGGCTGCAGTGATTCTGATTGCCTTTGGTACCGGTGCGGTGCGTGGCTTTGCCATCACGCTGACCATTGGTATTTTAGCCAGCATGGTTACAGCAATTACCTTTACCAGATTTATGTTGACGACACTGGTATCTTCTAATTTGGTGCGTAACCCCAAATTGTATGGCTTGAAAGGGGGTATCTGTGATGAAGATTAATGTAATCGAAAAAAGAAAAATCTGGTATGTCCTGTCCATTGTGATTCTGGCGGCAGGCTTGATTTCTTTACTGTTTCAGGGTCTGAATCTGGGTATCGACTTTATCGGCGGAAACCGTATCAACATCCAGTTTGAAGAAGAGGTGGATATTGCCCAGCTGCGTACTGCTCTGACTGAAAATGACTTGGAAAGCAGCAAAATCCAGCTTTTAGATAACGGCTCTTATCTGTTGAAGACCGAGGAAATGGACCAGGCGAAACAGGATGCTGTGATGGCTGATTTAGAGACACGGTTCGGCAAATTTGAAATTGCCGAGAGCGGCTTGGTAGGACCAAGCGTGGGCGCTGAGCTGAAAAAGAACGCGGTGATTGCCTTAGGGCTGGCTATTCTGCTGATGATTGCCTACATCGCTTATCGGTTTGAGCTGCAGTTTGCCATTGCCGGTGTACTGGCCTTGTTCCATGATATCTTTATCGTGGTTGCCGTGTTCAGTATTTTCCAGCTGGAAGTAGACAGCACCTTTATTGCAGCACTGTTGACCATCTTCGGGTATTCCATCAATGATAAGATCGTGGTTTTTGACCGGATTCGGGAAAATATGGGCCGCGTGAAAAAGGACCGCCTGTCTGGATTGGTGAATGACAGCATCCGGCAGAGTTTTACCCGTTCGATGAATACTTCCATCAGCACCTTACTGCTGCTGTTGGCGTTGTTCTTCTTCGGCGGACAGACCACACGAATTTTTGTATTAGCTATGATTATTGGGGTAGTAGCAGGGACGTATTCTTCTCTGTGCATTGCCAGCCCCATTTGGTACGAATTCAAAATGCATGCCAAGGGCAATCGTATAAATACAAAATAAGCGGTGTGCAGTTTTTGAGAAACTGAGATTTTAGAAGAACGATATAGTCTTTAGATGGACACTTCTGTGTGAAAGAGATTGCTTGCCTTCGCCAGATGAGAGGAGGTTCCTTTGAGACTATATCGTTTTTGGTTTTTCCCATCGTTATAAAATTTGTTAAGAGTTAAATACTTTTTGGAGTTTGGCTTTCTTTTTGGATTAAAGTATGGTAAGATACTCTTGGAAAATTTGAAGGTGTATTTGTTCATCCAGAATGATACGCTGCAATAGGTTGGTTATATTTTGGTCCTGAATCAGTTTGGACAGGCGATGGTAGCCGTCAATGGCTTCCTGCTCGCCGGCGATGCTGATACGCAGGGCTTTTTCTTTATTGCATTGATATTGCAGCATACAAGCATTCCAAAATGAAGGTCTTTTGTATGGAAAGGAACGATAGATTGGGTTACCGCCCAGCGCAGTAATCGTCTGCCCCAGTAAATCTAAATGGTGCATTTCTACCTGTGCAATATGGCGGAAACTGTCGCGAAGCTGAGATTCTTGTTTATCCAATATCCAGCTGAAATAGATATATTGGGTAACAGTACTGAGTTCACTTTTCGCCGATGCAAAGGCACTTGTCAGCATTTGTGCATAAACTAAATTAGGCGCGGAGACCTGTACTGTAGGATAGGCAAGGGATGAAGCATACAAAATAGGTTCTTCCATGGAGCATTCCTCCTGCAATCATTTTCAAAGATTTTTTATGTATATGCAGCGACAGCGTGAGATATGCAGCAGCGGGGAGTAATAGAGAAAAAGGACAGAAAAAGCAGGGAGGAAACAATCATGTCAGGAAAGACAGAGAAAGAATTAACGGTTCAGGTATCACGAGTGAGCATTTTTGTCAACGTTGCTTTGATGGCGATGAAATTTTTTGCCGGCGTCGTGGCCCATTCCGGCGCGATGATTGCCGATGCGGTACATTCTGCATCGGATGTGTTCGGTTCTTTTCTTGTCATCATCGGCGCCAATCTTTCAGGCAAAGCGGCGGATGAAGAGCATCCTTATGGTCACGAGCGCATGGAATGCGTGATTTCCATTATCCTGGCTAATATTTTATTATTGGTAGGTTTGGGCATTGGGATGAACGGAATGGGGAAGATTTTTTCCGGCGATTACAGCGCTTTGGCGGTGCCGGGGAGATTGGCGCTGGCAGCGGCAGTGATTTCCATTCTGGTAAAGGAGGGACTGTTTTGGTACACGCGATTTGCTGCCAAACAAATTAACTCCATCTCTCTGATGGCGGAGGCTTGGCATCACCGCTCCGATGCGCTGAGCTCCATCGGCAGCTTCATCGGGATTTTCGGGGCACGGCTGGGCTATCCGGTGCTGGATCCGGTGGCCAGTGTTGTCATCGCCTGTTTTATTTTGAAGGTTGCCTATGATATATTCAAAGAAACGTTGGACCGCATGGTGGACCACGCCTGTGCTGAGGAAACGGAGCAGGCTATGCGGCAGCTCATTCTGTCCAATGAGGGTGTGTTGGCATTGGATTTGCTGCGCACCCGTTTATTCGGCTCAAAGATGTATGTGGAAGTGGAAATCGAAGCGGACCGCGACCTGCCTTTATATGAGGCGCACAATATTGCCGTGCAGGTACATAACGGCATTGAAAAAGGGTTCCCGTTGGTAAAGCACTGCGTGGTGCATGTGAATCCCGCCGCCTGTGCAGATTGCCTGAAGGAGTGCTAGCGGAAAAAGAAGATCGCAGGAGGCTGCAACGGAAAATCGCTGCAGCTTCTTTTTGATTTGTCTCAGAACTTTTATTGTGGTCAGACTTGAGGGAATTGGAGTGAAGAAGGTGCAGACGGAAAAAGCGGGCGCCTTTGGGCAAGAAAAAAGGACATTGAATTTGTTTACAAAATCAATGTCCCATAAAAAATATCGGGGTGGAGGGATTCGAACCC
>DKVF01000009.1:0-189 GCA_002491065.1 Peptococcaceae bacterium UBA7185
AAAATCAGAATAAATCTGTCTCTAAAAGTTTACTACAAAAAAAATTGATACCATTTTCCTGAATTTCCTTCTTTTTTTGTAAAAAAAGAAGGTCATCTGCTGCATACAGCTAGAGACCTTCTTAAAACAATTATGTTTTCATTTATGCTGTTTTATTTTTTCCAGAATCTGATATACAGGCGCACCTTC
>DKVF01000009.1:486-22540 GCA_002491065.1 Peptococcaceae bacterium UBA7185
AATCTGATATACAGGCGCACCTTCGCATTGGGACGGCATTCTCACTCCACCTAGGACAGCTACTGTTGGAGCCACATCAACTTCACGAATCACACGATCCGTAATGCACCCTTCTTTGATATTTGGACCAGCTGCCATAAAGATCGGAGATACAGACGTATCCGTATAACCATAGAATGTGGAAATAGAATCCCCATGAATCCGGTTGAACCCTTCTTCGTTGAAATAGATAATATCGCCACAGTTTTCACCGTCCAGACCAAAATGTGCAGCTTCTTTCTTACGAACAGCTAAGGATACAATCCGTTTGCCGTTCCAGCGATAGTTATACAAATCATCAATGATCTTGCGTTCCAATTCATATTTATCTGCCGGTTCTACAATTCCATGTGGATTGCGTCCTTTCAGATTAATATAAATATAAATACCACGCTGCGCTACCGCGGTCGTTTTGCTCCAGTCAATTTCACGCAAGTCATTTCCATTTTCATCTTTCTTCATTACGGTATAACCCAGTTCTTCCATCACTTTGATATTTACGCCAAACGGGTCACCAATCGGCACGGCAGCTTCTTCTTCTTCTGCACATACCAGACCATGATCAGAAGTAATGATAATATCCCATCCCTGATCCAGTAAATGCATAAAGCGCCCCAGATAGCGGTCTGTATCCACATAAAATCGTTCCATAATATCCTGGAACAATGTTTCATCATAGAATTTTTTATTAGGACGGTATTTGGCCAGTTCCCAGAATGTATGACCAGCGATATCTACATTATGTAGATGAGAGAATACTGCTTCGTAACCGTTCTGTTCAATCAGATAATTCATGCAGTTAGCCTGCCATTCCGAATAGGCTTCCCACAATGGAGCAAAAATTTCATTACCGCATTTCGGGCTGTCACCAATCATCATGGATACACTGCGAATCTGGCCTACATTTTCACGAATCTGCGTTAACAAAGATTTCGGATGGAACAGTAGATCATTGCCAGCTTCCATGGCATTGCCCCACCACAGTTCCACTCTAGAGCCATCTGCTTCCAACTCAACCAGAATTGCCTGCCGAGCAACATCTACTTTTTGGCCGCCTTTTGTCACACTATCCATAATGTCACTGATAACTACTTTTGGTTGGTCTAATATAACAATTGGTTCTTCAGCTTTTTTAGATTTATAAATTGCAACTTTATCATAAACGCCCTGCTCATTTGGAATGATTAACGCCGGGCGACGTTCCAACCCATTGCTGACCGGAATTGCAAATTCTTTGGCTCCAGTTGGTGCATTTGCCCAGCCTTTTGCTTCTTTAATTGGCAGAGTAGTTTTTACCTCTACCAATTCTGGTTTGGAAACACCTGCATTTTCCCCTTCATGTTCATTCATGATCATATTCTTCAAAACTTTTTGTTTCAAAGACATGTCCAAGCCATTCTGTTTTCCGTCCAGTTCTTCTTCGATTTCCAGATCAGAAATCACGCAACCCGCACCGGACTCATCCGCTTCTTTTTCCGCAACATGTGTTTCAGTAATTGCTGTAGAAGCCTCTATCCACTGGCCCCACTCTGCAGTGCCAACTGCAATGTTGATATTAGAAGGCTGCGTCCCATCTACCACATGCAGATTTGGGCTGTCTGAGGTTGGAGGCCAGGAAGAACCAGGCCAATGCCATACCAATGTCTTACGCCCCTCTTCTGCGAATACATTCCACAGAGGTTCTGCTTTGCAATTAGTGGAATCAAAAGAATACACCAGCGTATCTAAATCTGTTGGATGTGGATTCCAGAAATCTGTAATCCCGTGTGTGCCTGCATAAGCACCTGTAGCCAGAGTGGTCCACATTGGCGGTGTGATCGTAGGCATGGCACCTAACATGACCAAATCTTCTCTAGCAGAACCGCGTTTCATAAATTCTGTAAAGTTCGGCATCACACCTTTGTCCATATATTTTTTGGTCAAACGTGGATCTAAACCATCAACACCTAATACTAGAACTTTGTTTTTCATAACATTACCTCCTGACCTTACAATGAAAATTTTTTGTCTTTTTGACTCAACCGGTTGAAGATTGTGTATTTCTTACTTTTATCATATATCAATTTTTCCTATCAAGAAATCAGAATAATCATGTCTCAAAATTTTTGCTACAATTTTTTTGGATACTATGTTATACTGAAATCAATAATTGTATTTAAAATATTATTTTCACCAGATAGGGTCAAATTAAGCAAAGAATATACAATACTGGAAAGGAGATAACTTCATGCGTCTAGAACAATTAGCATATTTCGTCAAGATAGCGGATACACGCTCCCTTACCGCTGCCAGTACAGAACTTTTTATTTCGCAACAAGCACTTAGCACTTCCATAAAAAATCTAGAGTCTGAATTTCACACCCAGTTTTTCGTCCGCACACCTAGAGGAATGGCCCTTTCCAATGACGGCAAATATTTTTACGAGATTGCCGTGCAAATTCTTGACTTATCAAAAAAATTGTACAGTCATTTTTCGCCTGATGACATGCCATCTCCTGGAAGTTTAAAAATTGCCATCAATAAGAAAAATAAAAATCATTTTTTTCCGAAAATAATCAGTTGGTTTTATAAAGAGTATCCACAATATAATATTATTTATGATGTTATTGAGAAAAAGAACATCATAAATGCTGTTCTGGAAGAGAAAGTAGATCTTGGCGTCATTTCTCTATTAAAAATTGATAAAAAGTTTGTTTCTCCTTTACCAGAAGAATTAACCTTTATTCCTTTTCATTTTTCTGATTACGTTTTACTGACCAGCTTACATTCACCTCTAGCTAATCTGCACACAATTTCCATGGAGACTATTATCAAATATCCTGTGATACTGGCTGGAGAATCCGATTTAACAAATGATTTGTTTTATCAATTGGTTACACATTACGCCTCCTCTCCAGACATCATCTGGGCAGATAGTTTTGACTTACAAACTCAAATGGTTGCAGATAATATTGGAAACTGCTTTTCTGTACGAAAAGACGCACCGTCTTCCAATTTAGTCTGTAAAATTCCTATTACAAACCATATTCTGATTGTAAACGGATTTTTAATGCCTTCTGCTTCACCGAAAAATCCGCTACGTGATTTTTTTATTGAAAAATCAAAAGGTATTATTGCGAAAGATAATTAGAATTCAACAAGAAAGGCCCTTATATATCAGTAGAAATGTGATATGGTGATATATAAGAGCCTTTCTATAATATTTTTTACAGCAATTCTTTTTTGACCAGTTGCTGACCCATTTTTTGTGTTCCCAATACCCATAACAGGTCATCCGCATTTAAAATAAAATTAGGACTCAAATTTAGCAGCGGCAGCATACCCCGCTCAATGCCAATGAGGCAGGCACTCCAATTGGATTTGATACCGGAATCCCGGATACTGCATCCCGCCAAAGGCGAACCTTTTTTCACCGTCACAGCATAAGCGAACAGCTGCTGATCTTCATGCCACTGATCCTGGCTGGCGATAAACTGATGCAGGGAAACCTGTTCTTCTTCACTTTCCAACAACAGATTCCGCTGCTGACTCATCAGATTAAAATTCTCCAGCGCTTTCACGGTACCCAGGATATAGAGCCGATCCCCGGGCAGAATCTGCTCATAACCCTCCGGAATATTAATGTGCTTCCGGCCTCGCACAATTTTAATCACATTGACCTGCATAGCCTTCCCCCACTGCAGATCTTTTAACTCTTTGTCAGCAGCACTATCAGCTGTGCAGATATAGGAAACTACCTGCAACTGTTCATCCAGCCAGTCGTGGGTCTTGCCGTTTTCCTGATCCCGCAATTCCTGCAACTTTTTCTCATTGAAATTGGTCAGAAAGCGAGCTTCAATTTCCAGATACCGGCCAATGAGCCAGTCTGAGCGGGATAGCAGCAAAATAACCGGTACCGCAATCAGCACCAGAAGCCAGCTAGGCACATGCAACATCAGATGGACTGGCCGTACAACCAGAAATACGGTCACTGCTGTGCGCAACGCTACCAGAAACATCAATGGCAAATGATTGGCAAAACTTTTTAGCCACAATGCCGTAAAATAACGTTTTCTGAAGATCATCATCGGTGGCAGCAAAGGCGCCATAATGATATAAATCGCTGCGCAAGTCACCACTGCCGCCAGCGTATCATTCTGCAGGGCATCTGCCAAAGCTGGCAGCAAAACAATTCGACCGATTTCACTGATGCCTAGCAGTAAAACCCCATAAAGCAGAAAGGTTGTTCCATACCCTTTCAAAAAATATTTCCAGTCCGGGTCTATGCCTTTTGCATCAGCTGCATTTTTTTCTGTTTTATAGCGTTTGATCTGAACCTGCCATTGATTCGGCACAATTTTTAACAACAGGTTGTATAATCCATCCGTACTGCGAATCAGATATGGCGTCGTAAAAGTAGTGATCACCGATACTGCCACAATGACCGGATAGAGAAAATCGCTGGTTACACCCAGACTGATGCCCAGCGTGGCGATGATGAAAGAAAATTCGCCAATCTGCGTCTGGCTTGTGGCACTGTATAATGCAGTTTTTAAATCCTCACCGCCAATCATCATACCGGCAGTCAGCAGAATGATTTTTCCGGCAATGGTCGCAACCGTCAGAATCAGAATGGGCACCAGATATTCCAGCAACATGGAAGGCACAACCATCAACCCTACCGAAACAAAAAATACCGCGCCAAATAAATCCTTACATGGATTTACCAGATGCTCAATCCGTTCCCCGTGTACCGTACCGGCCATGATGGAACCAGCCAGAAAAGCGCCAAGCGCCGAAGAAAACCCAATAGCGTCGGCCAGCCATACCATACCGAAGCAGATACCAAGCGCACTAACCAGTAAGGTTTCATCAGTCATCAGATTCTGCGTTTTTTGCAGAAATGAAGGAATCAGATAAATCCCCAATACTAACCAGACTACCAATTTTTTTCTATTTATATCACTGTCTATAAAAGCCAGATAAAAAATCAAATCCCGCAAAGAAGCGCCTCCCTTTTAGATGACTGCTTTGTACGCAAAATATAAGAGTCAAATAAGCAATCTTATTTTCATTCTCTTTATCAAGGAATCGCTACCCCTTATATTGCCTCTTATTATATAAATACGAAAAAATTCGTCAATTCCGGACACTTTTTTGAAAAAAATTTTTGTTTTCTCCATTTTTATGCTCTCGCACAAAGACAAAAACCACAACCTTTGCTGCACATAAACCAACCACAAATAAAGATTTTCACTCCAATATAATAAAAACCGTGTCCTCTGCAAGAGAAAACACGATTTCCTTGTTTCATAATGTCGTTTTGTTTTGTCAATCTGTTTCTCGAAAACTGCCAATCCGACGGAAACGCTGATACCGCTCTGCCAGCAGCACTTCTGTCGGCTTTTTCAGGGCTTGGGTAAATTGTTGATAGAGCATGGCTTTTACTGTATTGTACACACTGCTGAAATCCTTAGGGGAACCTTCTGCAATTACCTGTTCCACTACGCCCAGTGCCAACAAATCCCGAGCAGTCAGTTTGAGATAACGGGCCGCCTCCTGCATTTTTTTTGCGTCTTTCCAGAGAATGCTGGCGCAGCCCTCCGGTGATATCACCGAATAAATGGCATTCTCCAACATCCACACCTGGTCCGCCACTGCCAGCGCCAATGCACCACCGCTGCCGCCTTCGCCGATTAGCAGTGAAATAATCGGCGTTTTCAGCGTCATCATTTCCATAATATTTTCAGCGATGGCCTGCCCTTGCCCCCGTTCTTCAGCACCGATGCCGCAGTAAGCGCCGGAGGTATCCACTAGACAAAGCACTGGCCGGTGGAATTTTTCCGCTTGCTTCATCAGCCGCAGTGCTTTACGGTATCCTTCGGGATGGGCTGCGCCAAAATTGCGTCGAATGCTCTCCTGCAAGCCTCTGCCCTTCTCAATACCAATTACCGTTACCGGCAAATCATAAATGCGGGCAATACCGCCAATGATAGCGCCATCGTCGGCATAACAGCGGTCTCCGTGAAGCTCCAGAAAATCCTCCGTTATCTGTTCAATAAAATTCTGGCTGGTAGGTCTTCCTTTGGCCCTTGCTGCCTGCACACGGCTATAGGACTCTTCCTTTTCCGCTGTCGCTTGTGATTCAGTCACGGCCTGCACCTCCTTTTTGATGCAACCTCAACACAGTGGTCAAATATTCTCTCTGGCTGTTACGGGATACAATGGCGTCCACAAACCCCTTTTCCAGTAAAAATTCTGCTCTCTGAAACCCATTGGGCAATTTCTGGCGAATGGTCTGCTCAATGACGCGGGGACCGGCAAAAGCAACTACAGCTCTTGGCTCTGCCAGAATGATATCGCCTTCCATAGCAAAGCTGGCTGTCACTCCGCCGGTGGTGGGATTGGTAAGCACCGTCACATACAACAATCCAGCGTCGCTGTGTAATTTCACTGCGCCACTGGTTTTGGCCATCTGCATTAATGACAGGATGCCTTCCTGCATACGGGCGCCGCCGCTGACTGTATAGCCGATCACCGGCAGGCGCTGCTGCGTGGCGTATTCAAAGAGCCGGGTAATTTTTTCTCCCACCACAGTACCCATACTGCCCAAGATAAATGCGGGGTCCATCACAAAAAGGGCTACAGGATAACCGCCTATTTGGGCCGCACCGCAAATCACGCCTTCTGGCTCACCGCTTTTTTGCTGGGCAGCAGTCAACTTTTCCTCATAGCCGGGAAACTCCAGCCAATTGACAGGCTGCAATCCGGCGTTCAGCTCCTGAAAGCTGTTGTTATCCACCAATAATCGGATGCGCCGTCTGGCCTGCAGCTTAAAATGATAGTTGCATTTGGGACAGATAAAGCAATGTTCCTCCACCTCGGCTTTTAGCAGGGTCTGCTTGCATTCGGGGCAGGACACATACAAATCATCGGGCACCGATGGACGTTGCACCTTGCCCTCCCCCTGATATTCCAATTCATTCTTCGGTTTTCGGAATAAGCTTTTTTTCAGCATAAGGGTTCCTCACTTTCTGTTTAGAATTTCAGCTGAAAATGTTCCATAAAGTCTGTATTGTAATCGCCCTGAATAAACCGTTGATCCTCCAAAATATTCAGCTGCAAATCGCTGTTGAAGGCCACGCCTTCAATCACCAGCTCGCACAGGGCTGCCCGCATCTTGCGGATGGCTTCCTCCCGTGTTTTGGCATGTACAATCAGCTTGCCAATCATCGAGTCATAAAAGGGCGGTATCTGATAGTCCTGATAAATGGCTGTATCGAACCGCACCCATGGCCCGCCCGGAATATGTAGCGTGGTAATCCGTCCGGCACAAGGGCGAAAGTCCTGTGTGCTGTCCTCAGCATTGATCCGGCACTCGATGGCACAGCCCTCCACTCTGGCTTCATCCTGGGTCATGGACAGCGGAATGCCAGCAGCAATGCGGATCTGCCATTTTACCAGGTCAATGCCCGTTACCATTTCTGTCACGGTATGCTCTACCTGCAGGCGGGTGTTCATCTCCATAAAATAGAACTCGCCTTGCTCCGTCACCAAGAACTCCAGCGTCCCGACGTTTTCGTAATGCACTGCTTTGGCCGCCCGCACAGCAGTTTCCTGCATACGCTGCCGTGTGGTCTCTGTCAGAGCAGGAGACGGGCTTTCCTCCAGCAGCTTCTGATTTTTGCGCTGAATAGAGCATTCCCGTTCACCCAGACAAATCACATTGCCCTTTTTATCCGCCAAAATCTGCACCTCAACATGCTTGGCCGGATACAGGAACTTTTCCAGATAAACAGCGCCATCACCGAACGCACTCTCTGCCTCAGCGCTGGCCGTTTTGTAGGCGGCGGTAAATTCTTCATGACTGTTTACCCGACGAATGCCCCGTCCTCCGCCACCGGACCGAGCCTTTATCAATAACGGATAACCGATCGTATCGGCAGCGGCAAGGGCTTCCTCCAGTGTTGCCATCACATCACTACCGGGAATAACTGGCACACCGGCGTCCCGCATAGTTTTACGAGCCTGACCCTTATCGCCCATCAAACTGAGAATGGACGCATCCGGTCCGATGAATACCAGATTGCATTCCTGACATAGCGCCGCAAACTTAGGATTTTCCGAAAGCAAGCCGTATCCGGGATGAATGGCTTCTGCACCGGTTACAATAGCCGCCGACAAAATAGCTGTCATGTTCAAATAGCTGTCCTTGGCCTGTGCAGGACCGATGCAAATACTTTCATCGGCCAGACTGACATGCAGCGCCTCTCTGTCAGCCTCTGAATACACTGCCACAGTTAAAATGCCCATTTCCTTGCAGGCACGAATGATGCGCACCGCAATTTCGCCGCGGTTGGCGATTAAAATTTTTGAAAACATCGCATAAATCTCCTAATGTCTGTCACTTAGACTGCTCATTTGCGATTTCCGTCATCAGACAGCAACGCAAAAGAGAATTCTCCCACCAAGCACACCTTGCCATTGACAGTACCTATACCCTTGGCGAAATAAAAGGGCTTTTTCACCCGCTGCAGGTTGCACTCCATGCGAATGGTGTCGCCAGGCACTACCGGATGTTTAAATTTTACGTTGTTCAATCCTGTATAATAGGGCGTCATTCCTTCGGAGTCTCCAGCTTCGCCCATCAGTACACAGCAGGTCTGCGCCATAATTTCGCAGAGAATGACACCGGGCACTACTGGATTGTTTGGAAAATGTCCTTGCAGAAAAAATTCATCGCCCCGCACTGTGTAAAAGCCCTCCGCTGTGGCTTCGTCCAACAGATTGGCCTCGTCAATCAGTAGCATCGGCTCCCGATGGGGCAGAATTTTTTTAATTTCATCACGTTTCATATGCGCTCCTCCTAAGCCAGATAAAACAAAGGCTGGCCATACTCCACTACCTGACCGTTCTCGACGCAGATTTGCGTAATTACGCCGTCTTTCTCGGCGGTAATCTCGTTCATTAGCTTCATAGCCTCCACAATACACAGCACGTCGCCTTTCTTCACAGTGCTGCCCACTGCGACGAAGGGCATGTCCTCCGGTGCTGCCGCAGCATAAAATACACCTACCAGCGGACAAGTCACAGCGCTGCCTCTGAACTGCGGCGCTGGTGTCGATTCTGCTGGCGTCGCTGTTTCAGCGGCTGGCACTGGCGAAACCGGCATACTGATTGGGGCGGTCTGCCCAACTGCCGCCGCAGCATAATTTTTCTCCAGCCGCACGCTGTCATTGCCCTGACTCACTTCTAAGGAGGTCAGTGTGGACTGCTCCAACGCCTGAATCAGCTCTTTTATTTCTTCTATTTTCATAAAGCATGACTCCTATGGTTCAAATTTGCGAAAAGCCAGACAGCCGTTATGCCCGCCAAAACCCAGCGAAGTAGAGAGCCCCAGCGTAACAGCAGCCTGTACTGCCCGATTGGGCGTATAATCCAAATCACATTCGGGATCCCGCTCTGCATAGCCGATGGTAGGCGGAATCACACCATTTTTCAAGGCCAACACCGTGGCGATGGCTTCCACACCGCCGGCAGCACCCAACATATGACCGGTCATAGACTTGGTGGAGCTGATGTGCGCTTTGCGCGCCACAGTTTCCCCCAATGCCAGCTTAATCGCCTTTGTCTCCGTCTTATCATTGATAGGTGTACTGGTCCCATGGGCATTGATATAGATTTCATCGGTATCTCGAATACCCGCTTCCTTCACTGCCATCTGAATAGCTTTAGAACTGCCCAAAGCATCCGGATCCGGTGCAGTCATATGATAGGCGTCGTTGGTATTGCCATACCCGCATACCTCGCCGTATATATGCGCACCCCGCGCTGCTGCATGTTCATATTCCTCCAGCACGATTACACCGGCGCCTTCACCCATCACAAAACCGCTGCGCCGCTTATCAAAGGGAATGGAAGCGCTGGCCGCGTCAGGGTTTTGCGTTAACGCCATGCAATTGGTAAAACCGGATACTGCCAGCGTCACAATGGTTGCCTCTGTCCCACCGGCAATAATTGCATCGGCATAGCCGTGCTTAATGGTCCGGTACGCTTCCCCAATGGCGTTGGTAGAAGTGGCGCAGGCTGTCATAATGGGCAACGATGGGCCTTTGGCCTGAAATTTCAGCGCTACGTTGCCGGAAGCCATATTGCCAATCATCATGGGAATAAAAAAGGGCGATGTACGGCTAGGCCCTTTCTCCAACAATTTTTCCGACTCAGCCAAAAATGTCTGCATGCCGCCAGTGCCGGTACCGATATACACGCCCAAGCGGAAGGGATCAATATTTTCACCGCTTTGTAGTCCGCTGTCAGCCATAGCCTGCGATGCCGCCGCTACAGCGTACTGGGAGAATTGATCCTGTTTGCGAATCTCCTGCTTTTCCATATACAGCAGCGGCTCAAAATTCTTTACTTCCGCTGCCAGCTTTACCTTATATGCGGTAGTGTCAAACGCGGTAATCGGTCCGATTCCGCATACTCCCGCAGTCAAACTATTCCAAAAGGACGGAATATCGTTGCCAATCGGCGAGATAATCCCCATCCCTGTTATCACAACACGTTTCATCTAAACCTCCTATTCCACAGCTGACTGCTGTGCATAGCCCTCAGCCAGTTCCTGCAGCAAAGCCGGTACGGTGAGAATTTTGTCAATCCGATAGCCATTGGCACCCACAAATGCAAAGCCCTTATCCAATTGGCCATGCACTGCATGAAGCAGTGCAGAGGAAATGCAATAGGGGCTGGCCGTTTCTTTGCAAGTGGTGATACAATGCCGTGCGCAGACCTTGGGCCGCTTCATCCCTGCCTTTGCCTGTGCCAGAAAATCATTGAAGATCGCCCGTCCCGGCAAACCTACCGGACTCTGAATAATGGCGATATCCTCCTGGCGGCAATTCAGATAGGCCTGCTTAAAGGCATCGTCGGCGTCACATTCTTCCGTAGCCACAAAGCGGGTAGCCATCTGTACGGCTTCTGCGCCTAACTGCTGCATTTTGTAAATATCAGCTCCGGTATAAACACCGCCGGCAGCAATCACCGGAATGGATTTTCCCGCTTCTGCACCGATTTCCCTGGCCGCCTGTACCACCTGCGGCAGCAGCGCCTCCAGCTGATAAGCCGGCTGGTCGATTTCCTCAAGGGCAAAACCCAAATGTCCGCCGGCCTTGGGGCCTTCCAGCACAAAAGCATCCGGCGCATAATGATATCTGCTCATCCAGCGTTTGGCAATCAATCTGGCCGCCTTCGCCGATGACACAATGGGCACCAGCTTGGTCTTGGCCTGCTCTGTTAGGCAAGCGGGCAAATTGAGCGGCAAGCCTGCTCCGGCAAAGATCACATCGACTCCTTCTTCAATAGCTGCGCGGGCCGTTTCAGTAAATTCCCGAATGGCCACCATAATGTTGACGCCCAACACACCATTGGTCTGTTGACGAGCCTTGCGCAATTCCTGCCGCAAAATAGTGATGTTATGGCTGTCTCCTTCCTGCGATTCGATTTCACAGGGCAATCCCAGATAGCCAAGGCCCACCGCAGAGAGTACGCCGACACCGCCTTGATTGGCCACTGCTGTAGCCAGCCTGCGGCCAGAAACACCAATACCCATCCCGCCCTGCACAATGGGGACAGGAACCTGCAAATCACCGATGACAAAGCCTTTTCCCGGCCACTTAAATGTAAATTCCTCCATCAACCTTGATGACCTCCCCTGTGATATATGCCGCCAGCGGGCTGGCCAGAAAGACTGCTAAATGGGCAACATCCTCCGGCTGTCCCATCCGCTTCAGCGGAATGGTGCCAATGATGGCCACTCTCTGTTTGTCAGTGAGCTGCTGAGTCATATCCGTGGTGATAAATCCCGGCGCAATGGCATTGCAGGTAATCCCGCGGGCTGCCAGCTCTCTGGCCGCCGTTTTGGTCAAACCAATCAGCCCCGCCTTGGCCGCTGCATAGTTAGCCTGCCCTACATTACCCATCATGCCTGATACCGAAGCGATATTGATGATCGTACCCTGCTTCCGCTTCAAAAAATGCGCGCCTGCATGCTTCATCATATTGAACGCACCTTTCAAATTGGTTGCAATGACGCGGTCAAATTCTTCTTCCTTCATCATCAGCAACAAATTATCTTTGGTAATCCCGGCATTGTTGACCAGAACATCCAGCTTACCGAAATGGGCAATGGCCGCTTTCACTGTATCGCTGCACTGCTGATAATCGCTGACATCGCAGCGGTACGCCTGTGCGTCCCGTCCCAGCGCACGAATCTCTGTGCAGACTGCTTCTGCCGCCTCTCCGTCAGAGCTGTAGCAGATGGCTACGTCAGCACCGTTTTGGGCCATTTCCAAAGCAATAGCCTTTCCAATCCCCCTTGAAGCCCCTGTTACAAACACAATCTTATCTTTTAACATTTGGCATACCTGCCTTTATCCTATACTTTGCTGCAATGCCGCCAGATCCTCTAAATTTTCTACTTTATAGACCCGGGCATCGGCAGTTATTTTTTTCACCAGACCAGACAGCGTTTTTCCTGGTCCCACCTCAATAAAACAATCCACACCGTCAGCCAGCATCCGCCGAATAGTTCGCACCCACTGCACCGGATGATTGACCTGATTGGCAATATATTCCCGGGCCGTGGCAGCTGTATAAGGCTCGGCAGTATAGTTGGCATAAACAGCGCAGGTTCCTTCCTGTATGGTTATTGTCTGCACATAGTTGGCCAACGCTTCTGCCGCGCTGTCCATATAAGGACTGTGGAAAGCGCCGCTGACTGCCAAGGGAACGGCTCTGCCACCGGCCGCTTTTACATCGGCAGCAAAGGCCTGCAGCTGTTCCGGATTTCCCGCCACAGCAGTCTGCTCCGGACTGTTATAATTGACCGGAAACACATCGCTATATGGAGCAGCCAATTCGATGATACACTCTGCTGGCAATTTCAAGATAGCCTGCATACCACCCGGATATTGCTTAGATGCCTTTTGCATCAATGCTGCCCGATAGCACACCAAAGCAAAAGCCTGCTCCAACTCCAAAAGGCCCGCAAAAGCCAACGCTGGAATCTCTCCCAACGAAAACCCCGCTGCCGCTGCCACCGAAATACCAGCCTGCTCCACAGCTCTGGCAATGGCATAATCCACCGCAAACAGGCAGGGCTGCGTATTCAGCGTAAGAGACAATTCCTCCTTGCTGCCGGAAAAACACTGCTGCATCGTACCGGGCCGTTGCTCCTCCAACGTGGCCAATACTTCCCGCGCTGCCGGATTTTGTTCATAAAAGTCTTTTCCCATACCCGGATATTGTGCTCCCTGACCGGCAAAAAGCAACGCTACCTTACCCATGGACATCCTCCCGTCAAAATCTGTTCGGTCTGTGTCATAATCCCCGTTATAATTTGGGCAGCTGTCCGTTCTTCATGAATCATGCCGGCAATCTGCCCGCACATAAAGGACCCCTGCTGTACGTCGCCTTCTACGGCAGCCCTCCGCAATGCCCCCGCGCCAAATTGCTCCAGCTGTTCATCGGCAATGCTGCTGTCGTATTCCAGCTCGGCATATTCACGGGAAAAAGGGTTTTTCAAGACACGTACTGGATGCCCCAACCGTTTGCCGGTAGTCATGGTATCAATATCCTTGGCTTTCAACACTTTTTCTTTATAATTTTGATGCACATTACATTCCTTGGCTACCAAAAAAGCCGTACCCATCTGTACACCGGCAGCGCCCAGATAAAACGCTGCCGCCATGCCGCGGCCATCGGCAATCCCGCCAGCGGCAATCACTGGCACATCAACCACATCGCAAACCTGTGGCACCAACACCATCGTGGTCAGCTCGCCTACATGGCCGCCTGATTCGCCGCCCTCTGCAATCACAGCACTGGCGCCGTTGCGTACCACCAATTTGGCCATAGCTGTGGAGGCCACTACTGGAATTACTTGAATCCCAGCTTCCAGCCAACCTTTCATATATTTAGAGGGATTTCCTGCACCAGTAGTAACCACCGCCACATGTTCCTCCGCCACAATGCGGGCCACTTCCTCTACATGAGGGCTGGCCAACATAATATTTACGCCAAAAGGCTTCTCTGTCAGCGATTTTGCTTTGTTAATTTGCTCCCGTACCCAGTCGCCACCAGCGTTCATTGCAGAAATAATCCCCAAACCTCCGGCATTGGATACCGCTACTGCCAACTGGGCGTCAGCAATCCAGGCCATACCGCCCTGCAGCACCGGATACCGAATGCCCAGCAAATCGCAAATCGGTGTGTGAATCATCGCCATCACCTATTTCGCCGCTTCGATGGCTTTTACTACGTCACCGACCGATTTCATATCTTCCGTCATTTCCAGGGAAATACCGAATGCATCCTCCATATTCATCACTAGCTCTACCGTATCCAGCGAATCCAGGCCCAATTCTTCCCAAGTGCTTGCCTCTGTAATTTTATCAGCTTTCAAATCCTTTGCTTCTGCCAGAATTTCTACTACCTTATCCAATGTACTCATTTTCAGTTCCTCCTAAAAAATAGAATTATTTATTCCAGCGCAAAATACATGCGCCAGTTGTCAGTCCGCCGCCGAAAGCGGTCAGAACCAGCAAATCACCTTTTTGAAATCTGCCCACCCGATTCTGCTCATCCAACAGAACCGCCACGCAGGCCGCGGAAGTGTTTCCCCGCAGCGCAATATTAGTCAAACATTTTTCCCGCGGCAGCTTCAAACGATTCACCGCCGCGTCGATGATACGAATATTGGCCTGGTGCGGCAACAAATAAGCAATTTCCTCTTTGCTCACTCCAGCCCTGTGCAGCACCTGCTCCACGGTCTGCACCATAGAAGTTACCGCAAAGCGAAACACCTCCTGCCCATCCATCACCAGATAAGGCTTTTGCTGTGATTCCTTCGTCTGATGAAAGGGACTATTGCCCCAGCTGTTGGGCACGTAAAGAGGCTCAATATCACCCTGCGCGCTGAGCTGAATGGCTAGCAAATCGTTACCCAGTCCCAGTACAACAGCACCTGCTCCATCCCCAAACAACACACAAGTGCTGCGCTCCTGCCAATCCACCAGCCTGGACATGGCATCGGCCCCCACCAGCAAAATTTTTTGCTGCGGATTGCGGGCGAAATACCCTGCAGCAATATCCAATCCATACAAAAAACCGGTACAGGCAGCGTTCACATCAAACGCTGGACAATGGGCACCCAAGCGCGCTTGCAACACACAGGCCAATGACGGCATCACGTAGTCCGCACTGACAGTGGCACAGATGATCAAATCCAGCTCGTCTGCCCCACAGCAGCTATCCTCCAAAGCCAGCAATGCTGCCTGATAAGCCAAATCGGTCAGGCTTTCGCCACTGCACACTCGCCGCTGATTGATCCCTGTGCGGCTGCGAATCCACTCGTCGCTAGTGTCTACCATACAAGACAAATCCTCATTGGTGACAATGTGCCCAGGCAATGCGCTGCCCGTTCCTAAAATTGTGAAACTCATTCTTTTTTCCTCGTTTCAAGTTTCCGCTTGAAAAATTTATTCAGATTTTTCATGGCCCGCACCAGAACTTCCTTTTCCTCCTCCGATAAATCCTCGCTCACATTGCGCACCATATTTTCATGAAAATATAAATGCCCCGCATTGACCTTACGCCCCAACTTGGTCAGCTTCACAAAAACCTGCCGCCCATCCTGTTCCGAACGGATTTTTTCTACATAGCCTTTCTTCACCAATTTGTTCACCGCAATGGTCACTGATGACAGTGTAATTTTCAAATCCGCCGCTAAAGCGCTGATGCTTCTGCCCTGCTCCTCATTTTTAGAAACAGCCTCCAGCATATGCAGCTCACTGATAGACAAATCCCCCTGCGCCGCCATACTTGCCGCCTGCTCCTCTATTTTCAGCACCGACCAGAACGCATCCGACAACAAATCATTCAATTCCTGCGAAAATGCATCCACAACGATTCCCCCCCACTTTGCAAACTATATTGCCAGCTAATTACTTAGTTTGTCAAAGTAATTATATAGGCATTTACTTAGTTTGTCAAATTAATTTTTTGAACTAAGAGAAACTTTAGCCATACTATGCCCACGTCTTTACCTTATTATTCTGTATTTTCGAAAAATCCTGCTTATTATTTCATTTGCAAGTACAAATATTACCGCAAACGCTATGTGCTATTATTTTATGACACATAAAAACAGAGATTTTCACATGAGAAAATCTCTGTCCACCTCGTAATAATTTCACAAAAACATTAACAATACCTAAAACAATTACATTATCAGTCAAAGCCTTTCTTCCGCAAGTCATATAGAGCACCCCTTTACTAATCTTTTAATCTTTTTCATGCTACTGTTTCTACAAAAATACTAAACGATTTTCAGGCGCCTTATCGTTTCTATTTCTTGAGTCTTATTATATGTATTTTTACTATTTATACCAGCATTTCATTTTTTCACAGTTCCATAGGCTGCAAAAAATAACTTTACCCCTTGCATCCTCAAGCTCCTAAAGTTTTTTCCTCATACCAAAATAAAAAACAACCGTGAGCGCCAGGCAACACGATTGCTTTTCATCAACCCCATCTAATTTTAAGACAAAATTTCCTTCATTTGTTTAGCTAAAGCTTCAATTAACAGCTTCTGTGCTTGATAATACTCCTCATTTGCAGCCCAATAAAGCTCAACATTGGGAAAATCCCTAATCGGAAGATAGCTATTTCCCTGCCGCATACCCAACGAATTGCGAAAGTTCATCCGCACGTTGAAACCAACAATTTGCCCACTGTCAACGGTGCGTTGATAGGTTTGTGTATTACTTGTAATCAATTGAACGCGGGGCTTTCCTTTACTTTCTAAAACTTTCTGCAACGCAAAGGGACGATAATCCGGTTGAAAAAATCCAATGGGATATTTTAACAATGTTTTTATCGTCACAGATTTTTGCTGCGCCAATGGATGGGTGTGGGCCACTACTGCATAAATTTTTGCATCTGCAATTTTTTGATAAACTGCCCCATATCCTTGTAAAAGCTCCAATGTATTTTCAATCTCTGGAATGTGACTTACAATGCCAAGGCAAGGTTGTTTATCTTTTATTTCCTGTAAAATTTCCGTTTTATTCTTTTCCAGCAAAACGAAAGATACCTGCTCTTGTCCATTCATAATTTGCTGAATGGCTTCAGGAATGAGTGCATGGTTCGCCGCAGCTGTTGAATAGATCATTAGGCTCCCTGTCAAAACAGGTTCTGCAACAGTTCGCTGCATACTAATTGCAAGAGCCTCTTTCATATTTTCTACCTGTTCCAAAATCTTTTCCGTATATTGCAATGCAATCCTACCCTGCTCAGTTAATTGAATCCCCGAAAAATCTCGATTTAATAACGTTGCCCCAAGCTCTTCCTCCAATTTTTTCAGAGCAGCGTTTAAGCTTTGTTGGGTAATATGTAACCTTTCCCCTGCTTTGCTCAACGAAGTTGCACGAGATGTTTCCACAAAATATTCTAATTGTTCAATTCGCATAATACCGCACCCCACCATTTCAATCCAACAGGATGGACAAATAAATTAATTATATTATATCAATCATGCATTTTCAAATCAATTGTAACAGCTTCTTGCGTTTTGACCAATTGTAGATTGCAGGAAAGAAAATAGCTTTCAGGAGGGGAATATATCTTTGTTTAAAATGAATTGCTTTTCTTATTTTCCTAGAAAATAAAAACTACTACACACGCGCGTTTTCCTTCCACCGCATTTTTACACTCTCCCTTCTCTTTTCTGCCGAACAAAAAATACTGTAATAAAAATAATACAACAAAAAGCTCAGTGACCGCAGAAGCTGCCACTAAGCTCTTTGAGTTCACTTTCTCACATCAGATTAACCCAAGTAATTTCCAGAATGGTATCTGTATCAAGCCAAAGAATACAAAGTACAATACAGTCTTAATTAAGTTATACTTGATAAAATCCTTCATGGAAATAAAACCATACGAAAAAACTAGCAGAATCGAGGTTACTTCATAGGGCAAAAATACCTGGTCCATTCCCATAAACATAGTTAACAGCGGAGCCATCGGATTGATACCCAAATCCATTGAAATCTGAGTAACCGGGGTAGATAAACAAGCGTTCAAACCTGCGGGCGTCATTAAGAAATTAACGAACATTCCGATAATCAAAATTACATACAGAACAACTATAGTGCTTTTTCCTTCCAAAAGCGGTACCAGCGTAGTCGTAATCAACGAACTCATCCCTACAGCACTGCCAACTGTACCAATCGCCATACAGGTTCCAATGAAAGCAAACAGACTAATATTAATACGGTCTAGCGCCTGCTTTTTCCCAACATTAATGCCAGGGAAGAATAACAATAATGGTAAGATTAAAAATGCATACGCTACATCAATGCCATGAATCGGATTTGTTAACAAAAATAATACCAGCAGCAAAGTGATAAATGCTGTTTTCTTTTCTTCAATAGACATTTTCCCCATACGCTGCAATTCTTGCTCGAAATACTCTTTTTCTCCAGAACCGCCTAACTGCTTCGCATTGAGCATCTTCATCCAAACAATCAATATGATTGCCATAAACAGAAACATAGGTGCTGCATACAAATAGGTATGAAACCACTGAATAGCAAAATCCGGCAATACTGCCTGAGCGCCATTATTGATGATCCCAATTTGAATTGGAGAAAATACAGGAATTGTTGCCCCACAAACAACCAGTTCCAATACCAGCATCAAAAGAATTGCTTCTTTCGAACCAGGTTTGTAGTCCATAGATTTACATACACCTACAATTAAAGCAATCACAATAATCCACGAGTTGCAGAACGTAACGATGTTCGCAATAATACCGGCTATCAGCACACCCCACAAAACCCCGCGGAAGCTGCCGCCCAACGTTTTAATGCATATTAAAGCAATGCGACGTAAAAGTCCCGTGTCCTCCATTACGTTAGATAAAACAGTCGCACCTAAAATCATCCAAATAGTAGTACCAGTCCACGGAGAATAGACAGTCGATACTGGAGCTACATTAAATAGTAAATAAAGCCCCGGCAGCATAATTGCCGGCACCAACATATGGAAAAAATCAAATGCCATAATCAGTATTACAAAACTAGTACATACGAAAAACATTTTTAATTCGTATGCTATGGAGGTAGTTCCAATATAAAAATATAAACAAATCGGAAGCAGAAACGTAATAATCCATTGAATTTTTTTTGTTGTACTCACTATGATCAGACCTCCTATTTTATAGATTTTCTTTTAAAGGTAGCATGCTGCAGATACGAACCTCTGCAGCATGTCTTATCATTTTTCGTCTATTTATCCCACATAGTACGATACGTGCCTTTTTTATATTTTTTCCAAAGATCCAAGTCAGAGCCTTCTTCGGGAATTGGTGCACCTACGTAATGCGGAATAATTTCAGGCGCATCTTCAGGAATAGGTAAATTGAGTGCATGTAACGCATTATAGTACATCACTTTATCTCGTACTTCTGGTTTTAAAACCGAATCGTAATACTCCTTAATCGGTTTCATCGCACAGAATGGATATGCAGAGCCAAAAATGAATTTGTCCTGTAAGAATGAGTTAGCATAATTGATAAAATCCTGATGTCCCCCAAATGTAGGCAACATTGTATAATCAGGAGAAATGTACAGATTATCATGATTAAACGCTACCCAACAAATTTCATTGGTATAAGGCCATCCACCATGAAAAACAGTTGTTTTCATTTTCGGAAACATTTCCAGAACGTTATCCAGAGCTTCAATGGTCATATGACGAATAGCCCTATAGTTTAGTTCACCAAATGCCAGTAAAACGGGAATATTGTTGCTTTCACAATAATCGTAAAAGGGCAATACACGTTCATCCTCCAAAGACATTGGCTGCGAAGCCATACCCGGTTCCACTAAAGCAGCAGTAAAAGGACCATTTAAAATATACTCGTCCATCCAATCTATTGCACGTTTCCCTTCCGTAGGATCGAAGCCATACGCACCAATAAACCGTCCGGGATACTCCTTCATCATTTGGATAATTGCATCGTTATTGGCCTGTTCTGCCCCTTCTTTTACTACCATAGTAGTACAAGTCCTACGACCGGTTACTACACCCTGTGTAATGCCAGCTTCGTCCATCTCTCTGATGCATTCCTCCATTGAAAAATTAATGAGCGACTTTGGAGTATCAAAGCCAGTAATATAGGTATAGGCCTTTTCAAGTGTAGGGGATGTTAAATATTTAAAAGTTTCATCATATGGCGGTCTTAAGCGAAAATCGATTACCATTTTCATCACTCCCATTGTTAAATTTAGTTAGCATTTTAATGATGAATTATTCAATGGCGCCTTAATGAACTTTTATCATCATTATCATAAATAAATTATATCATTGTTTTCATTGCTTTAATATTTGCATTTCGTAAAGGCTTCTTAAAAAAATTTTACTTTATAGTGCTCAATTTTATTGCTATACTGATATAAAGGGGGAGGTATCTATGAACTTAAATCACTTAGAATACTTTTTGGAAGCCATTAATTGTAAATCCATTACCAAAGCTAGTGAAAAATTATATTTATCACCTGCC
The DNA here is from genome assembly GCA_002491065.1 of Peptococcaceae bacterium UBA7185. Classification (GTDB taxonomy): domain Bacteria; phylum Bacillota; class Peptococcia; order Peptococcales; family Peptococcaceae; genus UBA7185. The sequence goes on from DKVF01000009.1 coordinate 21,128, forward strand.
ACTTTAGTCACAGCAATAAAATCGTTGGAGAAAGAATTAGGTTATCAACTCCTCATTCGCTCACACAGTGGTGTGACCCCAACTGCTGCCGGAATACAAATTTATAATGATATATTAAAGATACAAAAAATTACACAATCCTGGTATTCATTAGATAAAATAAACAACTTGATAAACAGTGTAAGTATAAAAGTTGTGCCTTCTATATATGAATCCATCGGAAGTCATTTATCAATTGAATTACTTGAAGCATATCCAAATATTTTTTTAGATATTACCCCGCTTTACTCCCGTAACTTTGAAAAAGAATTTTATGAAAATACTATAAAAATCGCCATTGGTTCTTATCATGAGCTTGATAAAATATCTATTGAGGCTTTCGCACGAAACTCTAATTTAAAGCTAGATATTTTGTTCGAAGATTATTACATAATCTATTATGGGGCTAAAAATGAATACTTTTCGGGAAAAAATGCTGTCAATTTAGATGAATATAAATTGATGGAACGGGTTATTTTTCACTCACAAAAAACTTTTGAATGTGAAATGAACGAATTTTATAACAAATTTTTGCCCCTTTGTACCTTTGAACAACTTCTAGAATACATTTCCACTCATAATTGCGTAACAGTTTTGCCTTCAATTTTACAAAATCATAATTTCTTTTCAAACGGTAAAGTATGTACTTGTCCTTTTCAAGATTGTCACAAAAAAATTTGGTTTTACATGCTTAGTCATCCAGAAAATCAACTTTCTTTTGCTGAACGCAGTGTACGGGATTATATTAAAGTCTATTTTCATAGCCGGTTTTCATAAAATAGAGTTATCCCAGCCATCTTCGTAATACCTATAAAAATAACATAAAAAATATGGCACTATAATAATTATTGTGCCAAGAAAGAGTTTCACTAGAACAAGTTAAAAAATGCGGAAAAATCCGTGTAAAAAATCAGAGCATACTCTCAAAAGAGTCTGCTCCGGCTATGTTATGACATTCTTTCACGAAAACTTTTATATTATTCTTATTTTTGCGACTACAAAAAAATTTTCAAAAATATTTCACGTGAGACATTTGCAAATTTTTATCTTTTCCTTTTACTATTTCTTTTTGATTTTCGGTGCGGTAAGACGATAACTCTCACCTATCATTTCCCGAATATCCGATTCTTCTACCGTGCCATCCAAAATTACAGAATTCCAATGTTCCTTATTGAGATGATAGGCGGGAATGACGGCCTCATATTTTTGCCGCCAAAATTGTAGCCAACCCTCTGCACATTTTACATTCACCCAAATGTTTCCCTGACGCTCAAAAATCCAGGCAAAGGCTTTTTTATTCTGACAATGCCGCATCACAGTCCAATTTTTATCCCGAAATGGATAATCCTCATATTGATGTGGTATAAAAAAAGT
>DKVF01000073.1:0-3067 GCA_002491065.1 Peptococcaceae bacterium UBA7185
GTCCTGTCCCGCAGCCCCATGACGGTCAAGCGTTCTCTGAATGAACTGGAAACCGCCGGACTTATCATGCGGGTGCGTCAGGGCGTTGGAGAACCGAACCGGATTTATGTGCTGATACCGGGAAAGGAGGACGCTGCCCTTGCCTGATACCTTAAAGCTGGAAAAGCTCAACCGGGAGCTGGAGAAAAGCGAAAAGGAACTGCGGAAAGCCATCAATGATGAAAAGGCATTGCGGCACCAGTTGAAGCAGCTTACCCGAAAGGAACGGACACACCGGCTCTGCACTCGTGGCGGTATGCTGGAAAGTTTTCTGCAAGAGCCGGAACGCCTGACAGACGATGATGTAATGCTGTTATTGAAACTCATTTTTCATAGACAGGATACGCAGGAACTGTTGAAAAAACTGCTGGAACGGGAGAAGCAGGAAACCCCTTAGTTTACTAAGGGCGCAATTATACACCACCCAGAGGTTGGTGCATTGCGTTCTCCGAAGGCTCCTCGCTGGAGGGCTGTGATTTGTGCGAGCAATGAGCCGAACGAATATGCTTGCATATTCACTCGGCGAATGCCGTAGCAGCCGACAGAATGTCGGCTTCCGCAGTCATGTGTATGCTTCAAATCAAACAGGGGACGCTACGCTTCCCCTGCGCTGGCTGCCGCAGCTACCCTTTTGTGGACTTGCCATCTGGGGATACCTTGCCTTGCAAGCTGTTCCCAGCCGACAAGTTTCATAAAATATAACACAAAATGGAAAGCTAACTTGACATAAAGGAACTATGTGATATAATGAAAGTACGGAAAGCTAACTTTCCATAAGAGAGGAGGATGACATGAAAAATCGGCTGGAAGAATTACGAAAGCAACGAGGCATAAAGCAAGAAGATTTAGCAAATGCATTGGAAGTATCACGACAGACCATTGGCTCTTTGGAAAACGGACGCTATAACCCATCTATTCAGTTGGCATTTAAAATTGCCAGATATTTCAACATGAGTATTGAAGAAATTTTTATTTACGAGGAGGATTGATTATGAAAAAAGGGTTGTTGATTTTAATGACAGTTACAGGAATGATTATTCTACTGGGAGGATTGCTAACATACGGTTTGGGAGTACATGAAATAATACCTGTGCCACGCCCCGACTTAATAGTAGTAGGTACAACTCTCATTGGAATTTTACTGATTGTATCTGGGGTGTGTGACTTGTTTGTTAAGAAAACCAAGGAAATGGAAATAGAAGAAAATGACGAGAGAAATATCTCGCTTAGTAATGCTGCTATGGCAAGTGGCTTCAAGGTAATGAATGTTACAATTTCTGTTTCTATTTTTGTTTTGATTTTTACTGGATATATGACAGTAGTCCCATGTTTCACTATTATTGGGGCGTATGCTATTGGACAAATTGTATTTATTGTACGACTTTGGTACTTGCACAAAACTATGTAAATATATTACTAAATACCCGCCGCCGACACAGCGGCATACCGAGCAGGAAATCTGAAAAAGGTCTCCTGCTCATTTCTGCCTAAAATGGGGTGGCAAAACGCCCACACATCTGCCAATTACAGGAAGAAGTGATACAAAATACCCCTGTCCACACAATGAAATCTTTATTGTGCAGCGAAGCCAACAGCAATCTGCGGTTGCCGCCGCTGCATACCAGAGCGGCGAAAAGCTGTTCTGTAAATATGACCAGCAAGTGAAGCACTATTTGCAAGCTGTTCTCTGCTGACAAGTATAGTTGAAGAATTTCTCTATCTTTTGATAAAGACAGAAAAATGTTATACTGAAAAAATCAAAAATACCTATTGACTCTTACGGAGCGTCATAGATTAAAGTTATCTTATCAAGAACGGGAGGTCAGCAGCTATGAAGACGGTAAAGGAAATATCAGATGTAACAGGTATCAGCGTTCGCACGCTTCACTATTATGATGAAATTGGTTTGTTAAAACCAACGAAAAAAAGTGATGCGGGATACCGGCTTTATGACGATAAAGCATTGGAAACATTACAACAGGTTTTGTTTTTTCGTGAGTTTGATATTCCGCTGAAAGAAATCAAAGCTGTTATGGAAAATCCAGTTCTTGAAAGAAATCAAATTTTGCAAATGCAGAGAAAAATGCTGGTAGCAAAAAAAGAACGCATGGAGCGATTGATTAACAGCATTGATGACATTTTGAAAGGAGATAATAAAATGGATTTTGCAATTTTCAGTAAAACAGAAGTGGAAGAAATGTTCCAAACTATGATTGAGCATATGCCAGAAAACATGAAAAATCTTGCAGTCAAAGAGTTTGGAAGCGTTGAGGAATGGAAAAAACATTATATCGAGGTGGTTTCATCAGAAGAAATGCAGAAGGGTTATGCCAAGGTTGTTGAATGGTATGGCGGAAAAGAGAAATTTTTATCTGTTGCAAATAATCCTATTAGCAAGGAGGTTGCTGAAAGTTATAACAAACGAATTGAGGGAATTTTGCAAAAACTAATAGCAAAAAGAAACTGTGATGTAAACTCTTTGGAAACTAATAAAATCGTCAAAGAGTATGGTTTGGTTATGAAGGAACTTTCTCAGATAAAAAATGAAGAAAAATTTATGCTGGCACAGGCACAGTATTACCGCAACGAAAAAATCAAACCAATGATAGATGAAAAATACGGTAAAGGTGCTTCCGAATTTTTCTCACAGGCAATAGAAGCTGTTTATAACATTAAATAGTATTTGATATTTAACTAAATACCCGCCGCCCATACAGCGGCATACCAAGCAGGAAATCTGAAAAAGGTCTCCTGCTTTTTTTCTGCCCAAAATGAGGTGGTAAAACGCCACCCCATCCACCAATTACTGAAAGGAGGGACACCAAATGCCCTGTCCACACAACGAAATCTCTATTGTTCAGCGAAGCCAGCGGCAGTCTGCGGTTGCCGCCGCTGCTTACCAGAGTGGTGAAAAGCTGTTCTGCGAATATGACCAGCAAGTGAAGCATTACCCGGAAAAGCGTGGTATTGTCCACAATGAAATTCTGCTCCCAGCAAACGCCCCGCCGGAGTATGCAGACCGCAATAC
>DKVF01000073.1:3356-6229 GCA_002491065.1 Peptococcaceae bacterium UBA7185
ATACCTTATGGAACGCCGCCGAAGAGGTGGAGAAGCAATGGAACTCCCAGCTTGCAAGACGGTGGGTGCTTACCATTCCCAGAGAGATACCGCCCGACCAGTACGCTGTCCTTGTACGGGAGTTTTGTCAACAGCAATTTGTTTCCAAAGGAATGATTGTTGATTTTGCCATCCATGACCCTCATCCTCCGGGACACAATCCCCACGCCCATGTCATGCTGACAATGCGGGCAATGGATGAACGTGGTAAATGGCTTCCCAAGAGCCGCAAGGTTTATGATCTTGACAAAAACGGGGAACGGATCAAACTTCCGTCTGGCAGATGGAAAAGCCACAAGGAGGATACGGTTGACTGGAATGACAGGAAGTATTGTGAAATATGGCGGCATGAATGGGAGATTATTCAGAACCGTTATCTGGAAGCCAACAACCGCCCGGAGCGTGTGGACTTGCGTTCCTATGCCAGACAGGGGCTTGATATTATCCCTACTGTCCATGAGGGGGCTGCTGTCCGGCAGATGGAAAAGCGTGGTATCCAGACGAATATCGGAAATCTGAACCGGGAAATCAGAGCCGCCAACAGTCTGATGAAGTCCATCCGGCAGCTTATCCAAAACCTCAAAGGCTGGATTACCGAGCTGGGAGAAAAACGGAAAGAGCTGCTTGCACAAAAAGCGGCGGAGGAAGCAACACTTCTTCCCAATCTGCTGATGAAGTATATGGAGATACGAAAGGAAGAACGGAGGGACTGGACAAGGGCTGGACAGAACCGGGGGACTTCACAGGACTTAAAGGCAGTCAGCGAAGCCCTGTCCTATCTCCGGCAAAAGGGGCTTTCCACTGTGGAGGACTTAGAAGCGTTTCTGGAATCTTCCGGGAAATCAGCCGCAGATTACCGCAATCAGATGAAGCCAAAGGAAGCCCGCAGCAAAGTGATTGACGGGATTCTTGCCAGCCGGACAGACTGCAAGGAATGTAAGCTTGTCTATGAGAAGTACCAGAAGATATTTTTTAAGAAAACAAAGGAGAAATTCAAACAGGAACACCCGGAGGTTGCCCGGTATGCGAAAGCCGCCGCCTACCTTGCCAAGCACCCGGACGATAAGGACAGTACCCAAAAGGAGCTGCAAGAGGAGCAGGAAACGCTTCTGGAAGAAATTGCAGCCCTGAAAACACCGCTGACCGAGGTACAGGAGGATTTGAAGAAGCTGCGGGACATTCGCTACTGGGTACGGAAAGCCACCCCCGGCACAGAAGAAAGCAAAGAGCCGCCCAAGAAACAGCCTATCAAAGAAGTCTTGCAGGATAAGGCAGACGAGAAAAAAGCACAAAGAACCGCCCCGGCACAGGCGAAACACAGACAACAGGATATGGAACTTTAACAGACACTTGCCATTTTCAATCAGAGAATGTCAGGTGCTTTTCTTATTTTCAAGGAGGGATAGATTTGAATGTATTTGAAGCTGTGAAGCAGTCCGTCACAACAAGACAGGCTGCGGAGCATTATGGAATCCATGTAGGTCGGAACGGGATGGCTTGCTGCCCGTTCCATAATGATAAAACCCCAAGCATGAAGCTGGATCGGCGTTACCACTGCTTCGGCTGCGGTGCGGATGGGGATGTGATTGATTTTGCCGCCGCCCTGTATGGGCTGGGAAAGAAAGAAGCCGCCGTACAACTGGCAAATGACTTCGGGCTTTCTTATGAGGACTGGAAGCCGCCGGGAAAGGCAAAAAAACCCAAGCCCCGGCAGAAATCCCCGGAGGAGCAGTTTCAGGAAGCAAAGAGCCGCTGCTTCCGTATTCTTGCCGACTATCTCCACCTGCTCCGGGCATGGAGAAAGGAATATGCCCCGCACTCCCCGGAGGAAGCCTTTCATCCCCGGTTTGTGGAAGTCTTACAGAAGCAAGACCAAGTGGAATATCTGCTGGATGTGCTGCTGTTCGGGGAGACAGAGGAAAAAGCGGCTTTGATTACGGACTACGGAAAGGATGTGATACAGCTTGAACAGCGAATGGCAGAGCTTGCAGCCGCAGACGCAGCAAGAACTAAAAAACACCATGAACGCCATGCAGCCGCCCCAGAGCATTGAGGAAATCAAGGCGGGGCTGGAAACCACCGAGAAAGGTGGTGTCCGTCAGAGCATACGGAACTGCCTGACCGTATTCCAGCGTGACCCGCTGCTTTCCGGGGCTATCGCATACAACATCCTGACCGACCGCAAGGACATCATAAAGCCCATCGGTTTTCACAGGGAAGGCACCGCCCTGAACGATACAGATATGAAGTATCTGCTTCTTTATCTGGAAGAAACCTATGGGCTTACCAATGAGAAAAAGATTGATAACGCCATCGGGATTGTGGCGAATGAAAACAAGTACCATCCCATCCGGGACTATCTCAATACCCTTGTGTGGGACGGGACAGAACGAATTCGTTTCTGCCTGCGGCACTTTCTGGGGGCTGACGCAGACGATTACACCTATGAAGCGTTGAAGCTGTTCCTGCTGGGTGCAATCTCACGAGCCTTTCAGCCGGGGTGCAAATTTGAAATCATGCTCTGTCTGGTAGGCGGTCAGGGGGCTGGCAAGTCCACCTTCTTCCGTCTGCTGGCAGTCCGGGACGAGTGGTTCTCCGATGATTTGCGGAAGCTGGACGATGACAATGTGTACCGCAAGCTGCAAGGTCACTGGATTATCGAAATGTCGGAAATGATGGCAACCGCCAACGCCAAGAGCATTGAGGAAATCAAGTCATTTTTAAGCCGGCAGAAAGAGGTTTACAAGATACCTTATGAAACCCACCCGGCAGACCGCCCCCGTCAGTGCGTGTTTGGCGGCACTTCCAATGCCCTTGACTTCCTGCCCCTTGAC
>DKVF01000067.1 GCA_002491065.1 Peptococcaceae bacterium UBA7185
CTAGGATATTTCTCGGTCGGTTTTCTGTCGCGCCGGACAATCGGGAAACCCCGATATATGCGCCTTTTCTCTCACTGTCCGCCACCGGTGGATATTCAAAACTCATGAGTTTTGAATACGTACATGCGTACGATATTCGTTACTATTTTGTTTTAATGTCCCACGCGAGGTGAACCAGTTCGTCCAAGACGACTTCTCAAAATGATGTGGCATAACCACCCCTTTCAAGCTGAATATTTTTAATTTTTTTAATAACCCACTACTTATATTTAAAACCATATGGTTTTAAAACATGATTCATTAACTTCTGTATTATACAGACATTTATACACTTTGACAAGTACTTTCTGCAACCTTTTTTAAGATTTTTCAGAAAAGAATTGACAATGGTGTTCTTTATGGAACACTGTTAGTATATCATTCATTTTCTAAGAATGCAACAACTTTTTGTAATAATTTTGTTACTTTTTTTAATACTTTTTCAAAATGTCTTTTTTCGCTTTATTTCCGTTGTTTTTTGGGTTTACTTGACTATAGACGTAATGTTTTCAAGAAAAGTTGCACGATTTTTGAAATTTTTTTGTAATATTTTCTCGGTTTGGCAAGTGGGTTCCTAACTGTGTTTTATTTTACCGTCTTCGCCTATGCACTGCAAGGGCAACATTTTGGCAACAGGGGAAAATTCAACCTTTTCTCTGCGCTAAATATTTTTCCAATCCGCGGCTGCGTAATTTGCAGGCCGGACACTGGCCGCAGCCGTCGCCTTTCACGCCGTTGTAGCAGGTGAGTGTTTTTTCCCGCACATAATCCAACCGTCCCAACTGATCTGCCAATTCCCATGTCTGCGCTTTGTCGAGCCACATCAGCGGTGTATGAATGACAAATTCATAATCCATGGCCAAGTTTAATGTGACATTCAGCGATTTGATAAATGCATCGCGGCAGTCGGGATATCCGCTGAAATCCGTTTCGCATACGCCGGTCACGATATGTTTTGCGCCTTTTACTTTGGCCAACACGCCGGCAAAGGCGAGGAAAAGCATATTTCGCCCTTCCACAAAGGTGTTGGGCAGGGCGCCGTCTGCACCCGCCTGTACAGGAATATCCTCTCTTGTCAAAGCGTTGGGCGCCAACTGATTTAGCAGTCCCATATCCAAAATATGATGCTCTACATTTAATTCTGCTGCAATTTCTTTGGCGCATTCTATTTCTAGTTTGTGCCGCTGTCCGTAGTCAAAGGTCACGGCAATCACTTCATCAAAATTTTTCAGTGCCCAGAACAGACAAGTAGTGGAATCTTGCCCACCGCTGAACACAACAACAGCTTTTCCTTTCATATTGTTATATCCATCCCTTCTTTAAAAATAAAATAAATTTTTCTACATTTAATACGATGTTCCCTCTAAAGATTTTGCAATACAAGGCTCTATACTTTTTCCATAAATATGGTAAAATTCAAAATGTTACCGCCCCAATACTGGTGACAGAGAGGGGGGCTTAGATTGCATTCACTCGCTACATTTATGTTTACTGTCATGGCAGGCGTAGTATGTCACATCATCTGCAAATGGCTAGACAGTAATATACGACGGTAATTGGCCTGGTCCGTTCGACCCAAAGAACAAAAAAATAAAAAGCACCCGATAGCGGCAACTACCGGGTGCTTTTTGCAATTGTTTCACGTGAAACAATTGCAAATTTCTTGCTTAGATCGGAATTCACTCGCTTGTAATTCCATTGCCTAGGCACAGTATAGCATATGCAAAACATATTTGCAATATCCCACGATTAAAATTTTATTTTGAAATATTTATGCGAGTACTTTTTCTATCGCTCAAAATATGGTATAATTTTCCATGTTGCTACGACCTAATCCGGCAGCGGAGAGGGGGGAAGTAAACATGAATACATTTGAAACGATTATTTTTACTGTCGTGGCGGCGGTGATTAGTCATCTCGTTTGCAAATGGCTGGACAGTAAACTAAAGTAGTAACCAGCCTGGTACGCTCCACCTTACGGGCAAAATTAAAATCCCCGATAGTAGTCGGCTATCGGGGATTTTTGTGTAAACATGAATTACACTCGAAACGATTTTTTGCTTAGTCATAGTATAGCATATGCAAAATGCGATTGCAATATCCCACGATGAAAAAAATTGTTTTGAAAAAACGCAATGACAGGTTTTTTATTTTTTTGTCTGCTGCGGGTGGGCTAAATGCTTTCCCCCAACAGCAACAATGCTTCCTGCCGCAGGTCTTTGTCCTGTTCAAAGGCACCGCGGAATGTAACGGTGCGTGTCACGGTACCGGCTTTTTTGATGCCACGGGCGGTCATGCAGCTATGTTCGCCTTTGATTAATACTGCAACGTCGTCGCTTTCGGTGACCATGGCAACAATTTCGGCAATGTCGCTGCCGATGCGTTCCTGCAGCTGCAAACGGCGGCCAACCATATCGGCAATGCGGGCAATCTTGCTAAGTCCGATAATTTTTTCTTTCGGCAAGTATGCCACCGACACGGTCATGTTATACATAAGTGCCATATGGTGCTCGCAATAGCTAAAAATCGGGATCTCCGTAACAGCTACCATATTATTGTGTTCGCTCAGGTAATCCTCGTCTTCAAAGGTCGTATCAAACATATGGGCAATCTCTGCGTTACTGTAGTTCATGCCTTCAAATACTTCTGCATACATTTTAGCTACGCGCTGCGGCGTTTCTTTTAATCCTTCTCTGTCGGGGTCATCTCCCAAAGCCAGCAGGATTTCTCGAATATGATAGGCAATTTTTTCTGTATCAATGGCCATATCTATACACCTCTCATTTCTTTGGGCCACAAAATTTTGTGCAGCTGCAGCTGTAAACGTACTTTGTTCAGGCGCTGTGCTTTCATGGCTTCTACTAATACCAGTGGTTCGATAAATTCTCGCACAGGGCTGAAAAATACCTGACAACGTTCTGCCAACTCATATTGTTTTACCAGCTCAATTGCGCGGTTTAAGTCTTTTTCGCTGGCAATCACAAATTTGTAAACGTCCTGTCTGCGTATTTGCTGCAAATTGTGCAGGCACATATACTCTTCCATACCGCTGCTGGGCAATTTATAATCCAGAATATAAATAATGTTCGCCGCGGGACAGGCTTGCTGAAAGGAAGCAATGTCCACGGCGCCATTGGTTTCAATATGCACCAGAAGGGTATCGTCGGCGGCGAGTAACTGCAGCAATTGTGAAATATCCTGCTGCAGCAGCGGTTCTCCGCCGGTAAGTGTGACATTACGAATGCCACTGGCTTTGATTTCTTCATAAATTTGTTGGGCGGTTTTTTCCTGTATTTGCGTTGTTCCATCCCAGGAATAGGCGGTATCGCACCAGCTGCAGCGCAGATTGCACCCGGAAAAACGGACAAAATAGGCCAATTCTCCTGCAGTGGGGCCTTCCCCGTCTAATGAAATAAATTGTTCAATTACTGACAGCATGGCAAGTCCTCCCGATAGATGCAGCTGTTTACCGGTGTTTCAAATAATTCCACGCCGTAAACGGGAAATCCGGCCGCTTTGATTTGCTGATAAATTGCTCGCGACATTTCTTCTGCAGTGGGACGATAAGGCACCATCACTACGGCAAATTGATTGGGCAGCTGCGCCAGCTGTGCCACTACGGTACGTCCGTCCTCGTTATCTTCTATCAGCAGTTTGTGGTCGTATTGGTCTGCAATGGTTTTCAGAAGATTTTTCACTTCGCTGAAATCTGCCACCATGCCTCGCTCTTGTCCGCTCTCATGCAGTGTTTCGCTGGCCAGCTCTACCACCAAACGGTAGCGATGCCCGTGAATATTGCTGCATTTGCCTTCATAGCCACTGAGATAATGGGCAGTATCAAATTGAATTTCATTTTTTAAGATAAACATGCGTCCCTCCATGCGTTTAAACCGACACAACAAAAAAAGCGCTCCCAGGCGCCAACGTTTTTCTGCTCGCAAACAGAAAAAAGGGTAGCCTAGTTTTATTTTACGACAGGATGGTCTTAATGAACTGTCGGCAATATTTTATTTTTTCTTCAATCGTGTTTCATTTTGATTTTGTTTGTCCTTCTATCACGGACATTTTTCCACTTCTTGTTGCTGTTTTATTATAGCCTGTTTTGGCGAAAAAAGCAATGGTTCCGCTGTTTTTTTCTTTTTATTTTCTCACTGCGTTATTTTGCTTTTTTGCAAAAAGTATTCTGTATAATGGACAAACCCGCTTGATTTTAGAGAAACAGATAGGATAATATATACATACTGCAAAATAGGTTGTCAGTAATACTTTTATTTGTAATGTGATGAATGATATCTCAAATATATTTAGGAGGCATATAATCATGAAAAAAACTGTTCCCTTTACACTCGAACAGGTAAAACAAATTGCACAAACTTATCCTACCCCCTTTCATATTTATGACGAACAGGCTATTCGTGAGAATGCACGCCGTTTAACTGCGGCATTCAGCTGGGCACCGGAGTTTCAGGAATATTTTGCTGTGAAAGCAGCGCCCAATCCCTATCTGCTGAAAATATTAAAGGAAGAAGGATTCGGCGGGGACTGCAGTTCTATGGCTGAGTTGGTTCTCTGCGAAAAAGTAGGCATTACCGGAGAAAAGGTCATGTTCACTTCCAATGAAACACCCATTGAGGAATATATCAAGGCGAAAGAGATGGGCGCGGTGCTGAATTTGGACGATATCACCCATATTGAGTTTATCGACAGCCAAATCGGTTTGCCTGAAACTATCAGCTTCCGGTACAATCCTGGTCCGCTGCGGGGCGGCAATGAAATTATCGGCACGCCGGAGGAAGCGAAATACGGTTTAACGCGGGAGCAGCTTTTTGACGCTTATCGCACCATGAAGGAAAAGGGCGCGAAGAGGTTCGGCATTCACACGATGATTGTTTCCAATGAGTTAAACAGAGACTATTTAGTGGAAACGGCGAAAATGATGTTTGAATTAGTTAAGGAACTCTCTGCAGCGTTGGATATTCGGTTTTCCTTTGTGAATTTCGGCGGTGGTATCGGCGTTCCTTATCGACCGGAGCAGGAGCCTGTGGACCTGGAAGCGCTGGGAGCGGAAATCAAAGCGCAATATGAAAGCATCATTGTGGCCAACGGTCTGGCGCCGCTGAAAATCTGCCTGGAATGCGGCCGTATGGTGACTGGCCCTTATGGCTATCTGGTGACCAAGGCGATACACAAGAAGGATACCTACAAGCATTATATCGGCGTTGATGCTTCTATGGCCAATCTCATGCGTCCAGGAATGTACGGCTCATATCATCATTGCACTGTGCTGGGCAAGGAAACCGCACCGGCGGATCATGTGTATGATGTGGTGGGCAGTCTGTGTGAAAACTGCGATAAGTTTGCAATCAATAGAACCCTGCCGGAAATTTCTGCCGGGGATTATCTGGTCATTCACGATGCTGGCGCTCACGGACATGCTATGGGCTTCAACTACAACGGAAAGCTGCGCTCCGCTGAATTACTCTTAAAGCCGGACGGCTCTGTAGAGTGCATTCGCCGCGCAGAAACGCTGGACGATTTGTTTGCGACGCTGGACTTCAGCAAGCTATAAGTTTTATATTTGAGAGGGGCTGGTGTGGCCAGTCTCTTTCCTTTTTTCCCTAACTGGTATACTTTATACAAGAAATATTTTAATTTTTAATAAGGAAGGTTTTTTTATGAAGATTATGATGCAGCTGGCAATTATCTTTTTTATTTGTCTGCTGGGTGAAGCTATTGCCGCTGTTTTGCCGTTTCCCTTTCCCGCCAGCGTAATCAGTATGCTGCTGGTATTCGGTCTGCTATTGTGGGGGCCGCTAAAGGTGTATCATATCCGCAAGCAAACGGATTTTTTGTTGGATAATATGGCGTTCTTTTTTATTCCTCCGGCGGTATCCATTGTGGAGAACCTGCATTATATGGAAGGAAAATTGCTGATTTTAATTTTTATTTGTTTTATTTCTACGTTTACCACCTTTGCCATCACTGCATGGACTGTGAAGGCAATGATAAAATTGGACGAAAAGCGAAAGGAGCGGAAAAAACGACATGCAAGCGCTTAAAGATTTGTGCTACACACCGTATTTTGGTGTGGTCCTCAGTATTTTTATGTATCAAATTGGTGTGTTTGTCAGCCATAAATTAAAGAATCCTGTGGCCAATCCACTGCTCATTGCAGTGATTTTGATTATCGCTTTTTTAAAAATATTTCGTATTCCTATGGAGGCATTCCAGACAGGAGGCGATCTCATTACGCTGTTTTTGGCACCGGCCACGGCTGCTTTGGCGGTGCCAATCTATAAAAACCTGCAGATTCTGAAACATAATCTGCTGCCTATTCTGGCAGGCACATTGGTAGGTTCTTTTTGCTCCATGGCAGTCATCTTTGCACTGTGTAAATTGTTTGGTCTGGATGAAACGCTGACCGCTTCTCTGTTAAGCAAATCTGTGACCACACCGATTGCCATGGGCGTGACAGAACAGTTGGGCGGGATTGTGCCCATCAGCATTGCCGCTGTGATTTTTACTGGCATTGTCGGTTCTATTGTCGCACCTCTTATGGTAAAATTGTTTCGTGTTGATGACCCCGTGGCACAGGGAATCGGTATCGGCACTTGCAGCCATGCAGTGGGCACTACGCGCGCCATTGCCATGGGTGAACTGCAGGGTGCCATGAGCGGTATCGCTATCGGTTTGGCAGGATTTTTCACTGTGCTGTGGGCGTTTTTATTCGCCATACTATTATAGGAATGTATTCTCACAAAATTGGAGGATTGCCGCTGCCGTTTTGTAAATATATTTTGTAAATTCCTATTTCTTTTAGGAAATTTATTTTGTATATTGAGCTGTAATCTGTTATAATGAAAACAATCTACTTAAACTAACCAAAGGAGTGTTTTATCATGCAGCATACCAGCCATACACAGGTCATTTTTGCTGACAGCGCAGAAGAAGCAAAGGAAAAATATTTAGCTCTGGGTATCAAACCAGATCACGATCCTAATCCACAGATTGACGTTATCAAAGCTACAGAAGATGAAGACTTTGATATCGACATGGATTTCAACCTGATTGGCGAAATTTCTGTAGGAATTGACGTCATGAATATTATCCGTCAGGATTATGAAAGAGCTTATGTTATTTACTATATCGAAGAACACTAGTTGTCACAACTAAAGTGAATCTGTTTAGGCAGGAAAACTCCGGAAGAAATTCTCTCGTTTATGAATTTCTTTCGGAGTTTTTATATTTCTGTAAAATCACTTCTATAATATCATGACACTTCAAGAAAATGAACATAAATATACTGAAAAATGCAAATATTTCAATGCCGTTTTTGCTTTCCTTTATGCAAAATTTATTTTTTATGTAGCGCAGAAAGTCACATTTTGTAAATATGATGTGATTTTCTGCGTTTATCTTTTGGCGAAAATGCAGTGCAACATGATTTATAAGTATAATTTATGAAGTACACATGTACGTATTCAAAACTCATAAGTTTTGAATATCCTCCTGTGGTGGACTTTTTCCAAAAAAGGCGCATTTTGGATTTTTCCAATGTCCGGCGCGACAGAAAACCGAC
>DKVF01000039.1 GCA_002491065.1 Peptococcaceae bacterium UBA7185
GGGAAGATGTGCTCTATGCGTACTGTAAAAAAAGTGATTCAAAATGAGGATATCAATTTAATTTAAACCACTTTCATCTCAATATTCTGTATATTTCTATTTACCACTAAGGGGGGCCGCACAAAATAATTTATGCAGCTCCCCTTTCGTCGTTCCCTCTTATTGACATAGCTGCTCATCTTCACAAAAATGCAGCTTCCTTATTTCAACTCCACCTTCAACACCCCTTCACTGGCAACATGATTATATTGACTCAAATTATCCGCAGAAGTGACTACAATTTCCCATATTCCTGCACTGGGATGTTGCGTTTCCACTGCGCCGCTTGTGATAATCTCGCGACTGTATGATGCACCCAGATACTCCGTTTCATCCACTAAAATACCTTCTGGATCATATAAGCTGATTCGACACCGCCCCATAGCAATCAAATGCTCCTGCTCCGTACTGGGCTGCTGCTGTTTAATCTGGATAATAGCAGAGAGTCCTTTCGTACCCGGCTCCACCTGCACATACCAAGACTGACTTTGTCCTTGAGAAATATGAAATTGCCAGGTTAATACATCTTCTTTTTTGTAAACTACCGTCTGGGTCTGTAATCCGTCCCGTTTTAATATCTTGTCTGTTTGGTAAGGAAGCTTTCCCAAGCGCAATGCGCCATATCCCTGCTCTGCTGCTGAAAAATTTAAATCCTGCGCCCAAGAAGCCAGCAGATCCTGTAATTGTTCTACAGAAATCAATAAATCCCGTTTTTTTACCGCTTCCTGCACATGGGTAACCGCAGCTGTTACCACGGCTGCAGAAATACTGGTACCATAATCATATAAATAGGATTGCGAATACCATGCCGGCACTGTAGAAAGCATCCCAGCCGGTGCCACTAACAATGGAGCACAAGCACCGTCCTGTGCTCCTCGACCACTATAGTCCGTGATAAAAGGTTCCTGCAACATCAATGCTTTATCCTGAGCATACATTTCTGGTGCTACATAACTGCCAATACCGAGGACCGACTCTGCCCGTGCAGGATAGGCAATGGTATTTTTCCCCGGTCCATAATTTCCCGCCGCTGCAATCAGGGGTATATTCGCCGCTCTTGCCTGATTCAACATTTCTTCCAATTCTGGGCAGATTGTTTCATCCTTAGGAATACTCAGACTCAAATTAATACAATCTGCGCCATCAAGAATAGCCGCACGAATTGCCTGCGCCAACTGAATTTGGGAAGACTGTCCCTCACGATTAAAAATTTTGTACACACACAACTGTACTTGTGGCGCTAATCCCTGATATTCTGCTCCGTTGGCAGCTATCAGACCGGCCAGAAATGTACCATGCCCCAAAGTATCTGCTGTCAATTGCAATTGGCTGCCATCCTCGGCAATACTCGTGAGCGCTAAATTCAAGTTATACCCCGCGCTATGTAATGTGAGCTGCTCTTTCTTTTCCTGATAGCAATGCAACGCCGTTTCATCTGTAAAATCGCAATTTTGATTTGTATCAATATAGACACAATCATACTGCGCTCCTTCTGCAACAATCAATACTGCCAGTTGTTGCTCCGTATCTGGAAATATCTTGGGTTGTATCTCCCCCAACCTCAAAAAAGCAATTCGATACTGTTGCGCATTATTAACAATATTCCCAACATGGTATACAGTCCCACTAATCGCCACCTTACTATCTTGTACAGACACTGCTTGACTATACAACATACCTTCCTGTGTAAAATCGCGATACACCATCACCTTTGCGCTGCCGTCCTGATTATCCCGTAGTGCTTCATGACTCAAATCAATCCCGCTGTCAATCAGCGCAATGTGCTGCCCGCTGCCGCTGGTATGATATTGTTTGCGAAACCCGCTGATATTGCACAGCTTTGCTACAATATCTACACTGCTCTGCGGAATATCATTGGAGGTATATTGCGGATGAAACGGCGCCGTTACGGTAACTCCACCTTGTCCGTTTTCCCTATCCTGCTGGCTGCTGTAATGGTCGCTGGCCGCACCTGCCACTAAAAGCAAACACAACAATACAAGCCATCTTTTTTTTTGCATTTTACAATCCCCCATCCAAAAAGTATCTCCTATCTTTTTCCACAAAATAGGAGCGATTCCTTTACCGACTTTTTGTAATGTATTGACGAAAGAATAGCAATTATGACGGCACACATAAGCTTCTCAAAGTTTCTTAATCTTGTTGTAACTATTTGTTGACACACAGAGTAAAAATTTATTGTATAATTTTACTTGTAGAACATGAATAAATTATTCATTGTTCCCTCCAACATTTTTACCTTTTCTTTTGGAAATCACCGCCCCGCCCAGGCGGTGATTTTTATTTTGTTCCCCAATATCACGATTTTCCCCATCAATAAAACGGCATATACGCATAAAAACTCTGCTCATCACTATTTTTTAATGACGAGCAGAGTTTTTATATGCTATTATTTAATTTGTATACAGGAAATGATAATTATAAAAATTCGAATATCGGGACAGCTGTTCCCTGAGTTCATCTAGCCCCAACTCCTCTGCCAGGGTAGGCGTTTGCGAAAACAAATTCGTCCCCAAACCCAGACGTTCCCCTTCAAATGTTACTCCCAGGGCAGCCAGTGTCGTAGGAAATAAATCCAATGTTGTGAACACACGATTTTTTTCACGGACATTTGGATCCGCCACAGCCGGATTGATCACACAATTGTACACCTGCCGCGGATAGTCATCATCAATCTTATTGAAAAAGTTACTATCCATACTAAGGTGATCCCCTGAAATCACAATCGTAGTATTTTCATAAAAATCCTGCTCTTGAATCCACCGCACAAAATCATTTACCTGACTGCTGGAGCAGCGAATCACATTAGCATATTGATCGCTGTAAGTGTCAGAACACAAGGGGCATACATATCCATCTTCAAAATGCGTATCGACTGTCAATAACGTCAAGTTAAAGGGCTCGTCCTCCGCCGCTAAACGCAGCAATTCTTCTTTTGCATAGGTAAACAGCTTGCGATCTTCGTAGCCCCAAAATTCGTGATAATCTTCCGGCAGCCGATGATCTTCCAGCGCAGTATTATAATCATTAATTTCATAATTACCATGTTGTGAAAAATAATCGCCTCGTCCGGCAAAGCTACTGTCAGAGCCCATCATCAATACTTGATGATAGCCTGCCTCCTCCAAAATATCGCCCAATGTCCAAGCACCGGGCAGCATTTTGCTGTAATGCCCATAATATTTTTCTCCGTCAAAAGGTAACTTTAAGGGCAGGCCAGAAGTCTGCCCTACCATGGCTGCCATGGTCCAAGTTGTGCCTGGCAAGGTGAAACTGCCGCCAAAACCTGTACTGGGCGAAAAATTTATATTTTCCTGCGCAAGGTTACGCAGTTCAGGAATCAAATCATACGGTTCTGCGCCACCTTCCTGTGTGCTGGTGTAAGTAACCTCCATAGATTCCAAAAAAATGTAGATGAGATTTCGTTTCTCTTTCGGAAACTGGTACTGCACCTCTCTAGGCTCTACATACTGCTCCTGATAAATCGTCGTAACAATCATTTGATGCCGCACAAAATCAACAAATTCCAAATTATAGTTTACGCAAAGCAAACACACAATAACAGAGCCCGCCACCACTGCACGCTTTCGTGTCAATATCTTGTCCACAAATTGCAAAAGCGGTTGTGCAATTCCTTTTTTCTGGCACCAACGCAATAAGCCAACAACCACCAACAAGACAATGGCTGCATTAGAAATAGCAAACAGCAAGCAACGCCACACAGCGCTGCCATTGGCTCCTTTCATGGAAACATGTAAATTAAACAACAATTGCTCTGCATTCAAATCTTTCAGCCAAATACTCGTAAAACAGCCAACCAATATCACAAAAAAGAACAGAATCCACCCTAATCTTTTTTTGCTCATTTCCTTTTGCCTCGCTTATTTCATTGATTCTCGCACACAGCAGTATCACTTTGCCAGAAAGCTGTGCAACATTTCTTTCCCCCGCAAGATTCAAATGAAATGACTATTACAAATAGTCTATACCAAGCCTCATTCTTTCGGCAAATATTAATAAATCTCTTTTTTCTCAGAGCCGCGCAGAACATCTATATTTTGTAATGCTAAGCCTGTACCAATCGCCACGCAAGAAATTGCATCTTCTGGTATATACGTTGGTAAACCTGTCCGTTCTGAAACTAAAATATCCATCCCGTGCAATAGAGAGCCGCCTCCAGTCATGACAATACCACGGTTCATAATATCGCTAGCTAGTTCTGGCGGAGTTTTTTCCAATACCTCTTTTACCGCTGCAATGATATCTTCGATCTGTTCTTTTATTGCCTCGTTTACTTCCTCCGCGGAAATTGTCACCGTCTTCGGTAGCCCGCTGATCAAGTCACGGCCTTTCAGCTCCGATGTTTCACCGGCCCGCAGACTTGGATAAGCGCTGCCGATTTCCTTTTTCACTTCTTCTGCAGACCGTTCCCCAATTACTAAATTGTGATAACGGCGAATATACCGCACAATGGCATCGTCAAATTTATCGCCACCCACACGAATGGACTTACTGCAAACTACGCCGCCCAAAGACATTACAGCAATATCAGTAGTCCCACCGCCGATATCCACAACCATACTGCCATTGGGTTCCGAAATATCAATACCTGCACCTAATGCCGCAGCAACCGGCTCTTCAATTAAATATGCCTCTTTTGCCCCAGCAGCCAGAGACGCCTGCTTCACAGCACGTTCCTCTACACTGGTCACGCCGGAAGGAATACACACCATAACACGCGGTTTTACAAAGGATTTCTTTTTGCTTGCTTTGCTGATGAAATACTTCAGCATTTTCTCAGTCACGTCATACTCCGCAATGACACCGTCCCGCAACGGACGAATTGCCACAATGTTACCTGGTGTACGCCCCAACATTTCACGAGCCTCTGTTCCTACCGCAATCACACGATTTGTATTGTTGTCTATCGCAACTACCGATGGCTCATTCAACACTATTCCCTCTTTATTTACATAAACCAGCACGCTGGCTGTTCCCAAATCTACTGCAATATCTTCTCCTTTAAAAAAACACATTATTTTTCGCTCCTTTTACATCTTAATCTATCTATATACCAACGTTCTGTCTTTATTGATCAAGTACCTGTGAAATATCCAAATTGTTTTATATTGTTACATATTCTTTTTCTTACACTCTTTTTTAACACTATTATTTTAGTATTTTTTCGTTGTGAATACAAGTCATATTTCTGGCAAAATCATTATTTTTCTCACCTTTTGACCACAATTGCGCCTGATGGGCATATTTCTGTCTGGTAGCTTCGCCGCCCCGCAAATGTCGTTCCGCTTTGTTGTTATCTAATACAGCTTTTACCTTTTCATATTGCTCTTTATTCAGTTCCAGTAATCGTTCTGTTAAGTCCTTATGAACGGTAGATTTACTCACACCGAACTGCATTGCCGCCTGACGCACGGTAGCTCCTGTCTGAATAATATAATCACAAATCTCCAACACACGCTTTTCGATATATTCCTGCATAATGTACCTCCCTCGCCCACTTCGAACGGAGTATTTTTTATTATGCAGTATATGTTTGAAAACTTAGTACAATGACTAAAATTCGAAAAATTCAGCCCAATATAGCGTATCCTTTTTTCAGGAATTTATTGCGCTAAAGCAGCCGCCTCATCCTTTGTCAAATAACCCCATGTTACCATGTCTTGTATAACCTGCTTCTGTCTTTGCCGCGCCAATTCTGCATTGACAGTAGGCGCATACACCGACGGTGCATTAGGAATTCCTGCCAAAAGCACACATTCACTGTCACTCAATTCTGCAGGAACTTTTCCAAAATAGCCCATGCTGGCATCATAAATACAGTAGTATCCTTCTCCATAATAAATGCTGTTAATGTACAACTCTAAAATTTCTTCTTTGTCATACAATTTTTCTATTTCCCGCACCATAAACACCTCGGCAATTTTGCGCGTCAGTTCCTTTTTTTGCGTGAAAAACTGATTTTTCGCCAACTGTTGTGTGATAGTGCTACCGCCTTCCACCATTTTTCCTGCTTGAATATCATGCAACAAAGCACGCGTAATGGCAATCACATCAATTCCTTTATGAATATAAAAACGATGATCCTCTGTAGCAATCACTGCATTACAATAAATCTGAGGAATATTGTCCAATGTTGTATAATGCGACTGACTCTGAATCTGTTCCATTACTTGCTGCACCGGAGTTTCCTCCACTGCCTGCTCATAGATTTGATATCCTTCATACACCAAGAACAATCCCAGTGCCAACACCAGCACTACAGCCAGTACAACAAGTTTATGAATCAATCGAAATAATGCTCTGATCAAAAACATATCCACCTTTGTTATTGTATTTTCCAAATTTATATTTAAATCTGAAGTTTATTTATTATAGCACCGCTGGCTTACATATAGCTTACAAAAATATGACACTATTTTTCTTTCTTACCTAAATTTTTTCCCACTAATAAAGAAAAAACCCTGCTTTTTGGGCTAAGAAAAACTTTCGGTGAAAAATCACAATATATCGCTACTATATACATTACATGACTTTCAGATTAATATTTCTATTTCATTCGCATTCATATAATCGTCCGACATTTATATAAAACACAAAGAGTAGCTTCCGTATCACACAGAAGCTACTCTTTCTTATAGCCATCCTCAGCAGTCTTTTTCAATGCGTCCCTTTTCCACATTCGGCATAATAAACTGCTGCAGCATATATTCCCACAACATTTGTGAGCCTTTGGGCGTTTTTTCGTTGCGCTGCAATATTTTACTCAATTTCACCTCATGTTCTTGCCAAGCACGGCCATCGGTGGCAGCATTGAGCATAATAGGCTGCACCTTATCCAGCACTTTAGCAAAGCAGGCTTCTGCACTTTCTCCCCTCTCAAACTCCTGCCACAACTCCAGCATTTTCCTGCCTTGATCTTCCGGTAAAATACCATAAATGCGCTGCGCCGCCGCTTCTTCCCGCTGTGCCTGCGTCGCCACGCCGACATCATCATAAGCATAGGTATCCCCTGCGTCAATCTCCACAATATCATGAATCAACAGCATCGTCACCGTCTTGAGCACATCAATAGGTTCATTTGCATATTCGCTGAGTAATATCGCCATCAACGCCGCATGCCATCCATGCTCAGCATCATTTTCCAAAGTTTTCCCATCGCTGCAATAGGTTTGACGTTGAATGCGTTTCGCTTTATCAATTTCTAAAAGAAAATCAAACTGTTGTGTTAACCGCTCTGTCAACTTTCCTCACCCTTTCTCAGCATTTCCTCATTATACGAATTATACGAAGAAAATTTGCACGCATCTCTCGTAAAGCCATTCAGATCTTTTCTTCTGCACATCTTTTAGGACCATACATATACTAACAGAAAAAGGATGTGATTGCTTATGTCTCAAACTTATATCACCATAGAGCTTGCGCTTCGCCGACTTTCGCTGTACAAAAACAATCATTTGCTTTACAGTTTTCCTGTAGCCATCGGAAAAAGTCATACGCCATCTCCGGTCGGCAACTGGCATATCATCAACAAAAAAATCCTCACTGATCCCGGTCCTTTCGGTACTCGATGGATGGGACTCAATAAACCCGGCTACGGCATCCACGGCACCAATGCGCCAAAAGATATCGGCAGCGCAATTTCTCACGGCTGTATTCGCATGTATAATGCCGACGCAGAACAGCTCTTTTCCCTGATACATATCGGCACGCCTGTGCTCATTACACCTTGAGCATGGTAAGATATTTACAGGTTTCCTTTTAAGCCGATTTCTTCTGCATTTTCTCGCATCCCTAAAATTGTTTCCTGAATGACATCCTCCAACGTCATATCCAGCATTTGACAGCCATCTAAAATCGTCTGTCGATTGACGCCAGCTGCGAAGGATTTATCTTTGAAACGTTTCTTCACAGATTTTACTTCTAAATCCAATACGCTTTTTGACGGGCGCATCAGACATAATGCATTGATAAGTCCTGTCAACTCGTCTATGGTGTACAATACCTTCTCCATACGGCTTTCTGGCTTTACATCACAACAAATCCCATAACCGTGGCTGCACACGCCATGAATATAAAACTCATCTGCTCCGGCATCACGCAAGAGTTCTGCTGCCTTCACGCAATGCTGATCAGGATATTTTTCGTAATCCAGATCATGCAACAGCCCCACCACACCCCATGTCTCAACATCTTCATTTTCTAACTGCGCAAAATGACGCATTGCAGCCTCCACCGCCAAAGCGTGACGGCGTAACGCAGGTTTCTCATTATAAGTACATAACAGATTCCATGCTTCTTCTCTTGTCAGTTTTTGCATTCTTCCAACCATCCTTTACATTACTTTCATATTTTTATCAAAATTTACCTTATTACAAATAAGTATACCATAGAATAACAAATATCGTCCATTTTCTTTTTATACAATTGTATTT
>DKVF01000091.1 GCA_002491065.1 Peptococcaceae bacterium UBA7185
ATTGGGAGATACTTTCTCCCTGGCGTGGAGAGTCTTTGATACTCAATACTGGCCCGGCACCCCGCAGCGGCGCCGCCGGATCTATCTTGTGGTCGATTTTGGAGGAGAAACCGCACCCAAGATACTTTTTGACCAAGAGAGCCTGTGCCGGGATTATTCGGCGGGCATCCGAACGAGGGAAACCTCTGCCGGAGCAGCTGCGGATTGCCCTTGAAATCCAGGCTGGATTCCGGGAGGGCGATCACCAGCCTGCTTTGGGCAGATCAGTGGCATTCGCCGCCAACCAGCGGGATGAGGTACGGGATCTGCACGCTGTAAGCGGTACGTTGGGCGCCCAGCCGGGTATGAAGCAGCAGACCTTTATTGCGAGCGGCGGTGTTCCCAAGGGAGATGGGGACTGTATTCTGACAGAGAATGTGCATACAGCCCTCTCTGCCGGAGGAGCTCAGGCCGGTCAGGGGTATCCCTGTGGGTTCGCGGCGGGGTTCTGCGGGGAGTCTTCCAAGAGTGCCCGGGGGATCGGCTATCAGGAAGAATGCGCCCCTACGCTGAAAGCGGTGGAGAAAGGCCCCAGCGTTATGTGCCTGAACGATCAGGGCGGACAGGTTATGGACTGCACAGAGAATATCACCGGTACACTTCGGGCTCAGATGCACAGCCATCAGCCGCTGATTCTGGAATCCAATCAGGAGCATGCACATGTACGAACAGATGGTATATCTCCAACGCTTCCTGCCTCCATGGGCATGGGTGGAGGGTATGTCCCCATGGTGTATGAAAATCATGGCATAGATGCCAGATACACCGGCCCCCATGAAGTGTCTCCAACAATTTCAGCCAGATGTGGTACGGGCGGAAATAATGTTCCGCTGGTAGAAGAACCACCGACAGCCTTTTGTATATCCGGGAACATTGTTGACCGGAAACCCCATAATGGCGGCAATGGACTTGGCATCAATGAAGACGTGGCATTCTCCCTGACAACAGCGGATCGCCATGCGGTCTTCAGCCGCCAGCGGGTGGATGTGTTCGCAGAGAACGAGGTTGCCAGCACGGAGAGCGCCCGGCAGCAGAAGGATGCCACAGATTTGGTGATGCAGCCTCCTGCTGACGAAGGGAAATCGTGCATCCTGCGCGGCGCCAACCTGATTCGCCGCCTGACGCCCCTTGAGTGCGAGCGTTTGCAAGGTTTCCCGGATGGGTGGACAAACATCCCTGGGGCTTCGGATTCCGCCCGTTACAAAGCCCTGGGGAACAGTGTGGCCATCCCCTGCGTGGAGTACGTTATGCGGGGAATCGCTATCGTCCTCCAAAGCGAACGCAGGAGGCGAGTCTGGATTGTGATTCTCATTGTTGCTGTAGACAACAGGAGCGCCGGAATCTGAACGAATCCGGCGCTCCTGTTGGTTACTTTATTTCCTGCTCAATGTTGTCAAAGAGATCGTCATTGAAGAACTCCCGGAGAGTGATGCCAAGCCCATCGCAGAGCTTCTGCAGGGAAACGACACCGGGGTTCTGGCTCTTTGCATTGAGCATGCTGTAAACCGTGGAGGGGGACACTCCCGCACTACCGGCAAGGGCGTTGATGGCGATTCCTCTTTCGTTGCACAGCGCCAGAATTCTGGCTGCAACAGCTTCTTTGGCGTTCATAAAACATCATCCTTCTGTACGATATATCGCTGACTGTATTCTATAAAAAGTTGCGATATATCGAGTGGGATATATCGCAATTATGAAGAGCCTGTGGTAAAATATGCGATATATCGTAAAACAAGGAGGAAGATTTTATGGATTTGAGAGCGAAAACCTGCTGCTTTACGGGGCATCGAAGCCTGAGCGGTGAGGAAAAGTTGAAAGCGGCTGTTCGTTTACGCAGAGTGATTGAGGAGCAGATCAAAGCCGGGATTGTGTTTTATGGAGCCGGAGGTGCAAGGGGGTTCGATACCCTTGCTGCTCAGATTGTACTGGATATGAAAAAAGAATACCCTCAGCTGCGTCTGATTCTGGTACTGCCTTGTGAGAATCAGACCAGAGGATGGCACAGTGAGGATATTGCGGTTTATGAGGATATCAAGCGCAGAAGCGATAAGGTTGTGTATGTGTCCAGGGAATATACGCCGGACTGCATGCACAGGAGGAATCGCCATCTGGTGGATCACAGCGGAACCTGTATCTGCTACCTGACAAGAAGCGCCGGCGGAACGGCATATACCGTAGATTACGCCCGGAGGAAGGGGCTTCACGTTATCAATATTGCGAATGACTTTTAAGCAACACAGCTTTTCAGATACTTCATTCTCCCTCATTTTTTGGATGAGTTTCGGTGTGGGAGAATTTCCATAGGTGAGAAGGTCCGGCCCAATGACCGGCTCCTCTCACCTTTTCTTTTTACAATCAAAATCACTATGGAGGTAATCATCATGGCACAACAGAACGCATTATCCAGGCGTCAGTTTAAGGAAACCGAATTCAATGGGATGGATTACATATTCAATTATCAGCCCGGAGAATTCGTTGCTACCATCGACTGCAAGCGGTGGGGCAAACGGAAGAAGCTGATCACCTACATGACCTTTACGGACGGGCGCAGAGTAGTGGCCCCAACCTGGCCCCGAAGCCGGTATGAGGGGCTGGCAAATATGAAGGTTGGCTCCAGAATCCGTGTGCTGTATGAGGAGAACCGAAGTGGAACGCTCTGCATCCGTCGTGCAGTCCTTCTGGCGGAACCAAGTGAGATAATCTCACGATCGGAATTGATTCAGCTCATGGAGCAGCGCGGTTGACAGGCCGATTTTGAAACGGTAAAATGGGGAATCATAGCCTGCGAGGTGGTTCTGTGTGTGTGGTAGATTTTTTGTACCGGAAGATGACAGTATTGAAATGATCCGTACCATTGTGGAGCATCTGGAACACCGAAATGTGAAGGCCAAGACCGGGGATGTTTTTCCGGGGGATATCGCGGCTGTGGTTGCCAGCAACAGACAGATGCAGCCCCAGCCTTTTGCCATGGAATGGGGATATCATCTCTCAGATGGGAAACGGATCATCAATGCCAGAAGTGAAACTGCAGCCCAGAAAGCCATGTTTGCCGATGGCATTCGCCAGCGCCGGTGCCTGATCCCGGCCCAGCATTACTATGAGTGGGAAAAGGCAGATGACCGGAAAGTGAAGTATGCCATTGAGCCAAAAGGTTCGGATGGATTCTTTCTTGCGGGGATTTATCGCCTCGAAGCAGGGAGACCGGTGTTCACAGTTCTGACTAGGGATGCGGCAGAGGATATCGCTTTCATTCATGAACGAATGCCGGTGATTCTGCCGGGTGTGGTAGCAACAGACTGGCTGAATCCCAAATACCGCGGTGACAATATTCTGAAAGGAGCTATGACCCAAATGAAGTATGAGGCTTGCTGATAAAAGCGGTGCATGACTATTGTGCCGTTTTTTATTTATGCTGATTCCTTTCAGTTCGGTTCTGTTTCGGTGACCCGATCACCATGAGATGAATTTTTTCTCCTGTAAAGCAAGAAGAGCGGCTATCAACTACCGAGAATTCCTCGCTGATTCATAACCGCTCTATGTATATATTTGCCTTTTTCCATCAATGTAGACAGCACTCCGAAATTCGGAGTGCCTCTCTACACCTTGGTGCAACATGTGATTATTTACTTGGAAATACGATAGTTGCGAAGAATATCTTTAAGAGTTCGCATGTTCCAAAGCAGGATTTGCTGCGCATCAACCGAACAATCAAACAGAATACAGAGGAAAAGGAGGAGACAATCAACCAGAAGAAGGTTAGCAGTTTTTACCATATGGAAGACAGAGCACAATTCCTGACTGAAAAGGTGAAAAGCTGGATGAAGTCAAAGAGAAAGACCAGGCGACGATGGCACATTATTTCATATCCGATATTCACGGTTAGGCAGGTTCATTTCGTGCGATGTTAACAAGTGCTATGCTAAAGAATGGATTTTTGTGCGCTGTATCATATGCAAAAGAATGTTCTAGACCAAAGATGTTGGCTAATATAATTGATTCACTTGAGAATCAAGAGTTGTTTTTGCTTAATCCGCGTGCTATAATTAAAAAATACAGATGAGTATTCCTTATTCCTTAACACAAGATTCATTATATATTAATTTGTTTTTTTGGGGTGGACCATGAGTTCTATTTTAGATAAAAAAAAGAATAAAGACAAGTGTCAGAAGTTTACTCCAGAAAACATAGTAGATGAAATGCTTGACCTTGCAGGATATACACATCATTTGAGTGGGAAAAAAGTTCTTGAAAATTCGTTCGGCTCGGGAAATGTCCTTGTTGCAATAGTAAAACGGTATATTGAAGATAGTCTCAATGCTGGAATACCAGTAAGTAGTATTGCTGCGCATTTGGAAACAGATATTTATGGCGTGGAATTGGATAAAGAACTTTTCAGAATTTGCATTGAAAGATTGAATGAGATTACAAATGAGTATGGTATCCCTCCTGTAAAGTGGTTACTATTTAATGAAAATGCACTTACATGGAAATGCGATGTTACCTTTGATTTCATCATTGGTAATCCCCCGTATATCACATACAAGGACATAGATGATGATAGTAGAAGATTTTTGAAACAGACATTTTCGTCTTGTTCAAATGGTAAATTCGATTATTGTTATGCTTTTATCGAGCGTAGTGTAAACTTACTTTCAGAAACGGGTAAACTTGTTCAGCTTGTTCCTACTAACATATATAAGAATGTCTTCGGAAGAAATCTTCGAAGTATTCTTTTGCCACATGTTGATGTTATCAAAGAGTATCCGGGCGAGAAATTATTTGTCGATACACTAACTTCAAGCACCGTTTTTTTATTCGATAAATCAACAAAATCACCTAACATAACATATGCAGATATGACTGCAGAAAAAACGTTTGTCTTCCTGCGTAGTTCGCTTGGGGAAAAATGGGTTTTTACTGAAAAGGAAGAGCGGAAACAAAGGACGACTGTACGTTTTGGAGATTGTTTTAATGCATCAATTGTGGTAGCAACATTGCTTAATGAAGCTTTCCTTTTATCAACGGACGATGTGAGGGGAAAAGGCATCGAGCAAGCTGTGATAAGACGGGCTGCCTCACCTAAAAAAATGCGGCATAAAGTTGCAGAATATATAATTTTTCCGTATTATTACGAAGGTGGTATCTTTCACCGTTATGCTAAGGAAGAATTCGAGCAACAATTTCCAAACGCAGTTGCTCATCTAAATCTATATAAGGAAAAACTTGATAAAAGAGATGTCGATGATAATATTGAATGGTTTGAGTACGGTCGTACACAAGCGTTGACACGGCTTAATCAGCGAAAACTCCTAATGTCAACTGTATTAACAAACCATGCAGAAGTCTACGAGCTTGAAGCAGATACTATTCCATATTCCGGTATCTTTATTACTGTAAAAAAGCCGGAATACACACTTGCTGATGCTGAGCGGATATTGCGTGATGAGAGATTTGTGAGATACGTTAAGTCGATAGGTATCAGTGTGAGTGGGAATTCAAAGCGAATTACTTGCAAAGATGTGAATAACTACATGTTCGTAAGGGAGTAGGACTATGGAGCAATTACAATATGTTATTGAGGACAGTACGATTGCGGAACTATTGGGAGTCCAAAACTTTACTAATGATGAATCTGCGGTTTTGGAGTTGGTAAAGAATTCTTACGATGCAAAAGCGACTGCTGTAACATTGACGTTTTCTGATAACACACTGACAGTTACTGATACAGGGGAAGGTATGAATGCATCCGATATCAAACGGAATTGGATGCACGTGGGAAAAAGCCCGAAAGAATATGAAGTGATAGATCGGGATGGCCAGAAAAGGATCCTTGCAGGTGCAAAAGGTATTGGACGTTTTGCGCTTGCAAGATTAGGCAGACGTATCGAAATTCAGTCGCAAAAAGAAGGATTTCCTGGCGTTATGTGGATGACTGATTGGAACACTTCTACGTTGAGTGAAATTCCATTAAGCGAAGTACACGGGACAAAAATAGTGATCTCTGACCTTAGAGAGAAATGGAACAAGAAAAAAGTTGAAAAGCTAAAAGATTTTCTGTCAAAAACATACAATGCTACTGAGATGCAAATAATTATTTCCCATCCAGATATGTCATGTGTGGTGCCTCGTTATTTCCAGAATCCCGAGTTGGGAAGGGATTATCTGAGTAGAATTAATATCCAATTTGAGAGCGAAAGTCAAATATTGTTTACCAGTGTTTTCTCAGATGAATTTGCGGAAGAAGCAAAAGCGTACTGTGTTGGAGTAGATATCACCCAGTTTCAAACAAGGAACAATATGGTTGATGAACTGAAAGCATCTGCAGATTGGGATCTTTCAGATATGGAGCTAAAGACGCATCTGGCAAGTTTGGGGGATTTTTCTGGAGAGTTCTATTTTTCTGTAAAACCTACAAAGGTGGAGGCCGACAAATTTTTATATAAGCGATTCTCTTTTGTAGATGGACTTCCTGGCGGAATAATTCTGTATCGAAATGCGTTTAGTATTGCTGCATACGAAGGGAAAAAGGATTGGTTAGGATTAGGAAAGCGTTCCAGAAAATCACCAGCAGCAGCGTCACACCCTACTGGTTCATGGCGTGTCAGAGAGAACCAGATTGCGGGAAAAGTTGAGATAGATAAGAAGCGAAATGCTGTCCTTCAGGACCTCTCTAACCGGCAAGGTCTAGATGAGAATATTTACTATGAATTATTTGTTGAGATTATTCTGACAGGGATTAAGGAATTTGAAAGATATCGTCAGGGAATAATTCGAAAAATAGATGTAAAAAATTCGCAGACGGTGGAAAAATCCACTCCAATTTCAGATAGAGTAATTGCTAACCCAAGAGATATTTCCACACTCTCGACCGAGGAAGCAAAGCAATTGGCATCAGAGATTAAGTCCTATCGAAATGAGAATTCTGAGGTGAGGCGAGAAAAAGAGGACGTTGAAAATCGATATAAATATGATGTGCGCATCTTGAATGTACTTGCCACTGTGGGATTAAAGGCTGCTTCAATTGCGCATGAGATGAAGAACGATCGTAATTCCATTGCTGATAATACAGACAATATTATTGCAGCTCTTCAAGAATATGGCTTTTGGGATGATCTTAACTCTCCAGAAATGACGGCGAAAGCATATAAAAATGTTCCCAAATTACTAGAGTCCAATAAAACAGTCAGTGCAAAAATTGTTGCATTTATGAACGTAATGCTTTCCGAAATAGAAAAAAGACAGTTCAAATCTGTTTGGCAGAGTGTATTGGACATTCTGCTACGAATCAAGGAAAGATGGGAAGATGACTATGCTTGGCTTGTGATTGAAATTACAAACCAAGAGGATATTTGTTGTAATATTTCTGAGGATGTGTTGCAGGTTATCTTTGACAATCTCATTCTGAATAGTGTTCAACAAAATGAAAATCGGAATCATCTCAGAATTACTATTTCTGCAGACCTTTCAGAAGGTTGCTTAGCTTTTGTGTACTCTGATGATGGTAAGGGCTTGGATCCCAAATATCAGAATGACCCCAAAAGAATCTTGGCGGTTCACGAAACAACTCGTAAGAATGGTCATGGTTTAGGTATGTGGATTGTAAATAATACTGTCGTTATGTCCGGTGGCCAAATTGACGATATCAATGGTCAAGATGGATTCTCTATGGAATTTACGATTGGAGGGGTGGAATAATGGAAACAATTAATTTGGTTTATATTGATGACATTCCAGATATCGACTTAAGTAGATATTTGGATAATCTTCAACAATACTATACCTCCAATGGTTTAGCGTTTGAGTATTATGAAATTCCATTTGATAATCAAAAGGATTACAGCAGCCTTTTGAAGGATATTCGAGTACAAACTGCCAATATTATTATCATTGACTCCCGACTTTTTGAAAATAAAACAGCTACAGGAGGAAAGTTTAGTGGTGAAGAGTTTAAGTTTGTGCTTCAAAAGTTTTACCCATATATTGAAGTAATAGTTGTCACGCAGAATGAATCGGATCCCGAGCTGAATATGGTCTCGAAGTACGTGAAGAACTCTTCACAAACAGGGGTTTCTTATTATGCAGAAGTAATGCCCAAATACCTTGATAGTGCTATTGAGAAAATAAAACAGTATCGAATACTTGCAAAAAAGGTGAACGAGAACGATAGTTGGGAGTCTGTCCTAAAAGAAAAAGTCCTGGGTACTCTCAGCGGTACCCAGGCCTACGATGAACTAACAAAAGACGATATTGATACATTGATTAGTGCCTTTAGAGAGATAAGGAAGAGCATAAATGGATGACGATTATAGAAATACAGAATATTGTGAACCACTTGGAGACGTTAGAAATCGGAAGAATACCGTAGTTGCAATGGTGAGGGAGGATCACCCAAGAGCGAGGGATATGCATGAGTACATTTCTAAAAACGATAGTAAATATAAGAACGAGTTTATAGAGGCATATAATGGGAAATGCGCATATTGTGGGGTATCTATAGCTATTGTACCAAAGCAATTTTTTGAGGTAGATCATTTCATTTATAGGAAATCTCCTAAATTTAAAACAAAAGCAGATGCTGGTTTTATTGATAACCTTGTATTAGCGTGCCATAGATGTAATCATGAAAAAGGTACTTTGGAGATTTCAGACTCAGCGTATGAGTACCTCCATCCGGATAAACCAGGAATAAAAGACACCTTTATTCGCGACGATGATTTCTACATAAGAATATCAGACGCCAAAAAAATCGATTTAAACGCTAAGAGTTTTTATGAGAAATTAGGCCTTGGAGCAGAGGTACATCGACTTGACTATTTGCTGATGAGTATGCGGGGATTGCGTTCTCAAATTGAAGTAACATCAACAGCGTATAAATACATGACAGAAGCTATTGATATTTTGCAAACTAAAAGAAATCTGGTTGGATGATCAAATTAAATATATACCATTAATACCTTAAGGGATGATGCGGGATGTGGGCAGTTTTACAATGAAAGTATTGTGTAGAATTGTATTTGCTTGTACGGTTTGTGTCACATACATTGCTGTGGGAAGCAAACTCGTGACGTGTCGAAACTTGCGAACGAAATATTTGATTTTTTGAAGCTCTGCGGGTCGATTTTAGTGGCTGAAAAGCGATATCTAAAGTGGGTATTAATGACATATTTACCCAACACTTTAGATGCAACTTCGAAAAAGTTTCATCTAAAGTGTTTTTCTTTTGCTTTTGCTGACTTTTGAAGGCAAAAAATTGGAAAAGCAAGGGCAAAATGTTAACACGAT
The DNA here is from genome assembly GCA_002491065.1 of Peptococcaceae bacterium UBA7185. Lineage (GTDB taxonomy): Bacteria > Bacillota > Peptococcia > Peptococcales > Peptococcaceae > UBA7185. The sequence goes on from DKVF01000091.1 coordinate 9,322, forward strand.
TTTTTACGTTTCCATAGATGCGCACACCTTTTGAAACGTGTTTTGAACTGGCTAAACCAGGTACAGCATGAAATTGAGCAGCGCCCTTTTTGATTTTCTCGGAAATTTCAAAAAGGGCGCTGATTTTTATAGACTTTTCAGAAAATTATCATTTGTGAATCAGCCGGGATTTTTGTGGCGAAACAGCCATAAGAATCCCGGCTTTTTTTATTTTAAAAAGGGCGCTGGCTCTCAGCACCCTATTCACAGCCGTTCTCCTGTCCCAAGGAGGACGGCTTTTTTTGTTTCCTATGAACAATATCCCGTGCCTGAAAAAGAGCGCCGGAGGAAATGGAGGGTAAAAGTGAAGAATCCAAACCAAGCAAGTTCCAAGCCAAACAGAACCAGACCGGAATACCGTTCACACACAGGGCCTCCCGCACAGACTGAAAAGCCCGTCTGTACAGCATCCCCACTGTGTGAGGGATGCCCCTTTCCCGGACATGGCTTTCTTTGCCGGGGTGAGGACGGGGAGTGTATGCGAACCAGACTGTCCAAACTATCTGAAAGAAGGGTGAAATCGAATGAACAGACCGTTTCAAACTCGTCAGCAGGTGGAATTCACTCGGATGAGTTATCCCCCCGGCAGCAGAATTCTGCTATATCAAATGACTGATCCATATGCCCCGGTACCCTCGGGAACCAGAGGGACCGTGCGGTATGTGGATGATGCCGGACAGATCGGCGTTGCCTGGGACAACGGGCGCAGCCTTTCGCTGATTCCCGGTGTGGACAGCTTCCGAAAACTGACCCAGCAGGAAATTGCCCAGGAGCAGTCAATGAGTATGGAGGAAATGAAGCTGTGAGCATTCAGAAGATTTCCATAGAGCAGCTCCGCCGGATGGGAGATCAGGAGGGACTTGTCCTCCAAGGCTGCGGCGGCGATCCCCAGGAATGGCTGGATGGAATCAACCAGATTCTCACCGAAGAAGGCATCCTCAAAAAGGGCGCCAGATTCGAGGAAGCCTATACCTTTGAACACGACGGTCTTACCTGCCTGCTGTTTCCCTTCAAGGAGAACATGGAACTGGATATTGGAAAGCTTGCCGTTTGGCGCTTGGGAACGCATTCCACTTTCGGTAGCACCTGGCTGCCTGACTACGTTTCCAATCGCCTCGGCGGTTTCGTGCAGGTTCAGGAAACAAAAGTGGAGCCTGAGCATGGCAAGCCGGATTGTCCCCTCAAAGGCACTGACGGAAATATCTTTCATCTTATGGGCAAAGCCTCGGAGACGCTGCGAAAGAATGGGATCCAGGAACAGGCAGATGAGATGCGTAACAGGATTTTCCAATGCCAAAGCTATCATTCTGCCTTGAGCATTATCGGGGATTATGTGAATATCACCTCTGCCCATCAGGAAAAATGTATGCACATGGAAATGGAATAAGGCCATTATGAAATCCGGAAGGAAACCGTCATGGCCTTTTTGCGTTCTATGGAAAATTCAATCCCACATTCTTATCCCCTTCTACCACTCTATACATTATCAGTAGATATGCCTATCTGTTTCGCAAAATCCTTTAATATTTCCATCCCGTTGAGATGCAAATCGCGTAAATTAGAAGGCTACACTGTTCCTTTTTGAAGCCCCAATTGATATGCTGTCTTTCATTACCCTGCATAAGCAAAGCTGGAAATCCAGCAGCTATGCCGCCGCCTGCGGTGTGTCGGACAGAGTGCTGTGGCAGACCCTGAAAGACCGGCCCTACATCACAAAAGTGTGCACCTGTCTTGACAACGATGAGCCGGGACAGAAGGCAGCACAACGGATTTCCAAGGCGTTGGCAGACAGAAATATATGCAACAGAATCCTCGTTTCCACCCGAAAGGACTGGAACGAGGACTTATTATTTGTGAGGAAGGAGGAAGCAAAATGACTGGAATCCCCATGCTGATTCTCTCGGTGGGCAGCATCATCGCGGTTCTGTTTTTTGTTACCTACGCCTCCCAGAAGCACGATCTGAACAGCATCAAGGACAAGACGGTGGGCAATGGTTAGCACGGTACCGCCCGCTGGGCCACCCGTCAGGAAGTGAAGCGGACCTACCACCATGTCCCATTCACCCCGGAGGAATGGCGGCAGGCCGCAAAGAATGGGAACCAGCCCATAGCGCATGGAAAGCCGTTGCCTCAGGGAATCGTGCTGGGCTGTCAGGGTGGCAGGAAAACCACGGCATTGGTAGATTCCGATGATGTGCATGTGCTGATGATCGGCGCTTCCGGCGTGGGCAAGACGGCCTATTTCCTGTATCCGAATCTGGAATATGCCTGTGCCAGCGGCATGAGCTTTCTGGCGCTGGATACCAAGGGCGATCTGGCAAGAAATTATGGAGCCATAGCACGGGATATCTACGGCTACCGCATTTCCGTTGTGGATCTCCGGGAGCCTACCCGGTCAGATGGGAACAATCTGCTGACCTTGATCAACCGCTATATGGATGAACACCGGGAGAATCCACGAGAGATAAGTGCCAAAGCAAAGGCGGAAAAGTACGCCAAGATTCTGGCGAAGACGATCATTAGCCCGGAGGGGGAGGGAAGTGACCATGGGCAGAACGCCTACTTCTACGATGCGGCAGAAGGGCTTCTTGCCTCGGTGGTTCTGCTGCTGTCGGAGTTTCTTCCCCCGGAGGAAACGGACGGCTATGAGACCCGGCACATCGCTTCCGTGTTCAAGTTGGTGCAGGAACTCTTGATGCAGGGCCAGCGGGGTGGGAATCAGTTTCAGGAGCTGATGCAGCTTCTGCCCTCGGAACACAAAGCAAAATGGTTGGCCGGTTCTGCTCTGACAGTATCGGATCAGGCGATGAATTCCATCATGTCCACGGTGCTTTCCAAGCTGAATGCCTTTCTGGATACGGAGCTGGAACAGGTGCTTTGTTTCGATGGGGGCATCGATGCAGAACTGTTTGTTCAGGAAAAGTGTGCCATTTTCCTGATCCTTCCGGAAGAAGATGCCACCAAGAATTTTGTAGCCAGCCTGATGATTCAGAACCTTGCCCGAGAGCTGTTTTCGGTGGCAAACGAGCACGGCGGGAAGCTGCCCAACCGGGCGGTGTTCTTCTG
>DKVF01000046.1:0-9147 GCA_002491065.1 Peptococcaceae bacterium UBA7185
TCTGGTTTTTTTACCTTTGTGTTTCTCATCTGGTTTTGTTCGCTTTTCAACTGTTTAATTTTCAATGAACTTCGCCCGATACTTTTCTCATCGGCGCTCGCTCTCTTCCTATCGAGCGTGTCTCGCGACAGCTTTTATATATTACCACGTCTTCAACTTCTTGTCAACACCTTTTTTTATTTATTTCTCTTTTTCTTTTCTCGTGTTGACCGTCCCGCTGACGACTTTTCATATTCTATCACTCCCATTTCTTTTTGTCAACACATTCTTTTCAAATTTTTTCTTTTTTGATTCTGCTAAAACAAAAAGGAAGCAAACCACGAAAGCATTTGTTTCCTTTTTACATATTCTATCACTGTTTTCTCCATCGCTCCAGATTTCCGGCTACTGCTGCCAGCGCCCCCAACAAAGCAGCAGCCAGACCAACCAACATAAAATGATGCTGAACGTCCTTTTTCTTTTGTGCCATATAAATCTGACGAATCTCTTTCATCTTTTTTCACAACTCCTCGCCTTTATCTTAAATTGCTCTGGAACGTTCTTTCATCGCCTTTTCAATTTCCCGTTTTGCACTTTTTTCTGCTGCAGCCCCTCTCTTATCATAAAGCTTTTTCCCTTTTGCCAGTGCCAATTCTATTTTTATCTTATCTTTTTTGAAATACGCCTTCAATGGCACCAAAGTAAGTCCCTGTTCCTTCGTTTTTCCTAGTAAACGCATAATTTCTTTTTTGTGCATCAATAATTTTCGCGGACGCATCGGCTCCACATTAAAAATATTGCCGTGCTCATAAGGACTGATATGCATTCCATACAAGTACAACTCGCCATTTTCAATCACAGCAAAACTATCCTTTAAATTGGCACGTCCCGCCCGCATAGATTTTACCTCTGTGCCTTTCAATTCGATGCCCGCTTCAAAACATTCTTCGATTAAATAATCATGTCTTGCCTTTCTATTTTCTGCAATTACTTTCATGCTCTTTCACCACCTCAAAATCTAATTGTCGGTCTTCTATGCTCACCCTTGTTAATCTCACATTTACCTCTTGGCCCAACTGATAAATTTTCCTGCTGTGCTCTCCCAGCAGTGAAAAGCTTTCAGGTCGAAAATGATAAAAATCATCCACCAGTGTAGAAATATGCACAAGGCCCTCTACTGAATTCTCTAACTGCACAAACATTCCAAAGTTTGTAACGCCGCTGATCTTTGCCGCAAAAACCTCTCCCACAAAAGGCTTCATGTACTCGGCCTTTTTCAGTTCTACGCTATCTCGTTCGGCATCCTCTGCCACCTTTTCCCTCAGAGAAGATTGTACGGCATACTGATGCATTTTCTCCTCAAGCTGCTCCAAACGCGTTTGCTCCAGTTGTTCCCCATGGTGCAGCAATTCTTTTATAACACGATGAATCGCCAGATCAGGATACCGCCGAATAGGCGATGTAAAATGGGAATAATACTGCGCTGACAACCCGAAATGTCCCAACGCTTCTGTATCATACCGTGCATGCTGCATAGAGCGCAGCAGCACACTGTTTACCAATTGTTCTTCAGGCTTGCCTGCCACTGCTTCCACAATACTCTGATATGCTTTTGGATGAATTGCATTTCCAGTACCCTTAATACTATATCCCAATGCCTGTAAAAATTTATTTACATCTGCCACATCCTCCGCCGCAGGTTCCTCATGCACACGATACAAAAAAGGAACTTCCATCCAAAAATAATGTTCTGCTACAGTTTCATTGGCGCAGAGCATGAATTCTTCTATTATTTTATCGGCAATCCCGTTTTCCCGCCATTCAATACGTACCGGCCGCCCTTTTTTGTCCAAAATCACTTTACTTTCCGGTGCATGGAACATCACAGCGCCGCGGTGAATCCGTTTACGCTCTAAGATTCCCTGCAGTCTCTCCATTTCACGCAGCATTGGCAAAATACGTTCGTACTGAGCACACAAGATTTCATCCTGCTCCACCAAAATTTTTGTAACATTTTTGTAGGTCATACGATAATCTACATGAATCACCGATTCGAAAATTTCATGGGCCACAACTACGCCTTTGCAGTCTATTTCCATCATACAGGTCAGCGCTAAACGATCTTCCCCTGCATTTAAACTGCAAAGACCGTTGGACAATTTCTGCGGCAGCATTGGAATCACTCTGTCTACCAAATAAATACTCGTAGCACGCTCTAACGCTTCCTTATCCAGCACACTGTCTTCTGTCACATAATGTCCTACATCAGCAATATGCACTCCCAACAAATAATTTCCGTTAGCCAGTCTTTCTACTGACACTGCATCATCCAAATCCTTCGCATCGTCTCCATCGATGGTGATCATCGTTACATTTCGCAAATCACGGCGCCCTGCCAAATCCTTCGCCGGTATTGTTTCAGGAATACGTGCAGCTGCCTCCAACACTTCAACCGGAAAGTCCTGCGGTAAATCGTGTCCAAAAATAATGGACAAAATATCCACACCGGGAGAATCCTTAAATCCAATGATTTGGACAATTTTCCCCTCGGCGCTGCGCGTTTTCTGAGGCCAACTGGTGATTTCCACCAATACCTTCATTCCATTGCGTGCCCCATTAAAATCCTCTTTTGCTATAAAAATGTCGCTACCGAACCGCTTATCGTCCGGCACAACAAAACCAAAATGCTTGCTGTTTTCAAAAGTTCCTACCACCTGCTGCACCTTGCGCTGCAAAATACGGATAACTTCTCCCTCGGCTCGAAATTTCGTGCCAGTACGCACATCAAAACCTGCAGGCCGTTTTATCCGCACAATTACTTTATCGCCGTTCAGTGCACCGCCTAAATCAGAAGAATGGATATACAAATCCTCCTGATCGCGATTTTCCGTAATCAAAAAACCAAACCCTTTGGGATGACGGCTGATCACGCCAATTAACAAATTAAACTGAGACGGCAGGCCATAGCGTTTCTTGCGACTCAGTACCAGCATACCTTCATTTTCCAGTTCCTGCAACAAGCCTTTCAGTTGCACCAAGGATTCCACACTGTCAGCGCCCAACTGCTCTGCCAGTTCGGCTTCACTTAACGGACGTACCGCTTCATTTTCAAGATACGCAACAATTCTCTCTTTAGTTAACATTACTTCACCTCCAAAATACAAAGGACACCTCCTTTGTTTCTTATATTTTTCGCAGCACAAAGCCACTTCTATTCATTCACAATACATTTATGTTGTTTCCATCATACAGGTTTCTTTGTAAAATTGCAACAAAAACTAAAACAGGGCGCTTACTCACATCCGCCATAAACGACTTCGCAGTAACAGCCCTGTTCTCAAACAAATCTATTTTACATCAAACTTTTCTCTTTTTTCTAAGAGATAACGCAGTTTTATTCCATAAGTAGTTCCACGCCTGTTTTCTCACAGACTACCCTCTTTCTGTTCTGTTTTCGCGTTTTCTGCCGTTTCATCCCAACCGGGCAACATTACCGTAAAGATAGTCCCTTCATTCAACTTGCTAGCCACATCAATCCAACCGCCATGAGCTTCCACCAAAGCCTTTGTAATAGCAAGCCCCAAACCACTTCCGCCTTTTTCCCGATCACGAGAACGGTCCGTGCGATAAAAACGCTCAAAAATTTTATCAATATCTTCAGGCGCGATTCCCATTCCCGTATCCTGTACAGAAAAAATGAAATCATTTTTCTCCTGCCGTGCTTCAATGGTAATGCGTCCATGTTCCGGCGTATAGCGGAAGGCATTGTTCACCAAATTGAGGATAATCTGTTTCAGACGTTTTGGATCTGCATAACAGTACTCTGGAGCATCGTCTAACTGCACCTCTAAAGTCATATTGCGACTTTCTGCCTCTGCTTCCAGAAGCATATCAAGATCCGCAAAATAATCACGAAAATTGATCAGCGTCTTGTCCAGCATCGCATATCCCGCTTCTAACTTGCTTAAATCCTGCAACTCGTTCACCAAGCCCTTCAGACGAATCACTTCATCATAGAGCACCATTGTTTCTTCTACTTCCAGCGGTTTATTTTTCTCCAGCGCAAATTCCAATTTGCTGGCCAATACAGTCAAAGGCGTCCGCAATTCGTGGCTGGTATCCGCCACCATCTGTTTGCGCAAGTCATTACTTTTTTGCAGTTCCTGGGCCATCGTGTTAAAGGAACGAGACAAATCCCCTATCTCATCCGTGCTGAAAATAGGCAGCGGCTCTTCAAAATCCCCCTTTGCCATCCGTTTTGTGGCTTTTGTCAACGCTCTCAACGGATGTACGATTCCTACTGACAACCCAATCCCAATAATAATAGCGAACAGACTGGTAAAAAATACCCCTTTTCCCGCTGCTGCAATGGCTGATCTTACAAAGTTTTGTTCAAGCTGCATAAACGTTTCACTGAACAGCGCCGCCGGATACAAAATACCGATTACATCATTATCTACCCGTAAAATATAGCCTCTGCTGTAAATATCTGATGGTACCTGCTTGCCTACATAACTCATATCATAATAATACAAAATTCGCCCGTTTAAATCGCTGAGTACCACTCCAGACTGTTGCAAGTCTGCAAAACGCCCCAGGTTTTCCACTCCGACCCAACTATTGCCATTATACGTATAATAGGTTACGAAGGTACGAGCCCATTCATTCAGCATTACCTCATAGGTATCATATAAATATTCGTCAAACGCACTGCTGGTATTTTCAATACAGAGAATCCCAATCAAAATTCCGGTCATCAGCACCACTGCGACCAGTACAATACTGATTTTACTGGTTAGTCTCATAATGATCACCGAATTTATAACCTAGACCATACACAGTTAGTATATAAACAGGTTTTTGCGGATTGGGCTCTATTTTTTTACGCAAATTGCTCACATGGGTATCAATCGCTCGCTCATAACCAGCATAGCTTTCTCCCAATGTAGCATTCAGCAATTGCAACCGACTATAAGGACGTCCAATATTTTGACACAAGGTGATCAGAATTGCATATTCGGAAGGCGTCAAATCTACTATTTTCCCCTGCTGCTTCACTTCCCGACGGCCCAAATCCACCTCCAATGTCCCAAAGGTGAGAATCTCATCTGTCGTACTCTTTCCTGCGCCAGACTTTGTACGCCGCAGCACAGCCTTGATTCGCGCCTTTAATTCCCGCAGGCTGAAAGGTTTTGTAATATAATCATCTGCACCCAGTTCCAGCCCCAACAGCTTATCAATCTCTTCGTCCCGTGCTGTCACCATAATAATCGGCACATCCGAATCACGGCGAATATATTTGCATACTTCCAAACCATCCATCTTGGGGAGCATTAAATCCAAAATTACCAAATCTGGTTTTTTCTCGTCAAAAATGGCAACGGCCTCTTCTCCGTCTTTTGCCATCAACGTGTCAAAATCCTCAGCACGTAAAAATTCTGCAACGTTTGCTCTAATATTAGTCTCGTCTTCTACAATTAAAATAACATCTTTCACGATACTGCCTCCTCTCCTGTTATCGCAGGGGGTATCACTACAGGACGCCAATACGCTGTAAGCGAATCACTGTGTTCAGAAAAATATGCTTCTCTCTGGTTTTGATACATACTGCTGTAACTGCTCCACGCCGGCGCAATGTTGTCTTCAAAGATCACACCGCTGGATAATAACGTCTGAGTTGGGTCGTTTTCCCGCTGTCCGGCAAAGGAAGCCGCAGCTGCTTCACTAAAACTTTCCTGTATCCAGCTTTGCTGTTCTTCCGTCAGCGTATCCCACCAGCTCCGCGTCGTTACCAACGGTTGGATACTGTAAACCGCTCTCAAATCATATATTTTGGTGTTTTCTAACGCCTTTGTCTCTCCCAGATGCTTGACAACCCCATAGGATTCCCACTGTACTTGTCCATTATCCAGCAGATACAAATACCCATCGGGCACAAAGCCCACACCATAAAAATCCTGCGGCAGTGTATCCAATGCTTTTCTGCCTTCTGTACCTAAAATATAACTCTCCACCGCCTGCAAGCCGCTGAACAGATAAGGCTGTTTATACAGCGCATAAGCAGTTTGCAGTTGTTCCGCGTTGTCCAGCTTTAAACAGGCCATTTCCAAACTGCCCAACTTCACATACTCCGCAAATTCCTCTGCTTTGCTCCACTCATTCGCAGCATATACTTTAACCACTATCGTATTTTCCGATTTTTCCTGCAGAGTCTGTGCAAAATTCTCCAATTGCTGATAGCCAATACTGCCCTGCCGGTAATCCGTAGCCAAACGAATCGCCAACTTCTGTTCGCCTGCCAAAGTTTCCTGCGTTGGCGCCTTATCCCCGCAGCCAATCACGGTCAGAGACAATACCAAGAAAAACAAACCCAAAACTAATATGTTTCTTTTTTTCATCATCGCATACCCGTTTCATAAAGCAACGCTTAAAGTATTTCCTCCGTAATTGCAGTTTTTTTATACAATTACTAAAAAAATACCTTCCTCTGCTCCCATTATCTATTTCAATCACATTATTTTTGCGCTTTCATCTTTTCAGCACAATTTACACAGTATTTTTCTAACAGCAGATGTTTCATATCCCACAGATTTTGTGATAAATCTACGTAATAATTATGTGGATGTTCGAAACGCAATACTTCATCCCACAAAGTAGCAATCTGTTCCTTGCAGAACTGTTGAATCTCCTGCAAATTAGGAGATTGGTAAACGCACTCTCCTTTTACAAACACCGGAACCTGTAGTGGTTTTGCTACAAAATCTTTTATAATTTTACGTTTCCAAGTATAGGAAGGGTCAAAAATCTCATACGGCTGGCTGTCATCTATCACTTCATCGGCCAAGGTAATCACATCGGCAATGGCTTTGCCTGTGCCGCATTCATACAAACGCCACGATTTTTTGAAACCAGGGTTGGTGATTTTTTCTACATTTTCACTAATTTTAATCTTGGGCACCAGTTGACCGTCCTTTTCTACTGCCGCCAATTTATACACGCCGCCAAATACCGGATCGGATTTTGCTGTTACCAAGCGTTCCCCTACACCGAAGGAATCCACCTGACCACCTTGGTCCAGTATATCGCGAATAATATACTCATCCAGCGAATTCGACGCTACAATGCTGCAATCTGGATAACCCGCTTCGTCCAGCATAGCCCGGGCTCTTTTTGAGAGATAGGCAATATCGCCGCTGTCGATGCGCACCCCTTTGGGGCGGAATCCTCTGGGAACTACTTCCTCGTCAAATATTTTAATCGCATTAGGCAGCCCCGATTGCAATACATTGTAGGTATCGATCAGCAACGTACAATTGTCAGGATAGGTTCGCGCATAATTGCGAAAAGCCTCTTCCTCGGTAGGAAACATCTGCACCCAGCTGTGCGCCATAGTACCCAAAGCCGGAATATGCATGTCCCGATCGACAATCGTACAAGCTGTACCCACACAGCCTCCGATATAGGCCGCCCTAGCACCCATAATTGCGCCATCGGCACCCTGAGCGCGGCGAGAACCGAATTCCATAACGCTTCTGCCCTCTGCAGCCCGTACAATTCGATTGGCTTTTGTAGCAATTAAACATTGGTGACTGATTGTCAGCAAAATCATTGTTTCCAAAAATTGCGCCTGAATTGCCGGGCCCCGTACTGTAAGCAACGGTTCTCCCGGAAATACTGGCATACCTTCCGGAATCGCCCATACATCGCAACTGAATTTGAAATTGGCCAGATAATCTAAAAACTCCTCGCAAAAACAATTTTTTCCCCGCAGATACGCGATATCCCGCTCTGTAAAATGTAAACTTTTCAGATACTCAATAACCTGTTCAAGCCCTGCCATAATGGCAAATCCCCCGCCATCCGGTATACGGCGGAAAAACATATCATAATAGGTAATCTGGTCAGCCACGCCATGCTCTAAGTAACCATTGGCCATAGTAATTTCATAAAAATCCGTTAGCAATGTTAAATTCAATTTATCTTCAGTTTCTTGTTTCATGTGGAAACTCCCCTTCCTCAACCATGCTGCAATTTTCTGTAGGAAACCCTTTCCGCGGCTGTCGATCTACACCCCCAAAAATCCATTTGTATCACACAAAGTCTGTTTCTGGATCTCCATCAGGTATAATGTTCCAACCATCATAAATGCCGCCGTATTTTTCCACAAAATCATAGAGCGCATAAGTCACTTCCAGCATCGTTTCCTGGGTCATATTATGCTTAATCAAAACACGCAGCCCGAAGTTATAGTCGGGAATCCGTTCATCAAAGAAATTATCATCTAAAATTTCACAGCCTCTGTCCCGCATACGTACCGAAGCCTGTTTACGGGAAGCGCCATTGTCGAAATAGAACCAATGGGTAACTTCCCGAACCTGCGTCAAGTCCTCGCCTTTCTCTGCCATAAGTCTCAGCATACGGCGGTTTTTCATGATTTGCATATCCATCAAACTTGGATACAATACATTAAAATAGAAATTCCATGGCGCATCCTTGTCCAACAGATAGTTGAATTCATAGTCATCAAATTCAGAAGCAATTTTCCCCACCAGACCAGCTAAAAATTCATCGCTTTCCGCATAGAAATACAACATTCGTGTGCCGCCAGTGGTGATACTGGCCACATGCTTCGCATGTGCCTCGTCACGGTATACAGCGACAATGCGATCCTCGATTTCAAAAAGCCGCGGCTGTTCCTCCGCTGTGTAAAACCCATCCTCTGTGGGGTTTTTGATTGCAAATTGAATACCCAAAAGATGATGATAGGCCATAACCGGCGCAATCTTAGCTACCTCTAAATCCACCATAACCAATGCTTTTTCATCATCCAAATAAGTCACATAGGTATCCCAGTCCTCGGCCATTTTATTTATTTCTGGTAGTTCTTCTTCCTCCAGTCCAGTTGTAAACTCAATAAAATCTTTATCTTCCATAAAATAGATTCGCTCCTTTATTTTGCAAAGCAAAAAATGATATACAGTGTTATTATATCCTATCTTTTGCGGTTTGTCATGTATTCCTGTTATTTTTCTTAGCAAAAAAGGCTACCAACAAATACAATGTTGATAGCCTTCAAATAGAACGGAGGGGGTGGGATTCGAACCCACGGAACCCGCAAAGGTTCAGCGGTTTTCAAGACCGCCACCTTAAACCACTCGGACACCTCTC
>DKVF01000046.1:9436-9807 GCA_002491065.1 Peptococcaceae bacterium UBA7185
AACCACTCGGACACCTCTCCGAATGGGTTATATTGTAACAGGAAAAATAATGATTGTCAAGCAATGACATTTTTTAGGGTACTGTAAAATAAGTGTGGGATTAAAATCTATGTATTTTATAAAAGGACACCAACAGACAAACCGGTATTGTGAAATACAGTGAATACAACCGGCTTCATCTCGCAAGAAACTATTGACAGTAGTATATCACAATTAGTATACTAACTCTATAATATTAAAAAGCATAGTTTTTTAGACAATTTGTAGATACAGTGCATTTAGTAGATATATGAGAAATTTTTCTATATATCTATTTTTTTATGCATACTTTGAGGTTCTAAAAAACTATGCTTTTTAATATTATAGAGTTA
>DKVF01000061.1 GCA_002491065.1 Peptococcaceae bacterium UBA7185
GGCTTTTCGTGCATGGCAGATTTGGAAAGCATGATTGCACAAATCAAAGAGGAACGAGGCAGTGTTTTTGTGCAGGAGAAAAATTATCGCCAGACACTCCAGTTTTCAATAGGCGCTGCCTTCCACACAATAGACGGTACCAATTTCCACGATTTGATGCAGATTGCCGACGAGCGCATGTATCAGGATAAAAAGTCCAGAAAGATTAAGCGCTTTTAAAATCCAATAGAATACATACTCCTCCAAATTGAGGTGACTCACTTTGGAGGAGTATTTTATGCGTTGAAAAAGTCAGTTGGAGATTCACAGCTAACGCTCAAGATAAAAACCCAAAAACAATTTTTATGGAGCATGCATTTCCCATAATGACAAGTTGTACTACAAAAAAAGAGATTTCGAAAATCCTCCGTTATGTAGCGGAGTCTCGAAATCTCTTTATCTCTTTTTTCAATAATTATTTTCACAACAGCAGAAAAACATTCTTCCAAACTTGTTCCACCCTGCTTCAAGTTTCCAGAGAGCAAGGATGTTTAGGCCATCACAGCTTTTCCCTGATTTGCTGCAAAAGTTCCGCCTCCACCTGCTGCTCTGTTTTGCCTTGTTTTTCAACCCAACGGATATTGGGATCCCTGCGGAACCAGGTGAGCTGCCGTTTGGCAAAATGCCGGGTGTCCCGCTTAATCAGTTCCACTGCCCGTTCCAGGGAAATCTCGCCGTTGATATACTGTACCATCTGCCGATACCCCAAGCTGGTCATGGAGAGGGCGTCACGCGCAACGCCCTGCGCCAGCGCCTGCCGTGTCTCCTGCTCTAATCCGGCGGCAATCATCTGGTCCACGCGGTGATTGATGCGCCCATACAAGATGTCCCTGGGCAGATTCAGGCCCAGATAAACAGTATGATAGCGCATTTGCTCCCGCTCAAGGGTATTCTGCCGCTGAGAGGCTGGCACACCGGTTACGTGCAATACTTCCAAGGCGCGAATGATTCGTTTGCTGTCGTGACAATGCAGCCGCTGTGCTGACGGAGCATCCTTTTGCTCCAAAAGCTTCCACAAGGCTTCGTCGCCATGCTCTGTCTGATACTGCAAGAGCTCCTGCCGATAGGCTTCGTCGCGCTCTGCTTCTCCAAAATGGTACTCATAAAGCACGCTGTTCACATAAAAGCCTGTTCCTCCTACCAGAATGGGCAGCCTGCCCCGTTCTGCAATGTCGGCAATACACTGGTCTGCCCGCTGCTTAAATTCTGCGGCGCTGAAGGTTTCCCAGGGTTCTTTTATGTCGATTAAATGATGGGGCACACCGTCCATTTCTTCCGGCGTAATTTTCGCTGTACCGATATCCAGACCGCGAAAAATTTGCATGGAGTCTCCGGAAATAATCTCACCATTCAGCTTTTGCGCCAGACCGATACTGGCTGCTGTTTTCCCTACCGCTGTAGGACCCACCAATACAACTAAAGGTTTCTTCACCATCTGTCCTCACTTTCCATCTGCATAGCGCACACCGTACGCCAAGGTGCTGTATTTTCCGCCTTTGATTTCGTCAAAATGCAAGTGCGTCAATGTCCCGGCTCTGTGCCGTACTGCCACCTTGCGCCGGGCAACCTGGCAAGCCCGCTCCAGAGTTTCCTCTGTAAGCGGCGCATAATTGGCCGCTCGTCTCAGCGGTGCAATCCCGCTGGAAGTATACACCGGCTGTTCAAACATGGGGTCAAAATAAACTGTATCAAACTGGTCAGGCACGCATTGCCGCAAATAATCTTCATAGGCGCAATGTATTGTCTCTATTCGCTCCATTGCCGCTTTCATCCGCGCACTGTTTGTGGACCAATGGCAAAGGCCATAGCTGGTAATTGCATAGATCAAGGGGCTGCTCTCCAGCGCTGTGACATGTCCCTGCGCACCCGCTGCAAAAGAGAGCACAATGGCATCGTTGGCCATGCCCAGCGTGCAGTCCAGAATCTCATCGCCCGGTTCTATCTCTAAAATTTGCGTAAGCATTTCTTGTTTTCCATCTTTTATCTGCTTTATGCGATGCACTGCCATTCCTGGATGAAAGGAAAATCGGCTGCCATCGCCCCAATGGGCAAGCAGGCCGCCATCCTCCTCAACCAAAAGACACTCCAAGGCATATTGCTCCATCAGCCAGGGAATGCCTCTGTTATGCCGCTCAATCACAGGAATCCCCAACTCCGCGCACAGATCTTTGGCCTGGGCTGTGAGCCCTTCTCTATGCTTCCCTCTGGCCTTGCTGGTAGTACAAGCCCAATTAACCATGATAGGTTCCCCGCTTGAAGATTTTATATAACTCGCTCATGGTTATTTTATAAATAATAGGCCGCCCATGGGGACAGGTATGGGCGTTTTCCACCTGCGACAAGTCATACAGCAAGGTGCGCATTTCGATGTCTGTCAAGGGCCAGTGGGCTTTCACGGCGCCTTTGCAGGAAGCAGTTATCAATAATTTTTCTTTGATTATCGCCGCCGTCACTTCTTTTTGTTCTGCCAGGTCATGCAGCAAATCCAAAAAGAACTCCTCCACATTGGGCAGCTCATGCAACCCTAATGGCAGGCTGCGCAGAAGGTAACACCGCTCTCCAAAATTCTCCAGGACAAAGCCCAATTGGCGCAAAGTAAAAATATGCTGTATCAGGATACTGTCCTGCTGCGCTGACAAGGTCACTGTCACCGGGATGAGCAGCGGCTGGGAAACCAAGGCTTTCTCTCCCTCCGCCTTCATGAATTTTTCGTAAAGAATCCGTTCATGACAGGTGTGCTGGTCAATGATGTACAGACCTTCCTCATTTTGCGCCAAAATAAAGGAATGATTTAACTGTCCGATCACTGTCAAGTTGGCAATGCTTTTCACCTGCAATGAATCCTTCTCCTTATCTTTCGGCATCTTTCCCTGTTTTTCTGCCGCTTTCATCTGTGGAGCAACCTCTTTTTGCGGCGCTTTTTTCTCTATGGGCTGCGGCTCCAATGCAAACAGGGTATCCTGTGTGGCCCTTTGCGGCGACTGCTCTTTTTTCACTGCAAGGGGCTCCTGCTGCCAGCAATAGAGCTTTTCCGGTTCAGCGACAACGCTGTTCACCCCATCCTCTGCTTTCTCATTGGGATAAGACACCGCCCCAATGGTTTGCGCTCTATGTTCCGCTTTTTCTCTGGGTGTATCAGTTTCTCTGGATTCCTGTTCTGCCCGTTCCTGCACAATCTTTCCCACAGAAGACTGCTGTTTGGCCATGGGCGCTACTGTTTCCGGCAGGAAAGCGTTTTTGGTAATGTTGGCCTCCCACAGGGCATCCTTCAACACTTCGACGATTTTGGTCTTTAGTTGGGCAAAACCATTGATTTTTACTTCTGTCTTGGCAGGGTGTACATTCACATCTATTTCATTGCCTGGTATGGTAAGCTGCAGCACCGCCACTGGAAACCGGCCCTTGGCAATCAGGGTATAGTAGCTTTCTTCCAACGCTTGGCTCAGCTCTGCACTCTTCACCAATCTGCCGTTGACAAAAAATACTTCCTGTCCCCGGTTGTTGCGGGTAATTTCCTCCCGCGCCAGCCAGGCTTCCACATAACGTCCCGCACCCAATTCCTGTTTTTCTACTGGCACGATGAGCTGCTCCAAATTGCTCCCGTAAACATAAGCGATGCGCTGTTCTGCTGTGTGCATCCCCGCTGTGTCCAGCTGCAGCTGTCCGCCGGAGATGTAGCGAAAACGCACATGGGGATATCCAATGGCGTATTTGCTGATTAAATCACCGATGAGCCCCGTTTCATAGCTGTTGCTCTTCAAAAATTTCCGGCGCGCCGGAACATTGTAAAACAGATTTTTGACCTCCATCACAGTCCCCGGCGCTGCGGCGACCTCACTGAATTCCTGTTCACTGCCGCCTTCCACGCGAATTTTATGTCCCACTGTCTCTGACGCTGTGCAGCTGGTCATTTCCACCTGCGCCACTGCCGCAATGCTGGGCAGGGCTTCGCCGCGAAAGCCAAAGGTATTCAGGCTGAACAAATCCTGAAATTCCTGAATTTTACTGGTGGCATGGCGCGCAAAGGCCAGCCTCAGGTCATCGGCGTCCATCCCTTTGCCATTGTCTTTTACACGAATCAGACTGACGCCGCCCTCGCGGATTTCAATCTCCACAAAATCTGCGCCGGCATCCAGGCTGTTCTCCAACAGTTCCTTTACCACGGAAAGGGGACGCTCCACCACCTCTCCGGCAGCGATTTTATCGGCAATATGCTCTTCCAGTACTTTAATCTGTCCCATGATCTACCACCTCCTGCGCTTTCTTCTGCAATTTGAACAACAAATTCATCGCATCCATGGGCGTCAAGCCGTTTACATTCACCGCGGCCAGCTCCCGCAGCACCTCAGGCACTGCCATGACCGGCTGCGCCTTCACAGGCTCCAGCTCCTGCGCCGCTGCAAATAAATCCATCTGGGTCACATGGGGACGATGCTGCTCTTTCTCCAGCTCCAGGGTGCGCAAAATCGTTCGGGCATTCTGCAGAATCTTCTCCGGAATTCCCGCCAGGCTGGCTACGTGTATCCCATAGCTGCGATCTGCTCCGCCGGGAATAATTTTACGCAGGAACACCACATTTTCGCCATCCTCTTTGACCGCTACAGAGTAATTGCAAATCCCCGGCTGTTCTTCCAATGCCGTCAACTCGTGATAATGGGTGGCAAACATGGTCTTCGCCTGAATAGTATTATTGATATAGTCGGTCAACGCCCAGGCGATAGCCAACCCGTCATACGTGCTGGTGCCGCGTCCCACCTCATCTAAAATAATCAGGCTGTCCTTGGTGGCATTGTTGACGATATTGGCCACCTCATTCATCTCTACCATAAAGGTACTCTGTCCCGTACTCAAATCATCGCTGGCGCCAATGCGGGCAAACACCCGGTCCACCACAGGCATCACCGCTTCCCGCGCCGGCACAAAGGAGCCAATCTGCATCAGCACCGAAGCCACCGCAACGCTGCGGCAATAGGTGCTTTTCCCCGCCATATTGGGCCCGGTGATAATCAAAAACCTTTCCTTGTCCGGATGAAAATGCACATCGTTTGGAATAAACCAGCCGTCCTTCAATTTTTCCTCCACCACCGGATGACGGCAATCCTTGAGAATGTATTGCCCATCCTCGGAGATCACAGGCTTGCAGAAATTGTGATACACCGCCGCCTGCCCCAGAGAAAACAGGCAGTCAATCTGCGCAATGCTGTGCGCTGTGTGCAAAATCCGCGCCACGTGGGCGCCCACTGTATTGCGCAGCTGCACAAAGAGTTGATACTCCAGCTCCTTCACCTTTTCATCTGCACCCAGCACTCTGTTTTCCAGCTCTTTCAGCTCCGGCGTGATAAACCGTTCACTGTTGGCCAGCGTCTGCTTCCGCACATATTCCTCAGGCACATCGCCGCTTTTGCTTCTTGTGACGTCAATATAATAACCGAATACTTTGTTGTAGCTCACTTTCAATGTCCGAATACCGGTGCGTTCCCGCTCTCTCTGCTCCAAGTCCACCAGCCATTGCTTGCCGTTGACCAAAACATCCCGCAATGCGTCAACCTCCTGGTTGTAACCATCGCGAATGAGGTTTCCCTCCCGCATAGAAAAGGGCGCCTCGGGATGCACGGCAGCCTCCAATAATTCATAGATATCCGCCAAGACATCAAACCCTTCACTGAGTTGTCGCAAATAGCTGCTCTTGCCCTGAGCCAAACTTTTCTGTATTGCCGGCAGCTGCGCCAGAGAATTTTTCAATGCCAGCAAATCCTTGGCATTTGCTGTGCCGTAGGCAATTCGGGAAACGATACGCTCCAAATCGTAAACCGGCTCCAAATGCTCCTTAAAGGATAAGCGCAATGTCGTGTCATTG
This sequence comes from Peptococcaceae bacterium UBA7185, assembly GCA_002491065.1. Classification (GTDB taxonomy): domain Bacteria; phylum Bacillota; class Peptococcia; order Peptococcales; family Peptococcaceae; genus UBA7185. Next base: position 5,897 of record DKVF01000061.1, read on the forward strand.
ACCAGCTCCTCTGTTGTGTCCAAGCGCTTTTGAATCTCTGCCTTGTTCAACAGCGGCTTTTCCAGCCAATTTTTCAGCAGACGGCTGCCCACCGCAGTGCGGGTATAGTCAATAATTCCCAATACAGAATCCTTGCGCTCAGCGCTGTGCAGAGAGCGCACCAACTCCAAATTGCGCCGTGTCGCATAATCCAAATCCATGGTCTCTTTCAGAGAATAGACTTTTAAGGTCATGATATTGGCGGGGCGGCTTTTCTGCATGAGATTCAAATAATCCAAAATCGCACCGGCCGCTATGGTCAACAAAGGCTTGTCCTCACAGCCCAAGCTTGTCAGAGAATTGATGCGGAAGTGCTCCAGTATTTTCTTCTCTGCATAGTCCAAGTTAAAGGCATGCTTGTGGTGAGCCGTCATGGTCACTCGATTTTCTCCGGCGATGCGGCTGACTTCGTCTAAGACCGCTTCATCCCCCTCTGTTACCAGGCATTCCACAGGGTCATACCGCCAAAATTCGTTATGTAAGGTATTCCAGTCGGGCACCTCTGTCGCCAGAAATTCCCCCGTGGAGGCGTCGACCACTGCCAGTCCGTAGCCCTGCTCACCGCGGGCAACTGCCAATAGATAGTTGCTGCTGCGTTCCTGTAAAAAGTTGCCCTCCAGAATCGTTCCAGGTGAAATCACGCGAATCACTTCACGCTTTACAATGCCCTTTGCGCTCTTCGGGTCCTCTACTTGCTCGCAAATGGCCACTTTTTGTCCTGCGCCGATCACTTTGGCAATATAATTATCTGCCGAGTGAAAGGGCACGCCACACATTGGTACTTTTCCCATACCGCCGTCTCTGGCTGTCAGCGTAATCCCCAGCAAACGGCTGCCTTCCTCTGCGTCCGGCCCAAACATTTCGTAAAAGTCTCCCAAACGGTAAAACAGCAGACAATCTTGATAATCCTTTTTTATCTCCTCATATTGCTTCATCATAGGTGTATTTCCCAGCATCGTCTTTTCCCTCCATGAAAACCAAAAAGGCCGTCTTCTCTACACGCAAACACCTACAATTTACGACCAGAGAAGCAGCCTTATTTTAACTCTGGCTCTCGTTGCCAGCTGCTTTTTCCTGTTATTCTGTCATTCTTTGCTCTGCCTTTTTGGAGGCAGGTCTCTCGCTGCGGTTGCGAGGATTTCCCTTCTTTTCTGTCCGGTTATCCTCTCTGCGCTCATGGCGCTGTCCGCGGCGCACATCTTCCCGTCGTTCGCCCTTCTCGCTGCGGCGGCGCTGTTCCTGCTGTTTGCCTTCCTTGCGGCGGGGTTCCTTCCGCTCTCCGCCCGGCTTTTGATTTTCCCGGGACGCCTGTACATGCTCCTGCAAGGCGCTTTGCGCTTCCTCTGCAGCCACCTGTTCTGACCATTCCCCTAATAGTTCTTCCTCTGCGGTAATTTGCCGCTCAATCTTTTGCCATCCCGTTTCCAAATCATCATTATGGTCAAGGAACCCGCCAAAATGGCTGCAAATCTTTGTAAAAATCTCCGAGCTAATCTCACTGACGCCCAAGCTCAGATAAATAATCTTATGATTGCGAAAACGCATTCCAGGATACTCCGAAGCCCGCGCATAAGTGAAAAACATAGAATGCTCCACACCGCGATAACTAAAATTCATTTTTCCAATCAGCTGATCGTCATAAGGCGAAATCATTTCATTTTTAACGGTCTTGCGGTCAACTTCCTTAGTCAGAAATTGAAATAAGATGTCCCGCTCGCCGCAATCCACCAGAGCCAGCGCATTTTTGCTCATGGCCGCCCCTCCTTTTTCTTCTATTTTTATGCTACCATGAAGCAAACGTCTGCACAGACAGTTTATAAGCGATAACGATTGCAGACATACAATGCGCGATAAAACCCGAACCTGTACAACAAAACGTTCTGCAAAACAGTATACCATAAATTTTATATTTCTTCAATCAAACAAACTTATTTTTCCTTTTGCACTGCGTTGTAAACCTGCTTATCAGCATTTGCGACAACAGTCTGCTTTCACAGAGCATTCTCCGATAAATCCAACGTGATAACGCAGAACTACTGCTTTTCTTCAAGCTTTCTAACCCGTTCTTCCAGTTGTTCAATTTTTTCTTCCTGTGATAGGAATATTGTTAAAACAACTGTAATGACAAATGCATAAACCGCTGTCGTGATATAATAGTTTATGCTGAAATCAAAGAGCATCCAGCCTCCAAAGAATGCAAAAATAAAACAAACTACTAAGATCGCTGCATAAAGTTTTAAGAATTTCACCTTTCATCGCCTCCACAACGCTTGATTCAGCATTTTGTGTATTACGTTATCCTTGCAGGCCTTTTGCCTGCCGCTCCATATTTTCAATGACGACGTCAAATACATCGCCCAATGAAGCGCAATACTCCAACACCTTCCATGGTGTGTTGGTGTGAAAATGAATTTTCACCAAGGTCTCATTGCCCACTGCCAATAAACAATCCCCGACAATATGGGCTGTAATGTAGGCGCTGATATCGTCGCTGGAAAGCGCTGTTCCCTCTACCAGCAGTTGGGTATCATATTTATATTCTAGCATTTTGTATACTCCTTTATGTTTTTGCGTTTTTTTACCTAACTTTGCTTTCTTTTGTCAGCCTTGCCCCTTCCTCCGCTGCTTCGGACAATTCCTCTGGTTGTCCACTTTTGTCAGACTAACGTCTGCCACAGTTTGGACAACTGCGGGAATTGTCCGTCCAGAAGTCGAAATTTAGGCAAGGCAGACATGGGGAATTTTATCTTGTCTATTTAATGGTTTACTTGCCTTCGCTGTAATTCCGGCTTTTGCCCGACAGCTTTCTAATCAATATCTGACTCAATATCCGATATTTTTCTGGCTGGATACAGCGGAAGGAAAGGCATAGACACATACGCATAGAGAAATGTAATTAAACTTCCCGTACCTATTTTGCCAGCATTCCGACTTTGGGGCGGACTGTGACGCAGCTTGTACAAAGCGTGATGAACGTTAGTTCAGCAAAGCTGCACAAGCAAGGAACCGTCCGAAGCCACGGAGGAACAGGCAAAGGCAGACAAAAAAATTACTTCTTCAACTCGACTACCGTAACGCCGTCGCCGCCTTCATTGAATGCGCCGAAACGATAACTGGCTACATGACAGTGATGCTTCAATTGCTCCCTTACCGCGCTGCGCAGCACGCCCGTACCCTTGCCGTGAATAATTCGCACAGAAGCCAGACTGCTCAGGTAAGCGTCGTCTAAATATTTGTCCACCTTATCCAGCGCTTCCTCCACCAAGAGTCCCCGCAAGTCCAGCTCGCTCTTGATGGTTTCTGTTTTTCCGGAAGATATCTTGTGCACCATCGTTTTGCCTGTCTCTTTTTGCTTGGCCGACTGCTGCAGTTCCTCCAGATTTACATTTACCTTCATGATGCCGATTTGCAGCTGCAGATTGCCGTTTTTGTCCGGCAGCGTCAGCACTGTGCCGTGCTGCGTAAACTTGGGCACATATACTTCCTCGCCTACTTTCACTTTCGTCACTTTATTTGCGATTACTTTAGGCCCCTTATTTACCTGGGCTGCCAGCTTCTCTTCCTTTTCGCTGAGCCGTTTGCGCTTCTCCTGGGCTTCTGTCTGCGCTTTGGCACTGTCCATGTGCATTTTCCGCAGTTCGCGCAAAATCTCCTCGCTCTCCTGCCGCGCCTCGCGCACAATATCCAGCGCTTGGGCCTGCGCGTTTCGGCGAATCTTATCGGCAGAGGCTGTCAAAGCTGCCCGTTCTTCCTCCAGCGCCTTCAACTGCGCCTGAATTTCCTGCAGCTTGTCCTCCGCTTCCTGCCGTTTTTGCTCTGCCAGCACATTGTTTGTTTCCAATGACGCAATCAATCCCGCCACATCCTGCTCTTCCTGAGAAATCAAGCTATGGGCATTCTCAATGATATGATCCTGAATACCCAGCTTGCGGGCAATTTCAAAGGCATTGCTTTTTCCAGGCACGCCCAACAGCAAGCGATAGGTGGGACGCAAGGTCTCTACGTCAAACTCTACGCTGGCATTCTGCACTCTGGGCTCATTGAAGGCATAGGCTTTCAGTTCACTGTAATGGGTCGTAGCGATAATCTTCCCTCCGTGATGCAGAATATCATCTAAAATAGAGATGGCCAGAGCCGCCCCCTCGGAAGGGTCGGTTCCCGCGCCCAATTCGTCCAAAAGCACCAGAGAATCTCCGTCCACTTCCTGTAAAATACGCACAATATTGGTCATGTGGGAGGAAAAGGTACTCAAGGACTGCTCGATACTTTGTTCGTCCCCAATATCGGCGTAAACGCTGCGGAACAGGCCCATTTCACTGCCCACCTCCGCAGGAATATGCAAGCCGGACTGCGCCATCAGCACAAAAAGCCCGACTGTTTTTAAGGTAACCGTTTTTCCGCCTGTATTTGGTCCGGTGATCACCACAGAATCAAAGTCCTGCCCCAGACTGATAGTCAACGGCACCACCTGTTTTGCCGGAATCAACGGATGACGTCCTTTGCGAATGGAAAGCTCCGGCGTTGTCTTCAAAATGGGCTCCACCGCATTCATTTTTTCGCTGAGCCGCGCCTTGGCAAAAATGAAATCAATACGCGCCAACACCTGCAAGTTATACTGTAAATCCTCTGTGTAAGGCGTCACCTTTCCGCTTAGCTCCAGCAAGATGCGGTTCACTTCATCCCGCTCCGTGCTGTAGGCTTTGCGCAGATCGTTATTCATCTCAACCACTGCCATGGGCTCGATAAAAAGCGTCGCACCGCTGGCTGACTGATCATGGACAATGCCAGGAATGTGACTGCGGTACTCCTGTTTTACTGGCACCACATAGCGGTCATTGCGGATGGTCACCAACGCATCCTGCAAATATTTCTGACTGCTTTCCGAACGCACGATATGCTCTAAGCGCTCCTTTATCCGATTTTTCAGTGTGTTGATCTTGCGCCGCGCTGTCAAAAGCTCCGAGGAAGCCGTATCCCGCACAGCGGCCTCCGGCGCAATGATATCGTCAATCTCCCGCTCCATCTCCGGCAGCAAGGTAAGCTGTCCTGCCCACCATTCCAACCGGGGCGTCTCATAAGTCTTTTTGCGCTCCAAAAAGAAATGGGCAATTCGCCGGCACGCTTTCAATACATCCAAGAGCTGCAAAAACTCTTCCGGCTCCAGCATTCCGCCGATTTGCGCCTTGCGTACCTGTCTGCTCAAGTCCGTTATCCCGCCCAGAGGAATATTGGGCTCCAAGCGGCGCACAGTCACACCTTCCGTGGTTTCCTGCTGCCAGTCATGAATCTGCTGACTGTCCGTGCCAGGCTCTAGGGCTTCTGCCACTTGCCGCCCCAAAGAAGAGCTGCATTCAGCAGCCAGCATCTCTCTAATTTTTTCATATTCCAATTTTCGTAATGTAAACGGATTCATAAAACACCTCTAAAATAATGACCATAGGTCGAGCCTTCAGGAGCCAAGGTATCCAGTTTGCCTGAATCATGCAAGTCAACTGTTATATGCTCCGTCCGGTTATATTCATCAATTACCTTTTTATAAATCGCCGTCACAGCGCCCACCCATTGGGCGTCCCGTTCCCGGCCTTCAATGCGCAGCACGTCCACGCCGGTCTGTAAGCATTCCTCCAGCCGCTTATACAGATTTAACGTCTTGCTGTTGAACACATGCATGCGGCAATTTTCATCCATATACAGTGGGAACTGCATGTCCTTGCGGTCCTCTAGCCAATATTGATGCGTTCTGCAGGGCATGGTACAGGCCGTTTTCGCCGTGCGGCCGCCAATCACCGAGCCGGTCACGCACTGCTCCGACACCATGAGCGGAAAATTTCCATGTACAATCAATTCCAAAGGCAGATTGCCCAGATAAGCAAAGTCCCCGATCTGCTCCAGGCTCAACTCCGGTGAGAGCACCGCTCTGCTGATTTCCTGTGCGGAAAGATACTGCAGCGTCACATCATTGAAGATATTCAGCTGATAGTCTGCCACGATATTAAGCCAGCCTTGCTGCTGCGCTGTCTGCAGCAGCCCCAGATTGCCCACCAGCACACCGTCAAAGCCGCAATCTTTGGCAGCCTGCATCAAAGCTGCCGCGCGCTCCAGCTGCCGGTCATTCTGAATGGGACTGCATGTCCAATAGAGCGCTGCCTGCCGTCCATGACAATACTCCGCCAATTCTCCATACTGCTCTTTTTCTACCGGCACACCACGGCGCAGCGCCGTACTCTGCAGATAAATGATATCCGCACCGTTTTCAGCAGCGGCCCGCACTGCCTCTGCGCTGCCCGCTGTCACCGCCAATTTTTGCTGCAGCCCGTAGGCCATCACCTGCGGCGGAATGCGGTCCAGCAAATCTCCTGCGTCCTCCAGATATTCCTCATAGGTGTACACATTCCTTGGCGCTCCTTCTCCCTGCAGCTGCGCCTCCAAGCCTTCTATTACAGTGCGGCGCAGTGCATTGAGCTCGCTGGCCGGCGCAATGACGCCTTCATCCAGTTCTGTAATCACATCGCCCAACGAAAACATCGTATTGCCTAAACGGTCCAGCTGCTTCCGTACACTCTCCGCATCACTGGGACGATTCTTTGCTTTTTCCACCAGGTAATCGCTCTCTCCATATTGCTGATGTCCCGCATCGTCCCACGCCAGCAGAGAAATAGGTTGTCCTTCATGCAGCTCTACTTTGAAATGTACTGCCCGCTTTTGCTGCTGGGACGGACGGGCAAAACTGTCCGCCGCCCGCTGCAACAGCTGGAGATCGGCTGTCTTATACAATTCTCTGCCGCCCTGGGCATTGCCGCTCACAGCCATCTGTACAATCTGTCCCGGCATGCCGCATTCGATAGCCTTTCCTTTGATGGACAAGCTGTGCACCTTTCCGGCAATCTCCTCGCCCCGTCCATTGTACAGCAGATACCCATCGCCTACAGACAACGGTGTCCGCAGCTGAATCCATATCCGTTTCTGCTCTGTTTTCAGAATATCCGCCGCCAACACGCCCCGATTGTCAGGCCGACGGTAACTCATCAAATCAGCGCCCTGGTTCTTAAAATAATAGCCTGTCGTAAAATCGCGGTTAAAAATCTGCAGCAGCTCCTCATCGGCCTTTTTCTGATCGTACCCTGTCTCGTCATAGTACGCGTCAATGGCCTGCCGATAGTGTCGCACTACTGTTGCCACATATTCTGGGCGTTTCATTCTGCCCTCTATTTTCAGGGAGGCCACGCCGGAGCGAATCAGTTCCGGCAGATGATGGAGCATATTCAAATCCCGCGTACTCAGCAAATAACTGCCCTCATCGTTGAGATAGTATTTTCCCGTTTCATCCAGCAATTGATATTGCATGCGGCAGGGCTGAGCGCAATAGCCCCGATTGCCGCTTCTTCCTCCAATCATACTGCTCAGCAGGCATTGTCCCGAGTAGGCCACGCACAACGCACCATGTACAAACACTTCCAGCTCCACATCACAATTGGCCTTGATCCGCCCGATATTTTCCAGTGACGTTTCCCGAGCCAATACCACCCGTTCAAATCCCTGATTCTGCAAAAACGTTACACCAGCAGTATTGTGCACTGCCATCTGCGTGCTGGCATGGAGCGGCAGCTGGGGCAGCGTTTCCCGCAGAATATGCGCCGCGCCCAAGTCCTGCACGATCACCGCATCCGCTCCGAGCTGATAAATTTTGTAGGCATAGTCAATCAGACTGCCAATCTCCTCATTGCGCAGCAATGTATTGATTGCCACATGTACCTTACAACCCCGCTCATGGGCATAGGCAATCCCTTTCGCCATGTCTTCCGCCGTAAAGTTATCTGCCTTTTGTCTGGCGCTGAACTGTTCCCCGCCAATATATACCGCATCGGCGCCGTTTTCTACAGCAGCCCTCAAGGCCGCCAGATTTCCTGCCGGTGCCAACAATTCTATTTTTTTCATATCAGAAATTCCTTTCTGCAGCCATACCGCAATGGCAACCTCTTTTATCTAAAAATCGCTCTATTCCAGCAAAAGCTGCAACTGCTCCCACGCTTCATACCATGCGGGAATACTCTCCTCCAACTGCTTATATTCTGCCACAAATAGCCTGCTCTTTTCCTCATCCTGATAAGTGGCGCCGTCCGCCAACAGCTCTGACAGCTCTGCAGCCCGCAGCTCTCCTGCCTGAATCTGTTCTTCCAGCTGCTCAATCTCTTTTCTAACTTTTGATTTATTGATCTTGGGCTTCTCCGGAACAGCGGCTTTTCCCTGTTTTGCCTGGCTTTTGCTGCGCTGAGCCTCTTCCTCTTGTTTTTCCCGTGCCAGACGCTCCAACTCTGCCCGCTTCTGCCGATAATAACTGTAATTGCCCAGATATGTGTTGAATTTTTTATCTTCCAAAACAATTGTGCGCGTACAAATTGCATCCAACAGATAGCGGTCATGGGAAACCATAAACACTGTCCCCGGAAATTCCTCCAAGAACTGCTCCACAATCTCTTTCGAGCTGATATCTAAATGGTTGGTCGGTTCGTCCATAATCAAAAAGTTCGGCTTATCCAAAATAATCTTCAAGAGCGCCACGCGGGCCTTCTCCCCACCGCTCAAGTCACCGATACGCTTTTCCACGTCCTCACCGAAAAACATCACCTGCGCCAGCAAATCCCGCGCTTCATGCAGTGTGACGTCGTACTGATACACAATTTCATCAATAATTTTATTGTCGGGATTCAACTGGCGATGCTCCTGGTCATAGTAAGCCATCTTTACCCGCGCGCCTAGATGTACCATCCCACTGGTGGGTTGCAGATAGCCCATAATGATTTTCAGGATTGTTGATTTTCCCACGCCGTTGCCGCCAATCAGGCCAACCTTTTCCCCCTTATAAATGGTATCCGTAAAACCGGAAAACAGCACCTTGTCCGGATAAGCCATGGCCAGATCCCGAATCTCCAGCACCACTTCCCCTGTGCCAGATACCTCGTGCATATGCAGCAGCATAGATTTATCGTTCTGTACCCCTTCCAAGCGCTCTAATCGGGAGAGTTGCTTTTCTCTGCCTCTGGCCTGCTTCGACTTGATTCCCGCTTTGTATTTGCGAATATATTCCTCTGTGCGGGCGATTTCCGCCTGCTGCTTCTCATAGGCGCGCATCTGCGCCATCTCCTGCTCCGCCTTCAACACCAGATAGCGGCTGTAATTGCCCGCATAGCTTTTCAGCGCATGGTGATTGAGCTCCATTGTGCGCGTCGTCACCTGATCGAGAAAATAACGGTCATGGGAAATCACCAGCACTGCGCCGCGATAATTGCGCAAATAAGTTTCCAGCCAGTCCAACGCTTCCAAATCCAAATGGTTGGTCGGTTCATCCAACAAAAGCAAATCCGGTTCCCGCACCAACAAACGCGCCAAAGAAGCCCGCGTTTTTTCGCCGCCGCTGAAACGGGCAATCTCTCTGTTAAAATCTGCATCGGTAAAGCCCAGACCTTTGATGATGCCCTTCGCTCTGCTCTCACAGCTAAAGCCGCCCAAATCTTCATAGCGGTGGGTCAACACGCTATATTCCTCTAGCAGCTTTTCCAGAGCATCACCTTCCACGCCGCCCATCTCCAACTCCAAATGCCGCAGCTGATCCCGCATGGCAAAGATATCGTTAAACATCTCCATCACAGCATCCAGCAATGTAAAATTGGGCGCGAACTCCGGCATCTGCTCCATATAACCCATGCTGTGCCGGGCGCTCATCTGCAGCTGTCCCTCATCAAAGCTGTCCTCTCCTGTGATACAGCGAAACAGCGTGGATTTTCCCGTGCCGTTGGGCCCCACAAGGCCGACCTTTTCTCCCTCTTGGATATGGAAGTCAAGATTTTCAAAAATAAGATTGGTAATATATGATTTTTTTAAATTTTTTCCCTGTAAAATAATCAAAATGCTCCGCTCCTTGGAGGTTTTCAATCGTCATCACTGACAGAATCTACGTTTTAGTTTATCAGATATCAGACTTGATTTCAACACGTTTCCACAAAGCCAACAAGAATCTTCCAATTACAAAAAAATATCCGACAAGTCAATAATAAAGGGGCCCAGCCGACAAAAGGCCGCAGAAGCATACGCGCTCTGCGGCCTTTTCCCTATTTTCTGCAAACTCAAACGTTCAATTTATCCAGCTCAAAGGCATCATGCAATGCCTGCATAGCCTTTTTCGGTGTCTCATTGGCTTTTTCCACAATGCAGGATACTTTGATCTCCGAAGTACTGATCATTTCAATGTTAATCCCATTTTCAGCCAGCACGGAGAACATTTTTGCAGCAACGCCGGGAGAACTGATCATCCCTGCGCCCACAATAGAAACCTTGGCTACCTCAGTGGAAGATACAATTTCCGACATTCCCAGCTCTGCTTTCAGTGCATCTAGCACTTCCAACGCATTGTCCACTTCCTCTTTCGGTACAGTAAAGGCAATATCATTCAGGTTGTTGCGCATTGCACTCTGCACAATCATATCCACATTAATATTGGCATCTGCCAGAGCCTGGAATACCTTCGTGGCAGATCCCGGCTTATCTTCCAGATCAAAAATTCCAATCTTCGCTACTTTTTGGTCACAGGCAATCCCGGTTACCACAAATTCTTTTTCTAACTGCTCTCTGCTTACCACAAAGGTTCCCTCCTTGGTTGTATCAAAACTTGAACGTACACTTAATTTCACACCGTGAATTTTTGCAATTTCTACAGAACGGGGATGCAGTACTTTTGCACCCAGACTGGCCAGTTCCAGCATTTCATCATGGGTAATCATGGCCAGCTTCCGTGTATTCTCTACCATACGAGGATCAGCAGTGTATACGCCGTCCACGTCGGTATAAATTTCACACAAATCAGCTTTGGTGGCCGCTGCAACTGCTACCGCTGTGGTATCGGAGCCGCCTCTGCCCAGTGTGGTAATTTCTCCTTCTTCCGTGATACCCTGGAACCCTGCCACGATAATCACTTTTCCTGCGTCCAATTCTTTACGGATCTTATCCGTTTTAATATAATTGATTCTGGCTTTCATGTGCGCATCTGTGGTCATAATTCCCATCTGACTGCCGGTCATGGACACTGAAGGAATCCCCAAATCATTTAAGGCCATAGCCAACAGAGCAATAGAAATCTGTTCTCCCGTGGACAACAGCACATCCATCTCCCTTGTAGGAGGTTTTTTTTCAAAACCCTTCGTCATATCAATCAATTTATCGGTCACACCGCTCGGCGCGGAAACGGTAATAATCATATCGTGTCCTGCCTTGCGGAAACTCTCAATATGTTTCGCTACGCATTTCACCCGTTCCACTGTTCCTACAGATGTGCCGCCATATTTTTGTACAATCAGTGCCATCTTTCTCTCTCCTATCTTTCAATAATCGCTGCGCCTTCACCAACCGGACGCAACGGGATAATACGGGCATGAACCCCTTTCCCTTCCAATAAAGGCAGCAACGAGCTGAAATCCTTCTCCCTGTCGCTGACCAACAAAACTGTCGGACCTGCACCACTGATGGTCACATTCAGTGCACCCAACGCTTTTGCCTGGGGAATCAATTCTTCCATGCCCTGAATCAAGGACATGCGATAAGGCTGATGAAGGCGGTCCTCCATCGCCAAAGCCAGCTGTTGCAAATCTCCAGTATGCAGCGCATCTACCAAAAGCGCCATACGGCCAATATTAAACACTGCATCCTGCATGGCAATCTGCTTGGGCAATACCTTGCGCGCTTCCTGCGTAGCCAGCGGATAATCGGGAATAATGACCGTGCAATGCAGATTGGCTGGCGGCATAATTTTACGGTAAAATACCTCGCCGTTTTCCTCAATCCCGCTGATTACCACACCGCCTAAAAGCGCCGGTGCAATATTGTCCGGATGTCCCTCAAACTGCAGAGCAATTTTCAGCAACTCTCTATCATTCAACGGCTCTCCCAGGACAGCATTGGCCACTTTTACACCGCCTATCAACGCCGCAGAGCTGCTGCCCAATCCGCGGGAATAAGGAATGTTATTTTCAAAATGCATCCGGATGCCTGCCACGGGCTGCTTCATATAATGAAATACTGCCGCGTAGGCTTTATAAATCAAATTTTCCTTCGTTAAATCAATACTTCCTGATTCTCCTGAAGAAGTCAGTTCACAATAACCCGCCTCCCCAACTGCCTCGAAACCAATATAATTATACAAATCAAAAGCCATGCCTATGCAGTCAAAGCCCGGTCCCATGTTGGCTGTTGTAGCGGGAATCCGCATATACTTCACCAAATTTTCTCTCCTTTTATCTTATGCGCTATATACACGGATGATTGCAGAAATTTCCTTCAAAATCGGCATCTGTTTTAAAGCCTCTACTGCCGCACGGAAATCCTTTTCCAATACATTTTCTGTGATCAGTACCATCTCTGCTTCCTCATCATGTACATTTTTCTGAACAAACTGGGCAATGCTCACATTGCTCTTGCCAAAGGCTCCGGCGATGTTAGCCAATACGCCAGGGCGATTTTGCGCTTGTATCCGAATAAAATAACTGCTTCTGCAATCATCAATGGACTTGATAGGAATATCCTTATAGCAAGTGCAGCGAATGCGGCCTTTGCAGTTATATTGAATATTGCGGGCCACATCCATCACATCGCCCACTACTGCGCTGGCTGTCGGCATCTCTCCTGCGCCTCGTCCGTAAAACATGACGTCATCCACAGCATCCCCATGCACAAACACCGCATTGAAAGAATCATTTACAGTAGCCAGTGGATGATTACTAGGAATCAGCATCGGATGTACCCGCACTTCAATGCCTTCTTCTGCATTGTGCCGCGCCACACCCAACAGTTTAATGGTATAACCCATTTCTGTCGCATAGGCAATATCCTCTGCAGTCAATTTTGTAATACCTTCTACATATACATCATCTAAAACCACACGGGAGTTGAAGGCAATAGAGCCCATAATCGCTACTTTGCGGGCAGCATCCAGACCTTCAATATCCGCAGTTGGATCAGCCTCTGCATATCCCAGCTCAGTAGCCTTGTCCAAAGCTTCCTGAAAAGACATACCCTCTAACGTCATTTTTGTCAGAATATAATTGGTTGTTCCGTTGACAATCCCCATCACTTCACTGATATTGTTGGCAGCCAAGCACTGTTTTAGCGGACGAATAATGGGAATGGCGCCGGCAACTGCTGCTTCAAAGAGAAAATCACAATTATTTTTCGCTGCAGTTTCCAGCAATTCTCTGCCATGAACAGCCACTAAATCTTTATTGGCAGTTACGACGCTTTTGCCGCTGTTCAGCATAGCCAGGATGCATTTTTTGGCAAAATCAATGCCGCCCATTACCTCTACAACAATCTCAATTTCCTCATCATTGGCAATGTCTTCGTAGCTGCTGACAACCTCTATATCTTCCCGTACTCTTGCTTTTACAGCAGGAATGTCACTTTCCCGCACCAAAATTTTCTTGATCTCCATACGGGTACCGATTTTGTGAGGGAATTCTTCTTTCTGACTTTCCATCACTTTATACACGCCGGTACCAACTGTACCCAACCCCATTAAACCGACTTTCAAAACTTTCTCTTCCAATGTTATATCCTCCTTAACTTTGTCCTACAATCTCCACATGTAACACGCCATTGAGTTTTTCGATAATTTCTATTACTGTTTCCAAATCCTGCTCCATATGCGCCGTTTCAAAAGCAATTGTAGCAATCGCGACATTTTGAACAGGAATTCCCTGATTAATTGTCAAAATATTGCAATTTGCACGAGCAATGGTATTAATGCAATTAGACAAGATTCCGGCTTTATTATCCATAGAAATTTGTAAGGTCATAATTTTTGCCTTAGTTGCCTCATAGAAGGGAAATACACCATCACGATACTTATAAAAAGCACTGCGGCTCAGGCCAACCTCTTCCACAGCCTCATTCACTGTCATATCTTTATACTTTGCCAACAGTTCCTTGATTCTGGCCGTTTTTAAGATTGCTTCTGGTAAAATTCCCTCGTCTACAATGTAAAACTTCCCCTTTTCTTTATTCATTTCAGGCATTTTTGTTCTCTCCTGGTGGATAAAATTCCTTGCATGCAAGACATTATATGCCTAATCCGCCTCTTTGTCAATGCAAAAAGCAGGATTGTACAATGCATAAAAGAAAACAAAGGATTCTCTGTCCATCTTTAAGAAAAAAACACTAAACAGTCAACAACTCGTTTCCTTTTCATCCCCGTCTTGATGGAAAACATTCTGCAAAACTCCTGCATTTTTCGCGTTTCACCAGAATAAACACAACCTATGTTGCACAAAAAATTTGTGCTGCGAACAAAAGCAGAAACTCCGGCAAATCACTTGACAGGCTTATTGCCAAAGAGTATTATTTTCAATAAGTCCGTTGTTTTTTAACAGCACCGACAAATAAAAATTTTATTGTATAATTTATATATTTTTTAGAATCGGATCTCGAGTTTTCACCTTAAAAAATTGTTACATAACTTGTTTTATTTAGAAAGGAACAGATTTTATGAAACAGAATCAAGAAGAACAAATCAGAATTGTACAGGAAACTGTAGCGGGAAAAGAAATTACCTTCGCTCACGTCATGGGCAGTCCTGCTCCTATCATTTATCAAAAATTGGGCTTGAACCCGCAAGTAGATTATCAATCGTCAGCTATCGGCATCATGAATATGACGCCATCAGAATCGGCTGTCATCGCTTCCGATATCGCAGTGAAAAGTGGCAATATCTACTTGGGATTTGCTGACCGTTTCACCGGAACTCTCATCATTACCGGAGATATCTCGGAGGTTACCTCTGCCTTGACGGAAATTGTAAATTATTTTCGGGATTCCTTAGGATATGTCGTCTGTGATATTACAAAACGATAGGATGGTGAGTACGACGCGAATCTCAAGAGAGGAATTCCTGCAAAAAATCTTCCAGGACAATTATGAAGATTTGAAAACAAAGGGAACACTGCGCACAGTTCGTTTGAGTGTGCCGGGCACAGAGGTTTGTCTGGCACATATTCTCACACCCACCCACACAGAAGTCTACCAAAATCTCGGCCTGCATATCGGTGTTCATGAAGGAGAGGATCACACTGGAGAAACCATCGGTCTGATTCGTGTGACGCCTTGGGAAGCCGTTGTAATTGCCGCCGACACAGCGCTAAAAAGCGCTGACGTACAAATCGGTTTTATGGACCGTTTTTGCGGTTCTCTCATTCTGACCGGAGAATTGGCGCAAGTAGAAACTGCCGTAAAAGCTGTTGTCAAATTTTTTGAGGAAACACTGCACTTTCACACTTGCCCCATTTATAAAAGTTAAGAGAACATCAAATTCAGAAAAGGAAGGGTTCACATGAAAAAATTATTTTTGATGGGCAGAAGCGAAGCCGGAAAAACTTCCCTGACGCAGGCATTAAAGGGTGAAGCCCTTCATTACGAAAAAACACAATATGTCAATACCGCTGCCGATACCATCGACTCCCCTGGTGAATATGCAGAATCCAAGCATTTCAGCGTAGGGCTGGCCTGTTTCTCCTTTGAAGCAGACGTGATTGCAGTTGTACAGGCAGCCGATGAACCCTTCAATTTATTTAGTCCAGGCTGCCACGCTTTTATTCAACGTCCCCTTATCGGCGTGATTACCAAAATTGACTCGCCTTACGCCAATATCCCCATGGTGAAGCAATGGCTTATCAATATCGGCTGCGAGCAAATTTTTCTGGTGAACAACAAAACACAGGAAGGCATTGACGCACTGTTGGACTATCTCTGTGACGATTTACCCGTTCTGACCTTGGAACAGGCGAAACACAGACAACGCATGGGGTTAAACGAGTGGGATCCTCTGCCTGCGCAACCCCCGTCTTGCTAAATGGAGCAAATAAAAATTACGTAAAAAACGTACTGGCATAAACGCTATCGTTGAAATTAAAATTGACTACTATGCCAAATCTCTCGGATATACAAAAAGGGCAGACCATACTATGATCTGTCCTTTTTCACGTTTCCTATCTTCAGATAATAATGCAAATCAATCCGCCGCTGCCGTCGTTGGTGATACGGCGTACTGCTTCCTGCAATTTATGCTGTACGTTTTCCGGCATTTTCTGCAATTTTCCTTCCATATTCTCCCGTACCAAATCATGCAGTGATTTTCCGAAAATATCATACTCCCACATGGCCTGCGGATTTTGCTCAAACTTTTCGCTCATATAGCGTACCAAATCTTCACATTGTTTTTCCGAGCCCATGAGCGGCGTAATTTCTGTCGTCACATCGGAGCGAATAATGTGCAGCGTAGGCGCGCTGGCCTTTAATCTCACACAGAAGCTTCCACCCTTCTTCATCAACTCCGGCTCTTCCAGCACCATGTCCTCCATCGTAGGCGTCACCATGCCATAGCCTTTGTCGTGCACATCCTCCAAGGCCCGCTCCAACTTATCATATTCTTTTTTGGCAAAGGCGAATTCCACTGTATTCTTCAAAATATCATGCAAACCCTTTACTTCCACGCCGCTGACTTCCTGATACACCCGATAAAATAAATCATCCTCCGCTGCCATCTCAATGCTGGCCACGCCGGTAGCCAAATCCATGTGATCCAGTACGATATCCTTCACAAAATCATAGGCCGACAAGCACTGAATTGATTGGTCAATATCCCGCAAACGTTTGACTTCACTGATAGCGCTGTGCACAGCATCTTCAAACTTGGCGCGCAGCCAATGATTGCAATCCAAATCTTCAATCCATTGGGGCAGGCCAATATTTACTTCCGACACCGGAAATTCAAAAAGAATCTCTTCCAGAATATTCATGATACCGTCTTCATCCAATCCCGCCACATTGGTGGGCAGCACTGGCACTTGATAGGTCTCTTCCAGCTGTGCTGCCAGCTGCAGGGTTTCCTCATCCTCGGGATGGCAACTGTTGAGCACTACGATAAACGGTTTATTTAGCTCCGTCATCTCCGCTACAACTCGCTGCTCCGCTTCCACATAGGCTTCCCTGGGCAAATCGGTGATGCTGCCGTCTGTCGTCACGAGAATTCCCATTGTGGAATGGTCCGTAATAACTTTCTTGGTGCCAATCTCTGCTGCTTCTTCAAAAGGAATGGGGTGATCATACCAAGGTGTCCGCACCATGCGCGGACCATCAGATTCCATAAAGCCCAATGCGCCGTCAATGGCGTAACCCACACAGTCCACCAGACGCACCTTGGCCTTCACGCCATCCTTCACCTCAATGGAAATGGCATCATCAGGCACAAACTTTAGCTCTGTGGTCATAATCGTTTTTCCGGCGCCGCTCTGGGGCAGCGCGTCGGTAGTGCGCGCCCTGTCATATTCATCACTGATGCGAGGCAACACCACCAAATCCATAAATTTTTTGATAAAGGTAGATTTTCCCGTGCGCACCGGCCCAACTGCAGAGATATAAATATTACCGCCAGTCCGACTGGAAATGTCCTCAAAAATATTGATATCTTCCATACAAGCATCCCTCCATACTCTCTCACGCTTGTTTCATATATATGCCCCGTTTTTCGGGATAGAACAGCAGAGAAATTATTTTTTGTTGGAGCTAGTCTGTTCACAGCAACAACATATCTCTTTTAGAGCAAAACACATTCTTAGAATAGCTTGAGGAAAAATATTTTGTTCTACAACTAATCTCTTTATAATAAACTTTTCAATTAAATTGTAAGAACTCTACTATAATTTGACATGATAAAAATAAATGATTTGCAAATAAAAGAACAAAACCA
>DKVF01000014.1 GCA_002491065.1 Peptococcaceae bacterium UBA7185
TATTATAATTTATATTTATGTGGTTGTCAATACTAATATATTTTGTATTTCCATAAATTGTATAACTTTTTTGAAATGTTTCACGTGAAACATTTGCAATTTTTTTGCAGGATAATTTTTTGCATTTTTCACAATTTCTTTATTCAAATTTTTTGAAACTTATATAAACTACTAATCATTCCGAGTAAAACACAGACATTACACGCTATAGTTTCTTTTTCACAGAAAAAACTCCAGACTTTTCAACGAAAATCTGGAGTTATGTTTAATTTATTTTAATTAATTCATATTGCCATAATACATCATGACCTGGGGCTGCTTTTGTTCCTGTACTGCATGGGTTTTCTGACCGCCCAAAAACTGCTGTACAAAACTATTGCTTAAAATATAATCCAACAAACCATAGGAAGCAGTGTATTGAAAATATTGCACATCAATACTGTCATATCCCAAATCAGCAATCATGCGCGATACCGTATCGTCAAAGGATTCCAGCCCGTCAATCAGACCATGCTGCAAAGCCTGACTGGCACTGTATATTCTTCCGTCAGCTAGCTTACGCACAGTTCCTTCATCCAGATTTCTTCCTTCCACTACAATTTTTACAAACCTGTCATAATACTCATTGCAGATGGATTGATAAATGGCTTTTTGTTCCTCGGTTAAAGGCTGATAGGAATTGCCCATTGATTTGTTGGCTCCTGAAGTGATATAGCTGACATTTACCCCCAAACGATCCAGTAAACCGCTCAAATCAACAAATTCTCCCATTATGACACCGATAGAACCGGTAATGGCATTGCGGTTTGCATAAATCTTATCCGCAGCGCAGGCTTCGTAATATCCGCCGGAAGCCGCATAGCTCTCAATGGCCGCATAGACGGGCCGCCCGGTCGTTTCCTTATAATCCATCAACTTCAAATACAATTCGTCAATCTGATACACTGCGCCGCCCGGCGAATCTATATGCAGAATCAAACCCTGATTATGGTGATCCTCCATAATCTGCTCCACACTGTCCAGCAAATATTGCTGGTCGTAGGTGTAACCGTCATTTTCAGAAATAGTGCCCACAATATCCAATACGGCAATATAATCAGTGGCAATAGGTCCATTACCAACCGTTGCGACCACGGCCATCCCCACACAGAATATCAGCAGGGCAATAAAAATGTAAAGACCTTTTCCATTGGCACTCTGTCGATTTCCTTTCATCAGTCATCTTCTCCTTGCCCTGTTTCTTTGTCTTCCGATTTTTCATCTACTTCCGGCAAAATCTCACCGTCTACACTTTCATAGTAAATATCGCTGTCATCTTCAATATTATTCTGATATAGTATGCCCACATCGCCCAATTGTTTTTCATTGGTAAAGCCTTCTGCCTCTTCACCTGTCATGCCAAATTCTTCCGGTACGCATATCCCGTCAGCAAGAGCCTTTGTTTTCAGCAATTCAAACACCTGAGAATATACACCTGTGATATAGCAACTCAACAACACTGAAAAGGGGATTGTCACGATGTTCGCAATCACACTGGCTCTTTCCAGCAATAAATCTAAAACACCTTCGTTCATAAGTTCAAGAGGACTCTGTCCTACTACCAACATTGTCACGCCCATTATCATGAGAAAAAGCAAGAGATACCAACCAAAAAAAGTCAGAGATAAAGTGAACAAATCTACCTTATAGCCGTTGGTCATCTTTTTACTGGTGCGCAGTGCATCGACGATATCAGCATCTGGATCATCAGCCAAAATATAAGGATACATCATATAAGCGTAAGCCTTGACAATTCCCGGTATGATCAGCAATAAGGACCATAAGAAAATCCACAGACAATACCACATGCCGGCCAGAACATACTTAAAGAATCTGCTGAAGGGTTCAAAAAAATCACTGGTTCGTGCTTCGCGATTTTTTATCATCCACATTAAGAAGCTACACATCGCCACATCAATAGGCATTCTCACAATAAAGCCTAAAAATTCACCGCCCATTTGGTTCTGCATAGACACAATTTCTATGGCGATTTCAATAGCAGACACTAACAGCACCACAAACAACACGGTCTGCCAATTTTCCTTCAACATTTTTTTCACATTTCTTTTGATCAAAACTCTATCGTAATTCAATTTCATCCCTCCTGATTTCTATCTATCTGTCCTATGAAATTGTTTTTTATTATAGCACAGTTTTCTCTGTAAGGCTATGTTTGATTTTCAGCAGGAAAAATTGATGCAAAAACAAGGTAAAACCGAGATGAAAATAGAATAAAGGCAACAGAATAATGTTTTTTGATGAGGTGAGTCTTTTGAACAATAAATTAACAGTCCGCGGCATGACGGAAGGCGCCATTATGGCTGGATTGGCTACCATCCTATTGTTGATTGGAAATCTGCCTTTCATAGGCATATTTGTTTTACTGTTTTGCAGTGTTCCCATTACGATTGTAACAGTCCGTCACGGCTCCTTTTCCGGCGGTCTGTCCGCAATTTTGGCAACGCTTCTGACAGCGTTGCTGCTGGGCCCATTATCAGCCGTCTCTGGAGGTCTGCAGTATATGCTGCTGGGATGGGTATTCGGTTACATGCTGTATCACAGAAAAAGCGGCAACAAAACGATTCAGGCCGGTGTGGCAACTGCCGCATTTGCAGCTTTGATGATGCTGTTGCTCACAATCGGGTTGATCGGTTTTACACCGGAAGCCATTTCCACATATTTGGACAATTACTCTGCTGATATGATGGAGATGTATCAAACCAGCGGCATGATGGATATGATGATGCAGCAGGGATTGAGTAAAACACAAGTTACCGAACTGATTCAACAAAGCTTACAGCTTGTTGTCCGCATTTTGCCGGCGATGCTTATCATTACCCGTGCGATCATGGCGATCATCACATATTTTCTGACTATGCAAATATTAAAACGTCTGAAAATACGCATTCCCCGCATTCAAAATTTCCAGAAGTGGAGCCTGCCTGCCGCTTCTGTATGGGGACTTATCGTGGTGTGGGCTCTATGGCTACTGTCTGATTATATCCAAATCAACGCGCTGGACATTTTGACGCTGAACCTTATGATTATTTACGGCGTATTGCTGTTTATCGACGGCTTGTCCCTATGCAGCTTCTGGTTTAAATTCTCACAGCTATCTACGGGAATGAAGGTACTGAGCGTAATATTTGTCATGTTGTTCTTTACCGGTTTTGCACTCGCTTGCGTTTTATTGGGATTGGCAGATTTATTATTTGACTTCCGCAAGCTCAGGGTGGATAATAAGAAAGTAAATAAAGGATAGGAGGAACGAATTATGAAAGTTATTTTATTACAAGATGTACCAAAGGTTGGGAAAAAAGATCAGGTACTGGAAGTAAAAGAAGGGTATGCCCGCAATTTTCTTTTCACAAAAAAATTGGCAGTTGAAGCTACCCCTGCAAATATGAAAGAATTACAGCGTCAGGAAAAAATCCGTGCTGACAAAGCAGCTGCACAAAAGGCAGAAGCAATCGAATTAGGTGAAAAATTAAAAACAACCACGGTTACGATTCAAACCAAATGCGGCGCCGGCGGAAAATTATTCGGTGCTGTCACCAATAAAGAAATTGCTGAACAGTTAGAAAAATCCACCGGTATCAAAATCGATAAACGGAAGATTAATCTGGAAGAAAACATCAAAACACTGGGCACCTATCGTCCGTTGGTGAAGCTGCATCCTGACGTCCATGTTGAATTAACCGTAAAAATTATTGAACAGGGTTAATCGCTGTTGCAACTAAAAAAGTCATAAAAAGATTGTATCCCGCTGATGCGCTCAGCAGAATACAATCTTTTTTCATTTCCTGTGCAATAAAATACGTTACGATGCACTCGATACGATTTCCTCGCTAATCACTTTTCCATTGGTTACATCTATCTTAATCAATACATTTTGCCCATCGCTTTGACGACAGCAATAAATAGAAAACATATTATCCTCTATCGTCGGCTCTATCTCTGCATCTGCGTTACCCGGCAAGCCAATCACATAATACTGCGAGTCAAAATAATAAAAATCTTCCGTAGCCAGCTGCCCTTCCAAAGAATATTCCCGCTCTGCCTCGCCGCGCTTACATATGATTAACTTATAATTATCGCTGACAGTGCTATTTGGAAATCCTACATAATAATCATCGCTATAGTAATAATAAGTATTGCCTACACCTCTATGCGGAGACGTCACGCCTACACGACTATCATCCAACACTGGACGGAACATCTCGCTGCTGCGAATTACAAGACCATTCGTATTGTCAAAACTATATTCCCAACCAAATTCATCTACCGCAAACCGCCATGTCAGCGGAAAATAGGTCACACCACGAAAATTTAGGACTGGATAAGGCTCCTTGCTGTTATCCAAAAATTCAGAACCCCTAATCGTATTCACTGCTATCTGATAAGTCGGAATGGTGGCAGTATAAGCAGACTTATTTTTGCTGGTTGCTTTTTCTAACTGTAATACATCTTCCTTCTCCTCTGCCTTGCCCACAAACAGCACCTTTGTACTGTCATACCAATTGGCCTTTACATTCAAAAAGCGTGCGCCATGATACGTCATAGGAAAATATGTGATATCCTTGTACACAATCAATGGATACTGACTGTAGCTATTATCCACTGTAGTGCCATTCAAAGTTACCTTAAAAGTCGGCAATGTCACCTTCACCTGTGTGTCAGCAAAAACAGGCGTTGCAACACTGGTGAATAAAAATGCAGATAAAAGAACCGAAGCGATATGTTTCTTTTTCATGAGAGTTTCCTCCTTCAATATTTCATATTTTTAGACTTATTTCGTCTATTTATAAATATAAAGACATCTCCTGCATTTTTCAAGTACAACTGCTCACAATGCGCAGAAAAAATCGGAAATCCTCAAAAAAGAACTTCCGATTTTTTGCAGTGAAATTATAATACGTTGTGCAAATACATCTTTCTTAAAAGGACTCAGATATTTTTTTGACTGACCAAGCGGCTTGCAAATTGATGCAGTGCCGCATACAAAAGGTATGCAAGCAAATCAATTTGCAAACAACGCCGTCAGACGAAAAAATAGCAAGTCCTTTGACACTAACCTAACAACATACGGTCATTTACCATCTCATCGCCGCTGGCTTTTTCAAACATTTTCAGCAAGTCGGAGACATCCAGATTCTGTTTTTCCTGACCGGATATATCAATGATGATTCTGCCGTTATAAAGCATAATCAAACGATTACCGTAACGCAGAGCATCCCGCATATTATGGGTAATCATCAACGTAGTCAAATGCTCTCTTGTTACGATCTTTTCTGTAAGTGCCAATACTTTTGCTGCTGTTTTTGGGTCTAAGGCCGCAGTATGTTCATCCAGCAGAAGTAATTTTGGATTATTCAGAGTAGCCATCAGCAATGTGACTGCCTGACGCTGACCACCTGACAGCAAACCTACTTTACTGGTTAAGCGATCTTCTAAACCCAAATCTAACTCTGCCAACATTTCACGGAACTTTTCCCGTTGGCTTGCCTTAGAACTCCAGGAAAGACCGGGAAATTTTCCCCGACGGCTGGCGATGGCCAAATTTTCTTCAATCTGCATATTTGAAGCAGTTCCCATCATTGGATCTTGGAAAACGCGGCCGATATATTTTGCTCTTTTATATTCAGGCTGCTTTGTCACATCAATATCATCAATAGTGATAGTGCCGCTGTCTACCGGCCATACTCCGGCAATCGCGTTCAGCATAGTAGATTTTCCGGCGCCATTGCCTCCGATTACTGTAACAAAATCACCATCATTTAAATGCAGGCTTAATCCTTGCAGCGCCTTCTTTTCATTGACTGTTCCTTTATTAAAGGTTTTTTTGATATCCTTTACATCTAACATTCTTCACGCCCCCTTGCTTTGCTGATTTTTTCTTTAAGCAAAGGCATGGCTAAAGCAATCACAACAATAATAGCAGTGAACAACTTCATGTCATTTTGATTCATACCCAGCTTTAATACAAAGGCAATTACAATACGATATACAATAGAACCGCCCACAACGGCCAATAACCAATTCATAAAATTTCGCGTACCAAACAGTACTTCCCCAATAATTACTGATGCCAAACCGATAACGATGGTACCGGTACCCATACCTGCATCTGCGAAACCTTGGCTTTGACCGATTAAAGCGCCGGCCATAGAAACCATACCATTACTGATAAGTAGACCTAAAATAATAGTCACATCAGTGTCAATTCCTTGTGCCCGGATCATCTGTTTATTGCATCCTGTAGCTCGAATAGCTGCACCGATTTCCGTACCAAAAAACCAATATAAAAATACAATAATCACTGCAACAAAAATAAGCCCGCATATTAAGATACTTTCATTTTTATTGAAGCCCATATTACCAAAAAAGGTATAAATGGTATCCATACGTAAAATGGATACGTTTGACTTGTTGCCCATCACACGCAAGTTAATGGAATACAACCCGATCATTGTCAAAATTCCCGCCAATAATGCAGGAATTTTTAATTTTGTATGCAACAAACCTGTCACAATACCAGCAACTGACCCTGCCAGAAAAGCCAGCACCACCGCTATCACTGGAGAACCGCCGCCAGCAATGAACGAAACTGCTACTGCAGCACCCAATGGATAACTGCCTTCTACTGTTAAATCTGCGACATCCAAAACGCGATACGTAATATATACGCCCAGCGCAAGGATTCCCCACAGCAAACCCTGCCATACTGTGGATAAAACCAAACCTGTACTCATTAATAAAACTCCTTTCAACCATCCTACAAATGCAATCTATTCCTATTTTATCTCAAGCATTGATTTTTTGCAATGGAAATACCTTATTATACCTTATTTTTCCCATAAAAAATCCCCTTGTATATATATTTTTATATCAAGGAGATTTTTTATGCTTATCTTAGTTGGACTGTGTTGTAACCATTTCTGCCTGATCCAACAATTCCTGCGGTATGGTAATGCCGATATTTTCTACTGCATCAGAATTAATTACCAATTTTAATTCAGTTGGATTCTGAATAGGCATTTCTGCTGGTACGCTTTCTCCATCTAGAATCTGCGCAGCCATCACGCCGGCATTATAACCAATCTGATAAAAATTAATGCCATAGGTCAATGTAGCGCCTGCCAATACTTGAGATTCTTCGCCGCCCAATGTCACAAGTCCTGCTTCATCTGTTATACTCACTACCTGCGACATAGCAGATGCCACATTATTATCTGTAGGCAACCATACGGCATCAACTTCACTTACCAAACTCTGCGTAGCCTGTTGAATATCATTTACGTTGGAAATTGTTCTTTTTACTACTGTAAGACCTCTCTCAGCAGCCACTTCATCCAAAATGGCTACCTGTACTTCCGAATTTTTTTCACTGGAAGTATAAACAGTACCAATTGTTTTGGCATCCGGCACCACCTGCAGTAATAAATCAATTTGTTCCGCTACCGGTGTCATATCAGTTGTTCCAGTTACGTTGGTACCCGGTGCTTCATCACTTTGCACTAAATTTGCCTCTTCAAAACTAGTAATGGCAGTTCCGATAATCGGAATATCTTCTGTAGCAGATGCCATCACCTGCGCTGCCGGTGTAGCGATCGCAAAAATCATATCCACTTCATTAGACAAAAATTGTTGAGCAATGGTCTGCAAATTACTCTGGTCATTCTGCGCATTTTGTTGGTCAATTTTCAAATTTTTTCCTTCCTCGTAGCCGTTGTCTTTCAGACCATCAATCATGCCCTGATTGGCCTGGTCTAACGCGCCATGCTGCACCAATTGCACCACGCCAATTTTATAGACTTTGTCCTCGGTTTTTTCTTCGCCGTCCTGATTTTTGTCACCACCGCAGCCTGTCAGCATTCCCATTGACATTGCTGTAATAGCCGCTATGGCAACACCCTTCATCCACTTGCTCTGTCTTTTCACGCTTAATCATCCTTCCATTCTACATAATTTTCTGTCTTATATATCCTGCACAGTAGACCGACAGTCAAACCCACTGCGCTAAATAAGATGCCAAAGCACCTAATTTACAAATTTTCATATTATATATAAATTTCTTATGTTTCCTTATATTGTATCCCGTATTCATTTAAAATTCAATACAAATTTATCTTTTTTCTGTCATAAAAGAAGCTTAGTAAAAAAAGCTGCTGTAAACGCAAATCTCATGCATCTTACAACAGCTTTTTAAATTATATATTTATCTTACAAAAAAATATTATTCTGACTGTTCTGTGGTTAACGTAGCTTGTTCCATCAACTCAGAAGAAATTTCAATACCAATATTTTCTACAGAAACAGGATTGATTACTAATTTCAAATCTTCCTGTTTTGGCCCTTGAATAGGCATCTCAGCCGGAACACTTTCTCCCTTCAGAATCTGTGCAGCCATCACACCAGCATCATAACCAATTTTATAGAAATTGATACCATAGGTAATAGTACCGCCTGCGTATACCATAGATTCTTCCCCGCATACAGTCACAATTTTTGCTTCATCGGTTACACCAACTACCTGCGGCATAGCAGACGCCACATTATTGTCTGTGGGCAGCCAAATTGCATCTACCTCACCTACTAAACTCTGTGCAGCCTGTTGGATATCATTTACACTGGAAATAGTTCTTTTCTCTACAGTAAGCCCTTTTTTCGCAGCTACCTCTTCCAAAATGGCTACCTGCACTTCGGAATTTTTTTCACTGGAGGTATAAATAGTACCCACTGTTTTGGCATCTGGCACCACCTGCAGCAGTAAATCAATCTGTTCTGCAATTGGGCTCATATCATGCGTTCCTGTTACATTGGTACCCGGTGCTTCATCACTTTCCACCAATTTTGCCTGTTCAAAGCTGGTAATTGCAGTTCCTACTATTGGAATATCCGCAGTTGAAGAGGCCATTACCTGTGCTGCTGGTGTTGCAATTGCCAGAATGATATCCACTTCATTGGATATAAACTGCTGAGCAATAGTCTGCAAATTGCTCTGATCTCCTTGAGCATTCTGCTGGTCAATCTTCAGATTTTTTCCTTCCTCAAAACCATTATCCTTCAAACCATCAATCATGCCCTGATTGGCCTGATCCAGTGCGCCGTGCTGCATCAACTGCACCACACCGACTTTATAGGTCTGTCCATCTGACGCATCTTGCTTGCTTCCGTTCTGCTCTGCGTTGTTGCCGCAACCTGCCAGCATTGCTACAGACATCGCAGCGATAGCTGCCACAGCAATACCCTTCATCCATTTACTTTGTTTTCTCATGTGAATCATCCTTCCATTCTACAAAAATCTCTGCCTGATTTATTTAGCACAGTAAACCGACAGTCAAATCTACTGTGCTAAACAAGATGCTGCAGCATCTAATTTACAAATTATTCCGCTGTAGAACCAGTAGTTACCTGCGTAGCATTTTCCATCAGTTCAGCCGGTGCTTCCAGATTTAAAGCAGTCAATGCATCGGTATTCACAATTGCCACACAATCTTCTTCCGGCATATAACCAATCGGCATTTCAGCTGGTACATCCTCACCCTTCAAAATTTGAGCAGCCATCACACCAGCATTATAACCCAGCTTGTAATAGCTGAAACCATATGTGGCAGTACCGCCGGCTCTTACCATGGATTCTTCCCCACAAATAGTAGCCAAGCCTGCTTCATCGGTTACGCCTACTACCTGCGGCATAGCAGACGCTACGTTGTTGTCGGTTGGTAGCCATAATACGTCTACTTCATTTACCAAGCTCTGTGCAGCCTGCTGAATGTCATTTACACTGGAAATAGTTCTTTCTTCTACAGCCAATCCTTTCGCTTCACAGACAGATTTCAAAATAGCTACCTGTACCTCAGAGTTCTTCTCGCTGGCAGTGTAAATGGTACCTACAGTTTTTGCATCAGGAACCAACTGTAATAACAGATTAATCTGTGCTTCTACAGGATTCATGTCACTGGTACCGGTTACATTGGTACCCGGTGCTTCATCGCTCTGTACCAGCCCTGCATCCACATAGCTGGTAATGGCAGTCCCTACGATAGGGATTTCTTCAGTGGCAGATGCCATTACCTGTGCTGCTGGTGTCGCAATTGCCAAAATCAAATCTACTTCATTAGATACAAATTGCTGGGAAATACTCTGTAAATTACTCTGATCTCCCTGTGCATTCTGCTGGTCAATTTCCAAGTTTTTGCCTTTCTCAAAGCCGTTATCTTTCAAACCGTCAATCATACCTTGGTTGGCCTGGTCCAATGCGCCGTGCTGCATCAACTGTACTACGCCGATTTTATAAGTCTGACCGTCTGTTTTTTCCTGCTTGTTTCCTGAATCGCCGCCACAGCCTGCCAACATTCCCATTGACATTGCAGCAATTGCCGCTACAGCAATCCCCTTCATCCATTTACTTTGCTTTTTCATGTAAAATCATCCTTCCATCCTTACAAAATTCTACTGTCGCATCAAATGTGACTTGTTCATATTTTACTCAATTTGTAATCATATTGCAAGGCATAATATTGTATTTTTATCCATCAATTTCTCATAAATACTCTATTAAAATTTATACAAATTCATAAAATAATTTCTGTAAAACATCTTATTATTTTCAAATCTCCTCCTTAATAATAATCGCAGCCAGTGGCGGATAGTTGGGCCGATTATAAAAGTCCGTCACCAAAACTGTATATCGCTTACAGTCCAATTGCTTTAACCAGCTCAAAACAGCATCTCTCTCCACAAAACCAGTATCTCCTCCATGATAAATGGCTAAAGAAATTATACCCAACGGCTTTAACAATTGCAGTCCCTGCTCCAACGCTACAATGGTAGTTTCCGGCTTGGTAGCAATTTTGTGATCTCCGCCAGGCAGATAACCCAAATTAAACATAATGCAGTCCACTGTGCCTGCTTCTGCATAATGACTTAAATGTTCATGTCCATCTAGTATCAGCTCTACTCTCTGCAGCAAGTTGTGCTGTTTCAATAGCTTTCCTGTAGCCTCCAATGCAGCAGGCTGCACATCCATAGCCAACACATGACCTTTTTCACCAACTAAATTTGCCAGAAATACAGTGTCTTTGCCTTTTCCTGCAGTCGCATCAATGCAAAAGCTGTCTACTTTTATTGACAGTTGTATATATTTCTGTAATAAGTAAATTGTATTGACAGATTGACTCAAATAAATCCTCTCCCGCTTGTTATTTTCCATACTTTGTGTATATAATGATATATCTTTTACTGACAATTCTGTCAAGGGGGTTTTTTTCTTGGAAGTCTTCAAAAAATGGTTGAACAAAGTGTTCATAGACGGTTTAAGCGGCATGGCCACTGGTCTATTTGCTACACTGCTTATCGGCACCATTATTCAACAAATTGGTAATTTGATTGGCGGTCAGGTTGGTACTTATCTTTTTCTTATTGGGAAAGTTGCAGCAGCAGTTACCGGCGCAGGGATCGGCTGCGGTGTAGCTTATCGTTTTAAGGAGCCGCCTCTTGTTGTGCTTTCTGCTGCCGTTGCTGGTATGGTAGGCGCATTCGCTTCTAAAATATTAACAGGTACTGTTTTAGTCGACGGCGTGATTCATCTGGCCGGTCCTGGAGAACCATTAGGCGCATTTATCGCTGCCTACATCGCCATCGAAATTGGACATCTTGTCTCCGGAAAAACAAGCATAGATATTTTATTAACACCATTTTGTGCGATTGTTTCCGGCTCAGCTGTAGGATTGATTTTAGGTCCTCCTATTTCTGCCTTCATGGTATGGCTTGGTTCTCTTATCAACTGGGGTACCGTACAACAGCCATTCCTGATGGGAATTATTGTTTCTGTATTGATGGGCATCATTCTTACCTTACCCATCAGCTCCGCTGCATTAGGCGTGATATTAGATTTGAATGGGATTGCCGCCGGCGCTGCTGTAGTGGGCTGCTGCTGCAACATGGTAGGCTTCGCAGTTGCCAGCTATCGTGAAAATAAATTGGGCGGCTTGCTGGCGCAAGGTTTGGGTACCAGTATGCTGCAAATAGGCAATATTGTGCGCAAACCTGTCATTTGGATTCCCGCTATTGTAGCCAGTGCAATTTTAGGCCCTGTGTCTACCATGGTATTCGGTATGACCAGCAATGCAACCGGATCTGGTATGGGCAGCTGCGGATTGGTAGGACAAATTATGACCTTCCAGACTATGAGCGCTACCATGCCAACAGGCGTTGTATTGTTCCAGATTATTCTAATGCATTTTATCCTGCCCGGCATAATTGCTTTGGCCGTGTCCGAGTTTATGCGCAAAAAAGGATGGATTAAAGACGGCGATATGAAACTTGATGTATAATCTTTTTCTGAAAATCACAACGAATCAAAAAATTTGCAAATGTTTCACGTGAAACATTTTTGAAAATTTTGAAACAGAATTATTTACAAGACAATTTCACTAAAATGTTCATTGCAAGTGACAAACATTACAATGCGCAACAAAAAAAGCTCGCCGCGGCGAGCTTTTTTTGTCTTACTTTATATCTTTATATGATTACAAATTTTTTTCACAGATAATACTTTGCACTATCCATTTTAACAATTGTTTACTATTTAGTTTCGATTTTGGTTCTGTGCTTGACCAGTATCCAAATTACCGTCCATCTGGTGAAATTGCGTCCTGGCTCCCATAAATCAGAATGACTTCACTTATACCGCCAAAATACGCAATACATCTTCCAACGGCAACTCAAATCTTTCTGCAATTACTTCCGGCGGCAATACGCCCTTCAGAACACGAACCGCTTTTTCTATCCCTTCCTGCCTACCACATGCCAGAGATTCTTCCCTTATAATTTCACAAGCATCTTCCAGATTCCATTCTGTATATAACATATTCCGCACCTCGCTTCCGTGCTTTTCCAGAAACTCACATAAGATTCCATGCTGCACACAATACTCTATTGCATCCTTCAAGGCTTCTTCCGCCGCAATTCCGCTCTCCTTCCTCCGCTGTACCTGATGAATAAACTGACTATAATCTTTCAGACTCTGACTGCGCTCAATAACTCTCGCTTGTACTTCTCCACTCTCACATTTACCATGGGATTTTCTTCCTTTTCCCAAAATGCATTCGACAGATATTCCGCATAATGCTCCGGACACGGTTCTGTACCATTGTAAAGTACTATCAATTTAGGATTGGGCAATTTCATCTGTATGGTTCGATAAATCGCTCCCTTGGGCAGGAGTTTTTCGTACAATCTTGCACAGTAGAGCAACGAACGCAACGCCATATTGTGATTCACTGTAGACTGATGCTCCAAAAGTATCAACAACTGGTCATTCAGCACAAAGGAAAGATCATTGATACGGTCCATCCACAAAACATCCTGTAAGGTATTGATCTCCACCGGTGTATCCAACGGATAATCTGTCCCCTCCAATGCATTGAACAATTCCACCAATCTGGCTGGTTCTTCGCTGAAATAGGCAGAAAATACACTGTCCTTCATGTTTTTATTCGCTTTCATACATACACCTCTGTATTATTTTTCCGGCACAGTGTGCGAATCCTCTTGCAGCATTTTTCTTTATCGTTGTACTATATAGTATATTTTATATAATTGTAAAATTATACCAGTTTTTTCATATTAGCATGACTTGT
>DKVF01000076.1 GCA_002491065.1 Peptococcaceae bacterium UBA7185
TACAGACTTTTTTTCACAGACTCTCTTTTATGGAGAGACGCAGCGCTTCCTGTTTTTTTGCCAGCAATTCTTTTCTCAAAGGGATGGTAGACGCTCCCTGCAAACACAGATCCAGATATTCTTTCATTTCCTGAATGCTCATGCTGCACCGTTTCAAACAGGTAAGATCATTGATCCATTTTATATCTTTTTCATCAAAGATGCGCCGGTTATTTTTGTCCCGCTTTACATTGGGAATCAGTCCTTCGTTGCAATAAAATTTTAAGGTTTGGTAGGTTATGCCCACTTCCCGACAGACCTGCATCATTGTATACATTCTGCTCATTCTCCCTTTGTCATTATGATTCACAAAATTTGAAAAATTTTATAAAAATCTATTGACCGATAGTTACTACCGTAAAATATAATCGGTGATAGAAAGCGGTTCAAACAATCACATTATAGTATGAAAAAAATGGAATTGCAAGCAGAAGTCGCTCTCGTTCTCCAGATGCAAAAGGGCAGAAGGAGGGGAACAGCGGCTTCAGGGATTTTCAAATCATGAGATGGGAGAGAAAAAAGATGAGCAAAAAGGTATTGATTTTGTCAGGCAGTCCTCGCAAGGGAGGAAATTCGGATTTATTGTGTGATGAATTTATGAAGGGGGCGTTGGAGAGCGGTAATCAGGTGGAGAAAATTTTTCTGCGCAGCAAAAAGGTGGCGCCCTGTAATGCCTGCTATTATTGCAAAAATCATGACGGGCAGTGTGCCATCAAGGATGATATGGGAGAAATTTTGGATAAAATGCAGGCTGCTGACGTCATTGTGATGGCAAGTCCAGTATATTTTTATTCCATTGACGCGCAGATGAAGGCGGTAATTGACCGTTCTGTGGCTCGCTGGACGGATATTCACGACAAAGAGTTTTATTATATTATGACTGCTGCTGAGGATGGCGACACGGTGATGGACTGCACCCTGGAATGTTTCAGAGGGTTTGCGGTCTGTCTGGACGGCGCGAAAGAAATGGGCGTGATTTATGGCAAAGGCGTTTACGAAGCGGGAAGTATTCGAGAAATGCCAGCTATGCAGGAGGCTTATGAAATTGGGAAACGGGTGTGAAACGGGAATCGGAGCAAAAACACTGGAGCCCAATGCAACGATTTTGGATGGATTGACAATTTCTCGCGACCGTATTCAGGATGCAGAACAGGAAATCACAGATTGGGTCAGAGACTTGAACAAGTAAGAAAGACTATAAGGAGAGAAATATATCATGCAAACCAGAATATTGGGAAAAGACATGACAGTTTCGGCGGTAGGGTTGGGCTGTATGGGGTTCTCTCATGCTTATGGCGCACCCACGGAGGATAAGGAAGCAATTCAGATGATTCGAGAAGCCTTTGAAATGGGCTATACGATGTTTGATACAGCGGAATGCTATGGCACAGCAGATGATCCCCATGTCAATGAACGTTTGGTGGGCGAAGCAGTAAAGCCCTTTCGCGACAAGGTCCAGCTCGTCAGCAAGTTTGGGATTCATTTTGATTTGAATGACGGAAAGGTCAATCATGATCTCATTTCAGATGCCCGACCGGAAGTGATTCGCGCGTCTGTAGAGGGCAGTCTGAAACGGTTGCAGACAGACCATATCGACTTGTATTTTCAGCATCGTATCGACCCTGCTGTGGAACCGAAGACGGTAGCCGAGGTGATGGCTGATTTGATTCGGGAAGGGAAAATTCTTCACTGGGGAATTAGTGAAGCAACTGCAACGTATTTACAGCGCGCTCATGCTGTTTGCCCAGTGACTGCGGTAGAAAATCGTTATTCCATGATGGCGCGGCAATATGAAGCGTTATTTCCCCTTTTAGAAGAATTGCAGGTGGAATTGGTGGCGTTTTCAACGATGGCCAATGGATTTTTGACCGGAAAGTACGGGAAAGATGCCGTTTTTGACAAGCAGTATGATTATCGGAGCAGTATGCCGCAGTTTCGCGAAGAAAGCTATGAGAAAAATCAGGAATTGCTGTCATTACTCAATCGTATGGCAGAAGAAAAAAACGGAACACCAGCGCAGATTTCTATGGCATGGATGCTGTGCAAAAAGCCGTACATTGTTCCCATCCCCGGTACACGCAAGCTTGAGCGTTTGCGGGAAAATGCGGGAGCAGCAGATATTGTTTTGACACAGGACGAAGTTCTGGCGTTGGATCAGGCCCTCGATGCAATGGAGATGTCGGAGGTGTTCGGCGGAAGTAAGATTGTGAGCCGATAAATCAGCGCCGCTGAAAAAGCAAGAGAAGGCGCATATAAAAATAATCTGAAACGATGCAGGGTATCATATTCTAACGGATTTTGTTTTAGAGATATGATGCCCTGTTCTTTTAATTATTTGATATATCCATGTTATCCAGCCTATGCGATGGGCTGCTATAAAATTGTTATAAATAATATATAATTTGTTGAAAATCGGGTAAGATAGACATATAATATAATTTGAAGGAGGGGTTGCTATGTCCAAAGTTTCCACAAGTGTTTCTATTGATACCGATGTGAAAGTGAAAGCCCAGGAGTTATTTGCTGACCTCGGGCTGGATTTGTCTACTGCGATTAATATTTTTCTGAAGCAGTGTATTCGTGAGAACGGAATTCCATTCAGCATTCAGAGAGAAGTTCCAAACGTTGACACTATTGCTGCCATGAAAGAGGCTGAAGAGATGCAAAAGCATCCGGAAAAGTATAAACGATACAGTTCGTTTTCTGAGCTTTTGAGGGAGATGGAAGGCCGTGCTTGATATTGTGGTATCAAACCGTTTCAAAAAGGACTTAAAACTGGCGATGAAAAGAGGCTATAACATGGCGCTTCTTGAAACTGTAGTGGAGTGTCTGGCTTCTGGTCAGTTGTTGGAGAAAAGATATCAAGATCATTTATTGACAGGAGAGTATGGCGGTTTTCGAGAATGCCATATTACGCCGGATTGGCTGCTGGTATATCAAGTCAGGGATACAGAATTAGTTTTATTTTTATCAAGAACAGGAACACATAGTGATTTATTCTAAACATAACATAAAACCAGGCCCATTGTCAGATGTTTCTATCTGACAACGGGCCTGATTGCAGTGTCAAGCAAAGAATTTTTGCCACCAGCCTGTGATAAAGATGAACAGGATGAGAAGCGGCAGAATGTAGCTTACATAAAAACGAATTGCTTTGGGGAATTTCAGACCAACGCCCGCATCAGCTTCGGCGATAAAATTGTCCCAGCCCCAGCCGTATCTGCTGGTACAGAACAGCAAATATAACAAGCTGCCCAATGGCAGAAGATTGTTGGATACGATAAAGTCTTCAAGGTCCTGAACAGTGGAGCCAGCGCCTAATGGTGCGAAATCGCTCCAAATGTTAAAGCCCAGTACACATGGCATGGAGAGAATCAGAATCAAAATGACATTGAACACGACTGCTTTTTTTCTTTCCCAGTCCCACAGGTCCATGGCGAAGCTGATAATATTTTCAAATACAGCAATGATGGTGGAGAGCGCTGCAAAGCTCATGAATACAAAGAACAGAGTGCCCCATAACTGGCCGCCGGCCATTTGATTGAATACATTGGGCAGTGTTACAAATACTAATCCCGGTCCCTGTCCGGCGTCGATGCCGAAAGCAAAGCAGGCGGGAATGATGGCCAGTCCTGCCAACAGTGCCACAATGGTATCCAGCGCGCAGATGCTTACCGTTTCTCCCATGAGGGAACGGTCTTTGCTGATGTAGCTGCCGAAAATAGACATAGCGCCAATCCCCAGGCTTAATGTGAAGAATGCTTGCCCCATAGCGGCATAAACGACTTCTCCGATACCTGCCTCCAACATACGATCGAAATTGGGAATCAAGTAAAAGGAGATTCCTTCTTCGGCTCCAGGAAGAGTCACACTGCGCACGCACAAAGCCAACAGAATAATAAATAAACAACTCATCATGACTTTGGTGATTCGCTCTACACCATTTTGCAGACCAAGACTGCAAACAAAAAAGCCAATGAGCACAGCAACAATCATCCATGCTGTCATATACCCCGGCTGAGCCAGCATATTGCCGAATACATTTCCCACTTCCTCTGGGGAAAGACCGACAAACTCGCCTGTGGCCATCTTGAGTACATAAGCGAGCATCCAACCGCCGACGGTGGTGTAAAACATCATCAAAAGATAGTTTCCGGCCATAGCTGCATAACCGGTCAGATGCCATTTACTGCCTTTCGGTTCCAATACGTGGAAGCTGCGTACAGCTGATTTTTGACTGGCGCGTCCTACGGCAAATTCCATTACCATAATAGGCATTCCCAGAATGACCAGAAACAGCAAATAAATTAAGACGAAGGCAGCGCCGCCGTACTGACCGGTGATATATGGGAAACGCCATACATTGCCTAGTCCGATGGCACATCCTGCCGAAATGAGGATAAATCCCAGTCGAGATGAAAAGCGTTCACGTTTTTCCATGAAAATCTCCTTTTAATTACATAAAATTTTGAATTGTGATATAGAAATCATATTGTCATAGCTTACAGTTTTTGTTTTTAGTTACCTTTCATTTGTTCCTGCAGCTGTGCCAGTTCATGTTGACTGAACCACATGAATAATTCATATACTTGCAGGCTTGGCGCAATGCGGTAGAGTTGTTTGCTGAATCCAGGAAGAATATTGTCTCCGCTGACGACGTCCTGCCCCAGAAACTTTTCCGGAGTGAGAACAGACCAGTTTTTCAGTGACGGAAAATCATCCAGTGCTTGTGCGTCTTCTATATAGCAGGAAACCTGGGCCAAAACATATTTCATCTCGCCTTGTATACCTTTTTTTCGCAGTGCTTGCAGTTCATCAATCTGCTCATAAATTGCATCGCTGTATTCTGGAAATTTTTCACCGGTGACAAGATACAATCTAGCTATAGCTAAAGGAAGTTGGCAGGAGAGCTCTTCCAGCATTTCTTGGAATTGTTTTGCTCTTTTGTAAGTGGTACGGGCAAATCCAATAGGAAATTCCATTTGTAGTATCACTCCTGAAAGGTTAAGATGATGGCAAACATAATAGAAATCACGGAAATTATTCCGGTTTATTTTCCTGTTGCTGCACTGACATGTATTTATCGAGCACCTTGCACCCCTTATTACGATTTACCTGACTATGAATGAACAAGGTCAGTTTTTTGGCAGCAGGGTCTGCTGTTTTGATCACAATGGTGTTATCCATTTGTTTGTAGGACAACACATGCTCCATAGGTACTAAAGCGTCTTGTCCTTTGGCGCGTTCTAAAAAGATGCCCTTATCGGCAATGAGGATACTTAGCGGCTCCTTTTCCCCGATATCTGTATGACCGCTGCACTTGCCTAAGCTAATCATACAATCTCGAGAAGATTTCCTTTTCAGTTCCTTAAATATACGCTTTTCGTAAAACATAGGCAGCCTCCTGCTTTTCATAAAGAGTGCAAATCAGTAACTTAAAATTTCAAAGCTATCTTCTGTAACCAGTATAAAATGCTCCCATTGTGCCGAATCCTTGCCGTCAATAGTATAAGCGGTCCAACCGTTTTTCTCATCAATAAATAAATCCGATGTGCCTGCATTGATCATAGGCTCGATAGTGAAGGTCATTCCCGGTACCAGAAGACATCCGGTTCCCCGTTTTCCCACATGTGCTACAAAAGGTTCTTCGTGAAATTCCACACCACAGCCGTGTCCACCGAATTTGGTCACTACAGAATAGCCGTTGGCTTCTGCGTGCTCCTGTACTGCAGCGCCAACATCCCCCAGAAAGCCCCACGGATGTACAGCAGCCAATCCGGCTTCCAGACATTCCCGTGCAACGTCTACCAGGCGCTGCCGCTCCGGTGAAACATTGCCGATGGTAAACATACGGGAAGCATCAGAGTAGAAACCTTTATAAATGGTAGATACATCTACGTTTACAATATCTCCCTCCTTCAAAATGATATCAGGAGAGGGGATACCGTGGCAGATTTCGTTATTAATGGAGGTACACACGCTTTTTGGAAACCCTTCATAATTCAGCGGTGCGGGAATTGCTCCATGGGCCAGTGTGAAATCATGTACCAGTGTATTGATTTCCTCTGTACTCATTCCCACATGGATATGCTGGGCAACATAATCCAGTATAGCGGTGTTAATCGCACTGCTGGCGCGAATACCTTCCAGTTCTTTTATTGTGCGAATTGCTTCAAAGTCAGGCACCTCGCAACCTTTCAACGCATAAGTAGCCACTTTGGCGTCGGCATTCAGATGGCACTTTTTATATTTTAAGCCACTGCCGCACCAACAGGGCTCGTTTCGTCCGATACTCATGAAACGGTCACATTCTTTCTTAATATATTTTTATAATGTCTACATTATACAATAAAAACACAGATTAGGAAAGAGAAATAGCGCTATAACGCGCGAATATCTGCCAATAATGCGTCAATCTCTTGTTGCTTGGTACTCCAACTGGTACAAAAACGTACACAGCTGTGCGTATCGTCTATTTGATGATCAAATTCAAAGATATAACGCTGCGCCAGCTTTTCTGCCTGTTGATTTTCTAACACAACAAATTGCTGATTGGTGAAGCTTTCTATAAAAGCGGGAATACCTTTCTCGGCAAAGGCTTGTTTTATTTGTAGTGCGTACATGTCAGCCTGACGGGTAATGTCAAAGTAAAGTCCGTCCTTGAACAGTGTGTAAAACTGTAGGCCTAAAAGCCAGCCTTTGGCCAGCATTGCGCCATTTTGTTTTATATAGCTGCGAAAATCCGTCTGGAGTGCGGGGTTCGTGAGTACCACCGCTTCTCCAAACAATGCGCCGCATTTGGTGCCGCCGCAATAAAACACATCGGTGAGCCGAGCAAAATCTGCCAAGGTAAGATCATTTTGAGGCGAACCCAAGCCATAGCCTAAGCGCGCGCCGTCAACAAAAAGATACAGGCCGTATTGTTTGCACACGGCGCTGATATCTTCCAGCTCTTGTTTTGAGTAGAGCGTGCCGT
Source organism: Peptococcaceae bacterium UBA7185 (assembly GCA_002491065.1). Classification (GTDB taxonomy): domain Bacteria; phylum Bacillota; class Peptococcia; order Peptococcales; family Peptococcaceae; genus UBA7185. The sequence continues at coordinate 7,016 of DKVF01000076.1, forward strand.
ATTCTGTAGGATAGGAGAGATACACCAACTTTGGTTGGGTGATATGCTCCTGCACGCCACTTGTGCGGTATAATTCTGCTTCGGCGGCAATTTGGACGGCAGTGAGTTTGCCGTCAGAGCTGGGCAAGGCGTGAATTTTGTGACCGCAATGCTCTACTGCACCGGTTTCATGTACATTGATATGCCCGCTTTGTGCGCTGATGACACTTTGATAGGGGCGCAGAGCCGCCGATATGATGGTAAAGTTTGCTTGTGTGGCCCCCACAAAAAAGTGAACTGCTGCGTTGGGGCAGTCTAAGTATTTCTTGATTTCGGCAACGGCTTTTTCACACCAGGGATCTAATCCGTAACCGCAGTAATTTTCTGTGTTGGTGTTTGTAAGCGCATCTAAAATTTGTGGGTGGGCGCCATGATGGTAATCATTATTAAAGCGAATCATGAGTATGCTCCTCTCTCTTGATACGTAAATTTCCTTTTAGGGTAACACAGGGCCGATTGGAGTGTCAAGACTGCCCGGTGAAGAAGGAATACGTAATGTTTGTTGTTAAATTTTTCCGACAAGAAATATCTCTTGAGGTTATTTTTATGAAAGTATATAATGAAAAAAATCGCTTTATTGGAATAATTTAAGGAGATTGATATAGATGCGTACCAGAGAAGAAGCCATTGCTTGCTGCATGCAGCTGGCGGATGTATATGATATTGTCAAGATTAGTTGAC
>DKVF01000021.1 GCA_002491065.1 Peptococcaceae bacterium UBA7185
ACCCCAACATTTGACGTAGAGCCGCTTTTTCTAGTCAACCTTTATGGGGCAACATGCAGGGAGGCCATTGCTACCTGTTCAGGGTCCAATCGCCAGTGCAGCTCAAAGGATACACCGCGCACACCGTCGAATTCCTGCAAAGCGGGCGCTGTCAATTCCTGCTGGGCGGCGTCAAAATTTCTGTTTTCCTTCAGCCATTGAGTTAATTGTTTCTGCGGAAGATCAAAATAAATACTGCTCTGCATCCGCTGCAATCTTTCTAACAGCGTGCCTTCATTGGCTTCTCCATCTGCTGTTTTCTTCAGCCAGTCCAGATAGTCCTCGGCTGAATACCGGAGAGGTTCTGCTGTTGTGCTGTACCATTTTGTCTGATATCCGTCGGTATAGAGAAGCAGCGTGGAGTTTTCTAAGATTTCATTTAAGCTTTGCAAAAATGCATAGATAGCCTGTGTATCAAAATGGTACGCAGCCTGTGTCAGGCTGAAGGAAACCTGGTCTGTTTGTGTCAGCGTGAGATTGTCATGCTTATCCAATTCATATAGCTCCCATGCCAGAGAGGAAAGCGCGTGGGCATAGTCAGCGTCCTGCATACAATAGCGCAGTAAATAGCTTTTTCCGTCCAGTTCACATAAATGGTAGCTTTCCCTAGCGTTGTCGCTTACCCAACTTTTGACCGGCAAAGCGATGCCGCGCTCTGTGTAAACGTTTATCAATTCCTGCTTCGGATTTACGACAATTTGTTCTGCTACGCCGTCATGGTTCAAATCGGCTGAAAATGTAGTATCCTGTAACTGTTCGCGGGCAGTTGTACCGTATTGGGCAAACAAAGGCAAAATCTGCTGCGGGTTTTTCACCTGAAAATATCGGGTACCTTCCCTGGTGGAGAGTACCGTCTCTGTGCAATCGCCCTTAAAGGCTGCGACACAAATCCAATCGGGATCCGCTGCTTTCGCAAAAGCGATTGAAGTGTACATCGTGACATCCGTGGAAACGGAACCGTCTGGCTTTGCCGCTTTTTCCTGCACTTGTAAATCAGCCAAAGTCTGCTGCAGTCGGTCAATATCTTCTTGCTCTGTAATCTCCAACTGTACACTGCCCCATTGTAGATATGCCGTATCAACCTTTTCCTTCAGTTCTGGCTGCAAATCACCCAACGGGTACACCTGCACCGGATTCACGCTCAGCGCCGCCATCATCATGACGATCACGATCACTGCCACAGCCGTTACGCCTAGTGCTGCCTGCTTGTAGCGCAGCACGTGCTGGATGCGCTGCTTTACACTGTTGTTGCCGAAAGCTACCGGGCAGCTCCATTTGGGCGTTCGCACCGCTAATTGGAGCAGCGTGTTGCTATAACGGCGTTTTTGGCAGTCATCCAGCTGCCTGATGGCCCGTTCGTCACAGGCCAACTCCACATCGCGGCTGTAAAAGCGCCAGGCAATCCACACCAGCGGATTCATCCAGTGCAGCAGTACAGCCAGCCAAAACAGCGGCTTCAGCAAAAAATCTCTGCGGGCAATATGGCTGCGCTCATGAAGCAGTATCCATTGCTATTGTTCCTCCGCCAAATCAAAGGGCAGATAGATTTTGGGATTCAAAATACCAAACACAAAGGGAGAGGTGACCGCATCACACAGATAAACACCTTCCCCGACGGGTACCGCTTCCCGCAGCTGCCGTTGCAGTCACAGCCAGCGTACAAGCGTATAACCCAACAGCACGACGATACCCAATATCCACAAGTGAGCCGCCAGAAACAGATAGATTTGCAGCGGGTTGACACTGCCAAGGGGATTGGGTGCGGAAGCTTGCGCTAATATGGGATTGATTGTCTCATCGGCAATGTGGTTGATTGGCTCTGCGGCAGTCTGTATTTGCGGCGTCGTATAGACAATTTCCGGCTGGATAGGCTGATGCTGCGGCACCAGGCTGAATTCTGCTTCCAAGGTCACCGGACATAGCAGACGGAACAATACCACCAGCCACAACAGGCACACGTATTTTTTCGGTACAGGCCGCAGCAGCAAGCGCAGCAACAAGACGACCATAATCACCCAACTGGCCGTGAGGGATAAATTCACCACATCTAAAAAAATATCATCCATCATCGCACCTCCCTGTGCTGGTCAATCATCGCCTTTAATTCGTCCGCCTCCTGTTCCGACAGGGTATCTCCGCCCAAAAATGCCGCGATAAAGCCGGGCAGAGAGCCGCCGAAGGTGCGCTTCACAAACTGACGGCTCTCGCAGCGTTGAATTTCCGCTTGCGGGATTTTCGATGTGACTACCGAGTTTTCCGTTTGAAAAATGCCCCGTTCACACAACCGCTTCAGCACCGTGTAAGTGGTAGTTCGTTTCCATTCTAATTGCTTCTGACAAAGCTGTATCAGCTCTTTCGTTGTTACCGGCTCGTGGGCCCAGACAATGCAGGCAAACCGATATTCACTTTCAAATATTTTTGGCGTATCCATTTTTTCCATCCTTTCCGTATAGCATAACAAATTTTTTTTAAAAGTATTTCTTAGGCGATGCTGTGACTCGCCTACATACCGGTAAGATTGTCTAACATATTAGACAGATTTAGTCTAATCCATTAGACAGAAAAAGTCAAGAAAAATATGGCGAGATCTTGTGAACAAAAAAGCCGCAAAGATGCGCTTCTGGCAGAGAGAGTGAGGTGCAGCGGCATTGAAGAAAGCCGATTTGAAAATTGCGATGGCGATGCTGTGCAAATAATTGTTTACGTGTTATTTGCTGAAAATACTGTTATAAAACAATTGCGATTTTTTATTGAGATATGCAAAGTGTTATAGTATAATAACGGTAGAGGTGACAGAGATGACGGCAACGAAACATGAATTGATTTTGAAATACATAGAAACTTTACCAGTGGGCACGAAGGTATCTGTACGCCAGATTGCCAAAGATTTAGAGGTCAGTGAGGGCACGGCTTATCGCGCCATCAAACAGGCGGAAAATGTGGGCCTGGTCAGTTCTATTCCCAAGGTAGCGACCATTCGCATTGAGCAGCCGGTAAAAAAACAGTTGGAGGACATGACGCTGCACGAGATTAATCTTATCGTGGAGGGTTCTTTTTTGACAGGACAAAATTATAGTGCGAGAATTCCAAAATCTTTCGCGGTGTGTTTCAGCAAGGAAGAATTGCTGGGGAAACATGTGGGCAGCAACACGCTGGTCATTGTGGGCAATGTGGAGGAATTGCAGAGTCTGGCTGTAAAACGGGGCGCGGCACTGCTGGTAGTAGGTGGTACAGTACCCTCTGCCCGTGTGCTGCGGCAGGCAGAAGATACCGGCACGCCGGTTATGGCTTCTCCATACGATGCCTTTGAGACGATTTCCATGATCAATAAGGCAATCTATGAGAGATTGGTACAGCAGGATTTGGTGCGCATCGGCGATATTATGAAACGGGACGTAGCGACTTTGTATCCCTATGATACGATTTTAGACTGGCATGAATTGACCTTGAAATCAGGGCACAGCAATTTTCCGGTCATTAACGGTGAAAACAAATTGCTGGGTGTAGTGACACCCTTGAGTGTGACGGGAATGAGCAGCAACATGCCTATCAGTGAAGTGATGGATACAGAAATGCTGACAGCGCGGGCAGACAATCTGGTAAGCCACATTTCCCGTCTATTGGTATGGGAAGATTGTGATATGATTCCTGTAGTGGATGATGACAGCCATTTGGTAGGTGTGGTAAACAGGCAGGATATTATTCAGGCGTTGCAGCAAACACAAAAACAGCCGCAGTTTGGAGAGACGGTAGATAATTTGACTTTGAGCGGATTTAAGTTGGATGATGCGGTAGGTGATCACCGTATTGCCATTGTGGGAAATGTCACGCAATTTATGATGAATGAAGTAAATATTGCCAGCTCCGGAGCGATTACCATGATCGTCAGCAATGCCGCGACCATTGCGGCGCGAAAGCTCCTTCGCTTACAGACGGTCGTGGATGAGCAGCATCTGATTTGCATTGATCCTATTAGTCAGGATGAAACCATTTCTGTTGTGGTGGAATTATTGCAGTTTGACAAAAAATACGGTAAGGTTGAAGTAATTGTGCGTTCCGGAGAGCAATTGAAATATAAGGCGTACCTTATTTTGAAGGTGTTAAAAAAATAGTGGAATGGATGCAGGAAAGACTTGGGAGTATTTATTTTTTGAGGCACACGGCAAAAATATAGGTGCACTAGCGGGAGAAAGGATAGAACATGGAGCCATTTGTACATTTACATAATCATACAGCGTATAGTTTATTGGACGGCGCCAGTAAAATTGAAGATCTAATAAAACGGGCACAGGAGCTTAATATGCCGGCTATGGCCATTACCGACCATGGTGTGATGTATGGCGCGGTGGATTTTTACAAAGCGTGTAAAAAAGCCGGAATCAAGCCTATCATCGGGTGCGAGGTTTATGTGGCCTCTCGCACTCGCTTTGATAGACAGGCGGGATTAGATGACAGCTCCTATCATTTGATTTTATTAGTAAAAAATGAAACAGGATATCGTAATTTGTCCAAGCTGGAAACCTTAGCCTCTTTGGAAGGATTTTATTATAAGCCCAGAGTGGACAGGGAGCTTTTGGCGCAATACCATGAGGGGCTCATTGCGCTGTCTGGCTGTATGGCCGGAGAAGTGGCGCAAAAAATCCTGCAGGAAGATATGGATGGCGCCAGGGAAGCAGCAATGTGGTACAAAGATACTTTTGGCGCTGAAAATTATTATTTTGAAGTGCAAAATCACGGAATTCATGAACAGATGCAAATCAATTATCATCTGAATTTATTGAGTCAGGAATTGGATATTCCCTTAGTAGCCACCAATGACAATCATTATGTCTATGAAGAGGATGCGAAAACCCAGGATGTGATGCTTTGCATCCAGACAGGGAAAACCTTAGATGATGTAAACCGCATGCGGTTTGACAGCAATAATTTTTATTTGAAGAGCTATGAAGAAATGCAGCAGGCATTGGGGGATTACCCGGAATCACTGCGCACGCCGCTGAAAATTGCGGAACAGTGCAATTTTGATTTCACTTTCGGCGAAAATCATATGCCGATTTTTGATGTGCCGGAAGGATATACGTTGGACAGTTATTTTGAAGAATTGTGCCGCAAAGAGATTGCTACCCGTTATAATCCGGTCACCGAAGAGGTATTAGAACGTTTGGACTATGAACTTTCGGTGATAAAGCAGATGGGCTATTCGGGGTATTTTCTCATTGTTTGGGATTTTATCCGCTTTGCACGGGAAAAAGGCATTTACGTGGGCCCAGGACGTGGCTCGGCGGCGGGCAGCATTGTATCCTATGCGCTGCACATTACTGATATTGACCCGTTAAAATATGATTTGCTTTTTGAGCGTTTTTTGAATCCAGAACGGGTTAGTATGCCTGATATTGATATTGATTTTTGCTACGAACGGCGTGGTGAGGTCATTGACTATGTTATTGAAAAGTATGGACAGGACCATGTTTGTCAGATTATTACCTTTGGTACCATGGCCGCCCGCGGTGCCATTCGCGATGTGGGCAGAGTGATGAATGTACCCATTGCTACAGTCAATAAGGTTGCAAAAGCCATTCCCAATGAACTGGGGATGACCATTGATAAGGCGCTCCATGCATCACAGGAATTGCGCAATTATTGCGATGAAGATGAACAGATTGCTGAACTGATTGCTACGGCGCAAAAGCTGGAAGGGCTGCCCCGCCATGCAGGTACCCATGCCGCTGGCGTGGTAATTTCCAAAGAACCGCTGGATCATTATCTTCCCTTGCAGAAATCGGCAGAATGCGGCGTGATTACCCAATATGCCAAGGAAAATGTAGAAGAAATCGGTCTTTTGAAGATGGACTTTTTAGGTCTGCGCACACTGACTGTCATTAATAAAGCAGTGGATTTAATCAAAGAAAATCAGGGTGTGGTTTTGGATTTTGCAACGATGCCTATGGATGATGCTGCAACTTATAAGTTGCTATGTGATGGGGACAGCATAGGGGTGTTCCAAATGGAAAGCACTGGTTTACGGGCGATTATGCGGGAATTGGAGCCCAACAGCTTAGAAGACATCACTGCTATGGTGGCGCTCTACCGTCCTGGTCCACTGAAAAGCGGCATGGTAGATGATTTGATTGAGCGCAAGCATGGCCGTAAAGAAATAGAATACCTGCATCCTTCGCTGGAACCAATACTGCAGCCAACCTACGGTGTGATTCTGTATCAGGAGCAGGTTATGCTGATTGCTCGCGATTTGGCAGGATTTTCTCTGGGTCAGGCAGATATGCTGCGCCGTGCCATGGGAAAAAAAAAACCGGAGATTATTGCCGCCATGAAACAGGATTTTATGGACGGGGCGGAGCGAAATCAGGTAGACCGTACCGTAGCAGCCAAAGTATTTGAGCTCATCGAGTATTTTGCTGGCTATGGTTTCAATAAAAGTCACAGCGCCGCTTATGCCATTGTGGCTTATCAGACGGCTTATTTAAAGGCTCATTATCCCGTGGAATTTATGGCGGCGTTATTGACCAGCATCATGGATTCGGCCGATCGGGTATCGTTTTATATTGCGGAATGCAAGCGTATGAATATCGCGGTGCTGACTCCCGATGTCAATGAGAGTCAGGAAAACTTTACGGTGAGCAATGGGCGGATTCGTTTTGGTCTGGCGGCGATGAAAAATGTGGGGAAGGGCGCTATGCAGTCCATTATTCAGGTGCGCAATGAAGATGGGCCATTTACCTCCCTGCAAGATTTTTGCGCAAGGGTGGATTTAAGCCAGGTGAATAAACGCATGCTGGAGAATTTAATTAAGGGCGGTGCATTTGATTCCTTAGAAGGAAATAAACGTCAGCTTTTGGATATTTTAGATTTATGCCTGGAGCAGGGCAATGAAATTCGCCGCAATAAGGCCAGTCAACAGCTTTCTCTGTTCGACTTTACGGGGCAGAGCGAACAGAGTGGGTACGGCGTAATTCCGCTACCGGATATGCCCGAATTTAGCACCCGCGAGTTGTTGGATATGGAAAAGCAGATTTTAGGGCTGTATGTTAGCGGCCATCCTTTAGATGATTATAGGAAAGTACTGCAGGAAAAAACATCTACGACTTTGGCAGAATTGACAGAGGAGCAGGATCAGCAGCGTATAATTGTAGGCGGCATGATTAACAGCTTCAAAATTAACACCACCAAAAAAGGCGACACCATGGCTACCTGTCGCTTTGAAGATCTCACCGGTAGCATGGATTTGCTGGTATTTCCCCGCATCTTCATACAGTATCGGGAAATGATTCAAAAAGATGCTATCGTGTTGGTGAAGGGCCGCTATCTGGATCAGGATGACAATCCAAAGATCTCTGCCGATGAAATCTTGCCTTTACCTGATGATGCGCAATGGGAGGAAGCCAAAAAGCAGGGAAACACTCAGCAGCCCACGGGAAAGGAATCTTATCGGACAACGGATCAGAAGACAAGCGTTCCCCGCAGAACGGAGCCAGTTGTACAGGTGGCTTCCCTGCAGGAGGTTGCCAATAAAAAGTCAAAAAAATTATATTTGCGTTTACAAGGTGACAATAAAGCAATTTCTGTGCAGGAAAAATTGAAGCGGATATTGCGGCAGCATCACGGTGAAACGCCAGTATATTTTTATTTCAGTGATGAAAAACGGCTGATGCTGGCAGAATACAGCTACTGGGTGAATAATGAAATTGATTTGATTATGGTTTTGAGCCAGCTTTTAGGGGCGGAAAATATCTCTGTAAAAGAAAATCAGGAAAAAGGATGAGGATAGATTGAAAACAGCAGTTTATGCGGGGACGTTTGATCCTATTACCGATGGACATTTGAGTGTGCTGTCCAGTGCGGCGAAAGTATTCGATGAAGTAATAGTGGGCGTTGCCGCCGATAATAATAAAAAAACTCTGTTTACGCTGGAGGAACGTACCCAATTAGCTAAGCTAAGTACGGCCCATTTGAACAATGTGCGTGTGGAAGCATTTTCCGGCCTTTTGGTCAATTTCGCCCGCAGTCAGGGCGCTACGGCGTTGGTGCGGGGGCTGCGCGTTGTTTCGGATTTTGAGTATGAGATGCAGATGGCCCTATTCAATAAGGATTTATGCAGTGACTTGGAGACCGTTTTTTTTATTGCTGATGCAACCCATTCCTTTATCAGCTCCAGTCAGGTGCGCAATATTGCCAGCCTGGGCGGCGATATCAGCAAGTATGTGTCTGAGCCAGTGGTCAAAGCGTTACGGAGGAAATATCAAGACCACACGTAAGTGAAATGTCATACAGTTCCGCAGAAGTAGGACACTGTGGGAATATGTTTCATAGAGGGAGTTGGATGATTGATGAGAAAGAAGACAAAGATTGTGTGCACCATTGGTCCGGCCAGTGAATCCATTGAAGTCTTAGTGCAGCTGTTAAAGCATGGCATGAACGTGGCTCGGCTTAATTTTTCCCATGGCACCCACGAGGAACACGCCGCGCGTATCGCAAATATTCGCAAGGCTTCCCGCCTGGCGGGAATTCCAGTGGCCATTATGCTGGACACGAAAGGACCGGAGGTGCGCACTGGCATGCTGGAAAACGGTGCAGTGCAGTTGGAAGCAGGGCAGGAGGTATGCCTGACTACAGAGGTCATCACCGGAACAGCACAGCGTTTTACCATCAATTATGCGGGGATTATCGAGGATTTGCATGTGGGTGACGAAATTCTCTTGGACGATGGCCTGATTCGTTTGGAAGTGTTAGAACTGGCGGCGCCGGACATTCACTGCCGTGTCTGCAACAGCGGACGGTTGAGTAATCGCAAGGGTATCAATATTCCCGGTGTGGCATTGAATTTACCGGCGGTAGGCGCACAGGATTATGAAGATTTACTTTTTGGCATTGCGCAGCAGGTAGATTTTATTGCAGCCTCTTTTGTGCGCAGTGCCGATGATGTCATGCAGATTCGTCAGATATTAGAGGAGCATGACGCGGACATTCATATTATAGCCAAAATTGAAAACGGGCAGGGCGTTGCGCATATAGAGGAAATTCTGACCGTTTCGGACGGGCTGATGGTGGCGCGGGGCGACTTAGGCGTAGAAGTGCCTACAGAGCAGGTGCCGCTATTGCAGAAGATGATGATTCGCAAATGTAATCTGGCAGGAAAGCCGGTGATCACGGCAACGCAGATGTTGGATTCTATGATACGCAATCCCCGTCCTACCAGAGCGGAAGCCAATGATGTCGCCAACGCCATTTTTGACGGCACCGATGCTGTCATGCTTTCGGGAGAAACTGCAGCAGGAAGTTATCCTGTGGAGGCGGTGCAAACGATGGCACGTATTGTCAAAACTACGGAGGAGGCATTGAAACAGCGGGAACTGCAGCCTCTGGAAGCTGGACAAAAGCATATTACCGATGCCATTGGCTATGCGACCTGTACCATAGCTGCCAGCTTGGAGGCAAAAGCAATTATTACCGCCACAGAGTCCGGTTCTACCGCGTGTAAGGTTTCCAAATATCGACCGGCGGCAGATATTTTGGCAGTTACCAGCAAGGAAAAGACCTTGCGCAAATTGCTGCTCATGTGGGGCGTCACGCCCATTTTGGGGGAATCGGTTACCAACACCGACGATATGCTGCAAGGTTCTGTGCTGCGCTGTACGGAACAGCAATTGATTCATGATGGAGATGTGGTCGTACTGACGGCAGGTGTACCGGTAGGTATTTCAGGAACTACCAATCTTATCAAGGTGGAAGTAGTAGGAAAAAGATTGACGAAAGGCAAAGGCGTCGGCACAGGCTCCGTAGCCGGTTATGTGCGCACCATTCACACACCGGAAGACTTGACGAAAGTGACGGAGAATGAAATATTAGTGACGAAGGAAACAGACAGCACCTATTTGCAGGCGATTCAGAGGGCAAAAGCTGTGGTGACCGAAAAGGATGGGATGACCTCCCATGGAGCCATCACTGCTTTGGGCATGAATAAACCGATTATTGTGGGCGCTGAGGCGATCACTGCATTGGTGCAGGATGGGCAGTTAATTACGCTGGAACTTGATACCGGCATGATTTATGAAGGGCAGACAGGGATTCAATAAGGGGGCGTAAGATGACAGATTTATATGATCGCACACGGCTGCTGATTGGGCAGGAGGGGATTG
>DKVF01000037.1:0-1215 GCA_002491065.1 Peptococcaceae bacterium UBA7185
CGGCTGGATTGGGAAAGCGTGGTGCCCAAGCACAAGCTGAATTATATCATGGGCAATCCGCCGTTTGTGGGATTTAAATTTGCAGACAAGGCACAGAAAACCGATATGCAGGAAGTTTTTTCAAACTCTATTAAACCAGCACTTTTAGATTACGTCTGTTGCTGGTATAAAAAAGCTGCTGAGTTTATCCAAGGAACGAACTGCGAAGTTGCTTTCGTCTCTACAAATTCTGTCACGCAAGGTCAGATGGCAGGCGATTTATGGACACTCCTTCTAAATAAGTATAATCTCATCATTAATTTTGCATGGCGCACATTTGTGTGGGCAAGCGAGTCAAGTAATATAGCCAATGTCCATGTGGTTATTATCGGCTTTGCTTGTTTTGCTCGCATGAATAAAGCTATTTACTCGAATGGAACAGCAAAAATTACACCTAACATTAGTCCTTACCTGATTGAAGGAGATAGTATTTTAATTACGAGTCGTAAGAAGCCGATTTGCGATGTGCCAGAAATTTCTATGGGCAACCAAGCAATGGATGGCGGGAATCTTATTATTGAAGAAGCGGATTATGATGATTTTATTGAGAAAGAGCCTGATGCCATTCCTTTTATTAAGCGATATATGATGGGATTTGAGTTTATCAATAATAAGAAGCGGTGGTGCCTGTGGTTAGTCAATTGTTCACCGGCACAACTGAGAAAAATGCCATATGTGGTAAAGAGGGTAAAGGCTGTGCAAGAAATGCGGGCTGCCAGCAGCGATCCTGGAGCAAGGAGAAAAGCGGAGACCCCTACGCTATTTAGAGAGCAGAAGAATCCGACGGAATATATTGCAATACCAATCACATCATCACAACAGAGAAAATATATTCCTATGGGTTATCTTAATGAAGAAACGATTGCTGGTAATACACTATTCATCATTGAAGATGCAACTTTGTATCACTTCGGCATTTTGACCTCGAATGTTCATATGGCGTGGATGAGAACAGTTGGGGCCAGAATGAAAAGCGATTACCGCTACTCCAAGGATGTTGTCTACAACAACTTCCCCTGGCCCACCCCCACCGACACGCAGAAGGCCAAGATTGAACAGACCGCCCAGGCCATCCTGGACGCCCGGGCCCTCTACCCGGACTGCTCCCTTGCCGACCTCTACGATGAGATTGCCATGCCCCCGGAGCTGCGGAAGGCCCACCAGCAGAACGACCGG
>DKVF01000037.1:1494-2519 GCA_002491065.1 Peptococcaceae bacterium UBA7185
GCAGGCGTATGGGTTCGACGTGGCGACTACCACTGAGACAAGCTGTGTGGCGGAATTGATGAGGATGTATCAGAAACTGGTAGAATAAGGAGGGACTACATACGAGCAACGATTTTACTATGCAACTTATTGATGATGTTTTGCGGAAACGGTATACCGAACTGCAACAACAAGGTCGTTCCGAAGCCGAAATAGAGAAAATATTTTCAGATATTGATTATGGAGCTGCTATGATAGAATTAATTGAAACAATGTCATCTGACCATGTGGATCTCTTTGAAAAAACAATGTATGAGAGAGTGTTACAGGAACGAGTGCACACTGACGAATTTATATCCAGGAATGAGCAGATTTGGGGAAAAGGTTTTGTCGCGTCAGAGGCAATGTACCTAATTGCATATGAAGCAGGCAGCGATATCAATACTTATGCTAAAACTCTTCCAGAAAATCAGTATAAGGATATGATGTTCCGTTATTGCGTATTAGGTGAACTCTATGGACGTGCTTGCCAGCAGTATCTTGAGATTCTCCATTTACTCAAAGGTGGCTTTGCCGATGGTGCGACCGCTCGCTGGCGATCTTTGTTTGAGTTAAGCGTTATTTCGGAGTTTATCAGAAACAATGATGAAAAAGTTGCCAAAGCATACTACAGTGCATCATTCACAGATGATGGACGCTATGGTTGGGCAGGGACTGCACCTTGCTTTTCTGGATGGAAAAATCCTAATAAAATAACTTTCGAAAAAATAAAAGAACAATGCAGTATGTCAACCGATGCATGGGAAAATCAATACAAGCTGGCAAATAAAGTTGTTCATGCAACACCGCAAGGAACTTTTGATCGTTTAGGCGTGCCATCCGGCCCACGGACATTTACCCCAGTTGGCCATAGTGATTACGGGCTTGCCCCACCAGCAATCAATGCGGCTATTTCGCTTTCTATGATTGCAGCAGACTATTTTGGATTTGTTTCAAGTGGAGATTCGATCGTATATATACGAGTACTAACCAAATGGGCAAATCTT
>DKVF01000054.1 GCA_002491065.1 Peptococcaceae bacterium UBA7185
CCTATCTTTAATTTCCAATATATTTTTCATCATCCAATAATTAACATATTATATTATATTATTTTGACAACGGCACAAAAATTCCTCTTTTTTCTCCGCAAATTTGTGCAGATTTTTTCAAGGCATAAAAAATAGAGATGCCCCAACTGCTCAACCAGACATCTCTATCTTCTTCACATCTAAAATTGCCCTTCCATCTGCCGCAAAAAGTCACGGCTTTTTAGCGGCCAGCTCAGTATTTGCTGCAGCTGCAGCTCCAAATATTGCTCCAATGAATGCCGACCCTCTTGACTTACATACACCCAACCTAAACGATGCAACGGAATATAATCTAATGCCTTCAGCGTTGTGAGCGCTTCCTGCGTAAGTACAGCACCACCAGGACTATCGTGTCCGCAAGCCGTGCAGAATACGCCGCCCACTGCGCCATGATACCGCTCTCCCCGCAAAGGTTTCCCGCAGGAAAGACAATGCTCCAGCTGCAATCCGTATCCCTGCTGCTCCAACAATCGCACCTCCAACTGCCGCACCGCCAACCATGGGTCAATCTGCTCCAAAAGATACAGCGTTTGCAAAATCAATAAAAACAACTCTGCATCTGGCTGCGCTTCCACGATCACCTGATCCAACAGTTCCGCAGCATAGCTCGCATAACTCATCCGGGAAAAATCACTGCGCAGCAATGCAAAAGCCTCAGCTATAGCCGCGCCGGTTACTACCGGAAAGCTTTTTCCCATTACCAGCTCCAGCTGAGTCTGGCTAAACAATAACAATCCGCTGCGCAATTTGCTGGCGGTCTTTTTTACCCCGCGCGCCTGTACTGTCACCTTGCCCAGTTCCCGCGTGTAGATTGTAACCAGCTGATCCGCTTCTTTATAATCCCTGCTGCGCAGTACAATCCCCTGTACCTTTTGATTTTGCTCCACCTGTTCGTTCCCCATCTTCTTCATTTATCTGACAGCCTAACAAATAATAGCCAATCTGCCCGTTTTTCTGAAACAAATCCCAGCAAATCTGCTGCACTTCCATGCCGAACCATCCTTTCTCCGTTCTGACATTCCATTTTTATGATAATCATCTACGGCAGTGTCATCTTATTTGTATTCTCTGTCCCTTTTTCTTTTTTATCCAGCCCATTTTTTCCAGAATCTCAACCTTCACAAGCTTCAGAATCTTCACAAACTGCATATTCTTCAAAATCTTCAACATCGCCCACAATCATTTTCTGCTCTACCTCTTTTGCCAAAATAGCTGCCTGTTCTGCCCGTTCTTCCTCGCTGAGATAAGGCTTCATTTTATTGCGGATATCCTGCATCTTTTCATCCAGCAAAGCCGCCAAATCCGCACATTGATTCAGCCCAATGAGTACCTGACGGGGTACAACCTTCCCTTTTTTATAATACAGCTTATGTTCCAGGCTTGCCCAGAAATCCATTGCAATAGTACGAATCTGCACTTCTATGGTGACATGCTCCGTCTTATCCGTTAAAAATACCGGCACCTCCACCAAAAGATGCAGACTGCGATACCCATTATCCTTGGGATTTTTGATATAATCCTTCACTTCTTTTATCTGCAAATCGCTCTGTCCCGCCAATTTTTCGTATATCTCATACACATCCTCCACAAAGGAGCATACCACGCGAATGCCGCCAATATCATGCAAATGCTCCCTGGCGCTTTGCGGCGACACCGGATACCCTTGGCGAATCAATTTTTCCACCGTCTTTTTGGGATTCTTAATCCGTGTCTCAATATGCTCAATAGGATTGGATGCATGGAAAAAATCGTATTCTTCATTGAGAATATTTAACTTGGTTACAATCTCATCCAATCCGAATTTGTGTACAACAAACAAGTATCGCCATTCATTTAATTCGCGCATTTCATCCACATCGATTAATTCCCGCAGAGAATCTACTTCACTGAGAAAACTACCATTGCTGTTGTCAATCACAACTGACATTGCCTACACCCCTTAAATACTTTTCTTAAAGCTTCTGCCTTCCTGATTTTTTCGTTCTACATCTCACTATTTATTTCACCGGAAAACATTTTCTTTCCTTTTTGTTTTGTGTTATAATAACATGTCTATTATAACATCTTTCTTATGACGTTTCTAGGGGGGAACCTTTATGTCTTTAGACGGCATTGCAATCCACGCCATCGCCGACGAGCTGCAAACGCGGTTGGTCGGCGGGCGAATTGATAAAATCCAACAGCCTGACAGCAGCACTGTTATTCTGACAGTGCGCCAACAGGGACATACCGATAAACTGCTGCTGTCCTGCAATGCACAGACTGCACGTATCGCAATCAGCACAGCCAGCAAAACCAATCCCATGCAGCCACCGCTGTTCTGCATGGTACTGCGCAAACATTTAGAGGGCAGCAAAATTACCGCCATCTACCAATCCGCCTGGGAGCGGATCATCCATATTGTCTGCGAAGGCTATGACGAGCTGGGAGAACGCGCCACCCGCATTCTCATCGGCGAATTTATGGGCAAACACAGCAATCTCATTTTAATCAATCCGCAGACCAACGTGATTTTGGACAGCGCACGCCGTTTGAGCATTGATATGAGCCAGTATCGGCAGATACTGCCGGGTCTTGCATACGTTTCACCGCCTCCGCAAAATAAGCAGTCCCTGATGGAGCTGACGCAGGAGGAACTGATTTCCTTCTTCCTGGATGCGCCGTCCAATCAGAGCCTGAAAAAAATTCTGCTGAACCACATTGCCGGATTCGGTCCACAGACAGCCGCAGAACTCATTCACCGCAGCGGACTCACTCCCGACGACCGTGTGGATTTTCTGGGACAGTATGATTACGACCGCATCTGGCAGCAACTATTGTGGCTGCGCGATTTGATTTCGCAGAAAAATTATACGCCTACTTTTGTCTGCGACGGCAAAAAAGCGTTGGCTTTCGCGCCCTTCCCGCTGCAGCAATTCAGCCAATATGAACAGCACACGCTGGACTCTATGAGCCAGCTGCTGGAACAGTTCATCGGCCACAAGGAGCAGGACAATCTCCTGGCCCAACGCAGCGGCGACTTGGAGCGTATCATCAACAGAGAAATCGAGCGCTGCGAAAAGAAATTGGCTTTGCAGCTGGATAAAGTGCAGGAAGGGGAAAACGCCGAGCATTTCAAAATTTGGGGCGAACTGCTAACTGCCAATCTCTATCAGATTAAACAGGGGAAATCGGCACAGGTTATCAATTATTATGACCCAGAACAGCAAGTTCTCACCATTCCCCTGCAGGAAAATCTTACGCCGAACGAAAACGCCCAAAAATATTTCAAAAAATATGCCAAAGCCAAAGCAGGGGCGCAACAATCGCTGATTCAGGCCGAGCATACCCAGGACGAATTAAACTATCTGGACAGCATCAAAAACAGTCTGCAGACCGCGCAGACGCCGGAAGATCTGCAGGATATCCGTTTGGAGCTGGAAAACGCATCCTATGTAAAAGCAAAAGTGACCAAGCAAAACAAAAAAGGGAAAAAAGAACCCACCTTCAAACCGTTGGTAGTCCATTACGGCGACATCGAAATCCTGATTGGCAAGAACAATGTGCAGAACGACTACGTAACCACCCGCCTGGCGCGCAACAACGACGTGTGGTTTCACGTAAAAGATATTCCCGGCTCCCATGTTGTCATTCGCAATCACCAGGAGCAGCGGGAACTCACGCAGGATGTGCTGGACTTTGCCGCCCATCTGGCCGCCTATTTTAGCAAAAGCCGGTATTCCTCTCTGGTACCGGTGGATTATACCTTGAAACGCTATGTGCACAAACCTAACGGCGCCAAGCCCGGTCGTGTCATCTATGAAAACCAGAAGACCATTTACATCACCCCGGACGAAGCTGCCATCGAAGAAATTTTGAAAGGTAACTGATGCTTCTTTGAACCGTTCTTTGCCAAGGAGGGCAAGAGATTATGAATTTTGAGCAACTGCACTATTTCAAAACAATATACCAGACACAGTCTCTGAACAAAGCTGCTAACCAGCTGTATATTTCACAGCCGGCTTTATCCAAAGCGCTGCAATCCATGGAATTAGAACTTGGAACAACCCTGTTTGTTCGAAATAAAAAAGGGCTCTGTCCAACAGAAGCAGGTAAGCTTTTCTTTCAAAGTGCATCTGCTATTCTGCAAATTTATGAGGATACACTGCTCAAGCTGAACAGTAGTACTAATTTTACGGAGCCTCTCACTATCTTTGCCGTTCCCTGTGTTTCTAATATTTATCTTCCTTCCATCTTGAAGGATTTATATCAAACCTTTCCCAATTTAAAGCTCCATTTTCGGGAAATCCTGCCAAAGGAAATTGATGTTTTACAAAAAACACCAGTTTCTTTTGCGCTCCTTATGGGAGGGGACGATGCAAAAGCTTTTATAACTACCTTTTCCGAATATATTTCTATCATGCTGAAGCAAGAAGCTTGTTATGCATTTGTATCTAAATATTCTCCTTGGGCAAAGAAAAAACAAATTGATACCAATACAATTTCCGAACAGAGTATTGATTTTCGCGAATTTGAACCATATTCTCAGCACAAAAAATCCTACACACCCAAAAATTTTATGAATAATTTTTCTTCCAGCCAAGAATTTATTCTGTCACAAAACGGAATCCATATCCTTCCCTTTGGAGTAGGCAAAAAGGCTTATACCCATCCGGATATTGTGGCAATTCCGTTGAAAGATAACGTGACCGTTTCCTATAACTTCATTGTAAATCATATGTTATTCTCATCTGAATTTGCCTTCGTCTTGCGTCACACTATCAAACTGCTGAAAACAATCTTATAAATCCAACCGTGAAACAATATCTACTTTCTGTCCCTGCCGGCAAGATCATTTTACCGCCGCCGAAAAAAATTTTTTACTTACCTTTATTCTAAATATATATAAAAATCCACCGGTTTTCATCCTCCCGGTGGATTATAGACTATTATATATAAAATTTTCTCCTGCTCCAAATGATACTTCTATAAAATTTCCTTCAATTCTATCACAGATCAAGCAAATGGCAATAAGAGTTGCACTAGTGGCACACCTAATAGAAAGAACAACAGTAAGGAAAATACAAAATGTAAAAATCCGTGTAAATAGGTTTTGGAAGTAATGACCGAAGACTCCCCAAACATCATGGCTGCACTCCAGCTCGCCGCCGGTGTTGCAAAAGCTGCATTTGTAGCAATAATTAATCCAATAAACATTACTAATGGATTTCCACCTATTTGTAAATACAACGGGCAAAGCATTGGAATGAAGATCACCATAAATATTAAATTGTGTATAAATTGTGTCAATATCCCGATTACAATCACGCAAACCAGCAAGAAAATTGTTGGACCTACCGAAGTCAAAATCGGTGTAATGACAGACATAACAGAGCTCATAATTCCGCATTCTTCAGAGTTAAATGCATTTGCAATAGGTTCTGTCGCTATAATCAACCACATCACATTCCACTGTATCCCTTTCGCAGTACCCTGCAGCGAGATAAAATGTTCTCCGTTAGCATTCTGATAGGCTGCCATAACGCTTACAATGATCAATAAACATCCACTCAGACCTAATCTGGTTAAAATTTGTGTGATTGTCCATGTTTGCGGCAGCAGCTGCTGCAGTAACATCATAGAAATGAAAACAATCAAACATCCTAAACCAAATTTTTGTTTACTAGTGATACGTACATCTTTACTTGCCAGCTCTGACAAATCAATCTTTGCCACCGCTGAAAAATCCAGTCTGAAAACATACTTTATAATTAATGGCCATAGAATTACATATAGCATAACATATACAGCCCATAGAGCAGTCCAGTTTAAAAACGGAATTTCTACATTCGGCATTCCTTGCTTTAAGAAACCTACCATCATCAGAGTGCCAGGCTTAAATAGAAACACATAGCTAGTCCACATAAAAGCAGCAATTATAGAGGTGACAAGTACTGTAGAAAACATATTTCTTTTTTCATATCCCGCTTTTTCTGCAACATTTCTCACAATAGCCCACATCACAAAAATAGCAGCATAGGCGGAACCAGATAAATTTAAAAGCACTGTACCAAATAAAATACCGGTAAATAAAGCATAGGGTTTCCCTTGAAATAATTTAAATTGCAATAGCTTATTAGAAATATAGTCTGTCAGTTGCGTTTGAGAAATCGCTTCTGCAAAAATAAAACATAGTACAATCTGCGGAATTACAGAAAAAGACCAACCGCTCATAAGTAAATTGGTTCCACTGTCATAGCCGACAATTGCTAAAGCTACCAAAGCTACTAGGCTAGGCCAATCCAGTGCAATAAAGCACCAACCATAAATAACGCCGAGAAACACACCCAACACCTTCATACCCATTGGTGTAATCTGTGCAAAAGGCGGTAAAAATCCAATTCCAAAAAGAATTAACAAAAATATTGCTATATGCACATAGTACATTACGTTTTTATTCGCGCTTGCCATAATATATTCCCCCTTTTACTTCTTTGTTATTAAGGAATACCAGTATGACAAAATATAACTTTCCACACCGGCATTCCTTTTGTATCTTAATTTTCTAAGTCAAAAATCTGATAAACCGGCGCCCCCTCACATTGTGCAGGCATTCTTACCCCTGCCAATACTGCCATGGTAGGTGCCACATCGACTTCCCGAATCACACGATCTGTATAGAAATTTTGTTTCACACCTCGTCCACCGATTACAAAAATCGGGGATTCTGAAGTATCAGCCGTGCCCATATAGGTGGATAAGCTGTCGCCATGAACCCGGTTGAATCCTTCTGTCAGCCAATATACAATATCGCCGATAGAACTGTCTCCATCCTGAGTTTTTAAGCCCAATAGCGCTGCATCCTGCTGACGCATAGCCACCGCCACACAACGTTTTCCTTCGTAACGATAGTTGTATAAGTCGGTAATGATCCGTTCCTCTAAATCATATTTGTCTTCTGGTTCTACAATACCATGTGGATTCCGCCCTTTCAGGTTAATATAAATATATAAACCACGAGGCGCAACAGCAGTTGTCTTTTCCCAGTCAATTTCCCGTAACGGTTCGCCGTTTTCATCTTTCTTTAATACTGTATATCCCATTTCTACCATTGCTTTTGCATTGACGCCAAAGGGATCTCCCAAAGCAGGCGGCATATCTTCCCTTGCACTTACCAGACCATGGTCAGAAGTCACAATAATTGTCCAACCTTCATCCAAAAGCGGCATAAACTCTCCTAGATAATTATCTGTTTGTACATAAGTGTATTCCATAACTGCCTGAAATTCTTCCGGAATACTCTTCTGGAATTCTTTTCGTTGGGTTGACCGTTCCCACATCACATGGCCTACACAATCTACATTGTGCAAATGGCTGAATACCATTTCGTAGCCTTCCTGTTTGATCAAATAATTGATGCAGTCAGCCTGCCATTTTGCATAGAAATCCCATGCCTGTGCGTCTACCTTAAACCAGTCATTCGGCATATGGCTGCCCAAAAGTGTAACGCCGGGGACAGGACCAACATTGTCAAAAATATCCTTGTACAAATGTTTTGGATGGAACAAATCCGGCGCATCGACCTTCATTGCCCGCCCTACATAGACTAACACTTCGCTGCCATCTTCAGCCAATTCCAATAAGATATGGGTTCTCGTCACCTCAACCCGTTCCTCCCCTTTCAGCACGGTATCAAAGATTGGAGGAACAAGCCGATTGTCTGCAAGCACCAGCAATGGCTCATTTGCCTTTTTATTTTTATAAATTTCAACTTTATCGTAAACACCATTCGCATTTGGCACGATTAGACCGATGCGGCGTTCCAAACCATTGCTCACCGGAATAGAAAATTCTTTTGCGCCCTCCGGCAGTTCCTTGGCCCAATTTTTACATGGACGCAACTGTACTTTTACAGAACGTTCTTTTGCGCTGAGCTCACATTTTTCGGCACCATTCTTTTCTCCTTCATGCTCAGACATCAAAATCGCCTTCAATGTATTGCTCTGGAATGTATCCATAGCATTGCTCATTTTTTTCCCCGCTTTTTCGTCGGCCAGTTCTACACCGGAAATGATACATCCTGCACCGCTGCTATGGTCTTCCTCTTCAATCTGATAAGAAGCAGACTCTTCAAATTCTTCCTTCGCCCATACAAACTTCTCATACTCCATCGAACCATTTACGAAGTTAATATCGCTAGGCGTTGTCCCCTCCACCACATGCAGATTAGGACTGTCTGAAGTTGGCGGCCATGAAGAACCTGGCCAATGCCATACCAATGTTTTCTTTCCTGCCTCTGCCAAAACATTCCACAACTGTTCCGCCTTGCAATTGCGAGAATCTAGCGAATATACCAACGTATCTAATTCTGTAGGATGCTGATTCCAGAAATCTGTAATCCCATGCGTACCAGGATAAGCCCCTGTAGCAAGCGTCGTCCACATTGGCGGCGTAATGGTCGGAACCCCGCCCAGCATCACTAAGTCCTCTCTCGCTGATCCATGCTCCAACAGTTTTTTTAAATTGGGCATTTTACCCGCATCCAAATATTTTTTGGCCAGACGTGCATCCATTCCATCTACACCGACTACAATCATCCTTCTTGTATTTTTATCCATGTCGCTTCCTCCTGTTCTACACTACAATATTCGTATATCTGAAATAGTACAATCTTTTACAAAACCGGCTTTGTAAGTTTTATTGTGATTATATTCTATAATATTTTTTATAGATTGCATAATCCCTATTATGTATTAAGAATTCCGTCATGTAATAACTTTTCCTTATACAAAATCATTTTTCTGTCGCACACACTTGCTAAAGAATCTACTAAAAACTAAACAGAATAAAAAGATACCAAACCGCAAAGTGCTTATACCGTTCTCCATAAAAATTTATTTTATTCCGGCCACTGATTTTAACACCTTCTCTTCCCGTTCACTTTTCCGCAAACAAAAACAGATGGCCTCCCTACCTAGTAACTTACTCTGTAGGGGTTTGCCATCTGTTTTTATTTATACGCCATGCCGACATATCTTGCATATCGCTTGCGGCACATTTCGTCCTCTATCCATCTTATTTTTTAGCTTTTCTTTCTCACAATCAGCATGCCGTCTGCACCCACTACCAGCAATACCAGCATCAATAGGATATTGTTTGTATCGCCGGTCTGTTTTTATACCGCACCTTCCATCCTTCTACAATCTCATCCACCACCTGAGAGCCGCCCTCTATTTTTTCATTCTGCGCAACAGCGATACGAAATACTGATAGGTTTTCCTCCCGCCTGCATAAAAGGATATACTGTTGAGTTCCTCTGCATTGTCACAATAATAGTCGTATCCCCGTTCTAAAATATGTGGTGCGAATAATTTTTCCAGTTCATTTTTTCTCCTTCTTCCGCAGAACATCAGGCTTCTCGCAGCTGAAAATAAGCGTTGCTGCCCTTCTCGCTACTCTCCACGACCAGCCATGCAGGGATTTGCTCTTTTAATTCTGCCACATGGGAAATGACGCCTACCAGCCGTCCATGCTGCTGCAATTCCAAAAGACAGCCGATGGTGTTTTCCAAAGAATCATGGTCTAAGGTCCCAAATCCTTCGTCAATAAAAATGGTATTTAGCTCTATCCCTCCGCTGGTACTCTGCACCACATCCGACAAACCCAACGCCAAGGCTAATGACGCTTTGAAGCCTTCCCCGCCTGACAGAGAGGATACGGCGCGGGAGCGGCCTGTAAAATTATCCATGATATCCAAATCCAATCCTGCTGCTTTGCGCTTATCCTCCGCTTCGCAATGCCGCAGAAAATAATACCTGCCGCCTGTCATCTTCAGCAACCGCCGATTGGCCTGCTCCAATACTTGCAGAAAATAAGTGACCAGGACATAAGTTTCAAAGGACATGCGCCAGTCATTTTCTCCGTTGGCCAATTTAGCCAGACGCTGTACCATAGCATATTGCTGCGCTAAATCCTGCATTGCAGTCACGGCAGCCTTTCCCTCCGCCAAAATTTGACCGTCCTGCTCCTGCTCCAAGGATAATTTTTGATACGCTTTTGTCCCGTTTTCTATCTCGCCGGATAGTTTTTTCAGTTGACTTTGCAGTTTTTCTATTTCAACAGGCTGCTTTCCTCGCAACGCCAATTCATATGCTGCGATTTCCTCCGCTACGGTCTTCACGGCAGCATTATAATTGCTGCACTGCTCCCGCAGGCTTGCCACTTGCTCCATGGATTGCCGCGCCCGCTGATATGCGTTCTCGCTGGGGAAATGTTTCTGCCACGCTTCCTGCCATAATTCTCGCTGCCCTTTCAACTGTTCCTGCATTTGTGCCAGATGCTGCTCGGAAGCCTTCAGCCCTCCTGCCAGGGTATGATATTCTCGCTGCACCTGCTCTATTTGCTGCCGCAACTGCACGATTTGTACTTTCCAATCGTCAGGCAACGCGTTCCAGCCCAATATTTGCAGATACTGCTGCTGTTCCTTCTGCCTTTCTTCTATTTGCGCCTTCAGCGCAATGCCTTCGTCATAAATTTCTTTCTTGCGCTCCATCCACTCCGCAGTGGAATGATGGCCCAATTCTTCTTCCAGTGTTTGCTGCCGTTGCTCCATCTGTCCCTTTACAATAGATGCGTCACTTAAGCTTTCTTGATACTGCTTACGCAGCACTTCCAGCTTATCCTCTGCCTGTTGGAGCACACTATCTGCCACGCCAATGCCACATTCTTTATTCAGTGCAGGATGATGGGTGGCACCGCATACAGGACATGGCATCCCTTCTTGTAAATCAGCCGCCAGGGAAGCACCCAAAAATTGACGCTGTTTTTGGCGCAGTTGATTGATATACTGCTGCTGTGTTTCCACTGCCTGCTGCTGTGCTTGCAAGCCCCTTTGCTTTTCCTGGAACTCTTTCCGTGCCTTCAAATAGAGATTGATTTCTTTGAATTGTTTCAACAACGCGTCTTTTTTTTCTTGTGCCGCTGTCAAGCGTTCCTGCAACTCTGTCAATTGCTCTGCCGCCTGCACCTGCTGTTGATGCTTTTCCTGTTGCTGCTCCATCTGCTGCAATTTTTTTTGCTGCCGCAGAAAATCTTTCTTTTGCCTGTCCATTTGCTGCTCCTGCTGTTTGCAGTTCTCAGCCAAAGGCTCCAGCCGGCTTGCCTGCTCCGCCCCATCCAGCAAGCGCTGCTTGTCCTCCATAGCTGACTTTTTCCGCAGCAAATCTTCTTGCCACCGCCGCTTATCAGCCAGCTGAGAAAATTGTTCCTGCAGCTTTCCCGCCTTTTCCAATTCTCGCTGCAGTCTTTCCTGCTGTGCTGTCCAAACATCGTTTTGTGCTTCCTGCTCCGCCAGTTGTGTACTTCTTTGAGCCAAATGCTGCTCCAGCACTGTCAGAATATTCTCTGTATTGCCATTCTGAATTGCCTGCTCCAACTCCTGATTCCCATTGAGATGAATCCGCTTAAACTCCAACGCCAACTGATTTTTCCGCTCTCTATATTGCCGCTCCAGTTGTCGGCCATGATCAGCCAACTCTTTCTGCAGACGCTCAAACAGCTCTGTCCCGAACAATTGGCGTAAAATCTGCTGCTTCTCCCCGGTAGGCGCTGTGAGAAAGCGCCGAAATTCGCCTTGGGGAATCATCACAATTTTGCGAAACTGCTCATAGTCCAAGCCTAAAATTTCCTGTATTTTCTCCGCTACCTCATTCAATCGGCTCAGCGGTGCAAACTCTTCATGTCCTATGCAGCGCAGCGTTGCCTCATGCACGCCGTCCTTGAAGCCCTGTCCCCGCTCCTTGGGTAAGCGCTGTGCCGGTCGGCGGTAAATCTCGTACACTTTATCCCGCACAGCAAAACGAAAGCACACTTCTGTAATTCTTCGTTCTTCCTCCTGTACAAAATCGCTGCGCAGACCTTTTTCGCTGCGTTCACCGGTAGCCCTTCCGTACAGCGCATAGCACATCCCATCAAAAATTGTAGTTTTTCCGGCGCCGGTAGGTCCGGCAATGACAAAAATATTATGGTCGCCCAGCTGGGTAAAATCCAATTCTACCCGCTGCGCATAAGGCCCAAAAGCCTGCATGGATAACTGTAACGGCCGCATTCACTCCACCTCCCGCAATGTTTGAAAAGCTGCTCTCAGTACCGACAGTTCTTCCTCTGTGATATCCGCTCCGGTTATCTGCCGATAAAAATTGCCAAATAGCTGTTCTGGCGTTTGTCTTTGCAAGTCAATTTTCTCGTAATTCTCCAAAGGCTCAGACAACAATTGGTGCTCCCGCTCCAAAGTAAGCGTATTGGGATATTTTTCTTTCAATTGCGCCATTGGCTCTAACAATTCTCCGTAATCGGTCAAAATCGCCCGAATATAATCTGCGGCATTGGCTGCCTGCACTATATCGTCCTGCAAAAGGTCCTGCAAATTGCCGCGAATGGTGCGCAAATCGTGCAGTGGCGTCAGCGGCAACTGTTTCACCTCAATGTCGCCCGCACCGTCCAAATCAATTTGCAGCAAGCCTTTCTGCTGCCGTTCCTCAGAAAAAGAGTATTTGAAAGGGGAACCGGCATAGCGAATCCGTTCGCTGCCGCTGCGCTGACAGCTATGCAAATGCCCCAACGCCACATAACTAAAGCCGCTCAGTAAGCTGCTGCTCCAAAACTCTGTCCCGCCAATGCTCAATTCCCGTTCCGAGTCACAGCGCTCCAAATTTTCTCCGTCGTTGCCAGCCACAACACCGTGAGCCAAAAGCACATGCCGTGTTCCTCCCGTTCGCTCCAGCTCCAAAGTTTGCAGCAATCGCTCCATGGCCTCTTCATAATTGATTGCTTCTTCCGTTTGCAATATATATTTCAAGATGGCCAAATCTGCATAGGGAAGCTGGTGGAATACTACCGGCCCCCATTGGTCCAGCAATGTCACCTGCGGCAACGGCAACGTACACCGCCCTGCAATGTAAAAGCCAGCCTGGGACAACAGTCCCTGGGCAAATCCCAAGCGTTCCCCACTGTCATGATTCCCGCTGATAGCAATCACCGGCACATGACAGCGCAACACCACCTCCGAAAGGAAGCTGTCCAAAAGCTGTACCGCCTCCACTGCCGGACTGCGCCGGTCATAAATATCTCCTGCCAGCAACAATACGTCCGGCCTTTGCTGCTGAATCAAAGCCACTACCTGCTGCAACAGATGCCGTTGGTCCGGCAGCAAAGAAACCTGATTCAGCTTTTTTCCAATATGCAAATCCGCCATATGGAAGATGCGCATCCCAAACACCTCATTTTCCGCAAAAATTTATAGCAAGTAAAGCAGCATCCCAGGCAGCGCAAATACTGCGCCCAGCCAGCCGCGATTTTCAATATGGGTCAAATATTGACTGGCAAATCCCCGCACTACCTGTTCCAAATGTGCGCTGTCCATCAAGAGCAATTGTCTTTCTGCCAATTGGGACAGCTCCATCGCTGACAAGAGGTTCTTGCCGTGGGCTCTGGCCGCAGCAGAGAACGCTTGCAGCAAAACCTCCATCAGCGCCTCTCTGGTCTTGGACGGTAATAGATTGCGCCAGTCAGCAGACAATTGAATCAGCAACGTTTCCCCTTCATATTGGCACCAGCGTCGGAAGGATTGGTCTTCCTCCAATCCCTGAAGAGCCTGTCCTAAAACTTCTGTAAACTCCGTCCAACACAGCCATTGCTGTGGACGGGTAATGGCCATGTTTTCCTGCAATCTCAGCTGGGCACCGCGCAAATTTTCGGCAAGGGCATCATGCTGCAGGATTTGGGCCAAGGGCACTGTTCCATGAAAGTCTCTGGTAAGCTGCCCCAAAGTAGTCTTTCCGATGGTTTCCTTATAGAAATCCTGCAAGAGAGGCTGCCAGTGCTGTACTGCCAAGCTGCTGTTCAGCTTCCACTGAAATCCCAATTGCAGCTGCACCTTCTCCAAAAGCGGCTCTGGATTGAGCCATCTTCCCCAGCTGTTCAGCGGCTGCTGCGCAAGAATGAGAGTACTTCCCTTGGCAATGTCAGCCACACCCTGATGCACTGCTGGCTGCCGTAAAAGGGTGTATAGCAGTATCCCAATGTGCTCCTGCTTCATAGGACTCTCCAACAGCGCCGGAAAAATGGCCTGCTGCCAGCAGCGAGCAAGCAGCAGCTGCAAATCCTTACTCTTCAGCGACAAAAAGATAGGCAGCTTTTGACGTAAAATGCGCGCCACCACCTGGGCGACAATCTCGTCTCCGCCCATCATACTGTAGCCCATCTGCTGCATAAATCCCATCTTGGAAAGAATGGCACGCTGGACACGTTCCACAATGTCACGCTCTTTTTGCTGGATCAGCTTCAGGCAGGTCTGTTCCACCAGCGCAAACAAGCCGGACAGATTCGTTTCCAGCCATGCACCGCTGTGCCTTTCCAGCCATTGCTTCAGTCGTTCTACCGTAAAAAATTGGCTCAGCTGCTGTGCCAGCGCCCCGCCGTGAGCAGGTTCACTCAACCAGCTGTGCACTCTATCCTGTATAGCTTCCGCATAACTCTGCAGCTTTTCCTGCGTCAACAGCTGCGCCACACTTTTTTCACTGTGCAGCAGCGTATCAGACCACCGGCACACATTCGGCACACGCTGTCCGCTCAACCATTGCACCCCATACCGCCCAAATTGTTCGTCAGATAAAATCGCGTTCAGCGTAATCTCGCCATGCAGCTGTCTCTGTAGCCATTGCTCTGCCCACGGCAAAAGATAGTTCTCCAGCTGCACCGTTTTCCAGAGATCATTCCGCAAAAAGGCAAAGGGCTGGCTGCCCAAATGCAACAGCGCCTCGTCATATTTTGACAGGCTTTGTTTCTCCAGCTGCGCCAAGCAAGCTCGCACAAGCGCTCTGCGTCTGTGCACCGCCTCGGCCATAAAAGACTGCCAGACTTTTTCATTCTCCGCCAGTTGTTTGATGTTCACTGAGAGAATTTTTTCACTGTATTCCAGCTTCTGCTGCAAAATCTCCTCATTGAGCACATAGCGCTCCACCAGATTGCCCATACTGTGTGCAAATCGCGCCTTTTGCTTCGGAATCACACCTTGCAGCATTTCCATACCGCCCACTGGTTCATAAGGCCAGAACAATCCCTTTACTGCCGCACAGTTGGTTCCATAGCCCACTGCGCCAAATAAAAAGGACTTCCCTGCCAGAGCACCTAAAAGCACTGCAGGTGCAGCGGCGGCAGTTACCGGCAATGCAGCGGACATTGTCGTTCCCACTGTTATACCAGCCACAGCCCCCATTCCAGCACCTAGATAGTTCAAAGGCTGCAGCTCCCTGCCCATAAAATCCTCCACCAGCTTGCGCATATCCTCATTGCTCAGCTTCTGAATTTGCCCTTCCGCCAGCTTACTCAGGCGTCCTTCCAGCAATTCCACTCCCATTTGTGTCAATTGCTGCACCATTTGCGGCTTTTGTGCCAGCAGCTCTCCCTGCAGCGGTACCAATATCTGCTCCATCGGGCAGGAAGATGTCCAATGCGCCAGCCATGCTGCACCTTGTTGCCGCAAGGCCTGCTCCAAAGCATGATACAATGGCCGATAGAACGCATCGGAGGAAATTTGCGGCAGTGTCTCAGCAAGATGCTTGCATCCCTGCCGGATTGCGCCGTTCACCCAAGCGCGAACCTGTTCATCCTCCCACGGCAGCAATTGAGAAGTCGGCACTTGACAAAGCCAATCCCCCTTGTCCTTTAACAGCGCTTCTACGTCTAGCTGCACCATCCCATGCCAGAGTATCTCCGTGAGCCAATGCTCTAGTTCTGTTCTTCGTTCCGTCAAATGAAAGGAGCCCGGCTGCCATGCCAATATGGACTGCAGAAAAGTGGCGCTCCGCCCGGAAAGCAGACGCTGTATATTTTTCGTGAGGAAAAGCTGCACAACCTGTACCAGTTGCCCATTACCGTTCATGCGCTGCACCAAAGCTCCTACAGGATGTATAGTCAGCTGCTCTTTGATTGTCGCTGTCAGCAAAGCCGCAGCCTCTTTTGTGGTTTGCGGTGTCAGCAGAAATTGCTGCACCAAGTCGCCCAGATTTGTCTCCTGCAAAACCTGTTCCAGCAAGCTCTCCTTCAACTGCGCCAACAGCATGCCTTTCATGCCGCCCAGCTCCGCTGCTACTTCATCTACTGCCGATTCCAGCATAGCAGCTACTGCCTGCTCTTCTCCCTGCAGCCACTCCAACAGGCTTTCCAATATCACGGGCATTTGTTGTTCCAGCAGATGGGCAATACCGGTGAGAAGATCTTCAGGAATCAATTCCCCAATGGGCACATCCACCGTTGCCAAAGCCTTCACCAATTCATCGGTAACAACCTTCAGCAATTGCTGCCCTGCTTCACTACCCACAGCCTCATACAGCAGTCGCGACAGCGTTTCTTCGTCACAATGGAGATATTGCCGCAGCGTATACTGTAGCATCTGTTCATCCAGTTCAGAGAGTACAGAATGGAGCTGCAATTTTTGAATGGTCTCCAAAAGCAGCGCTTTCAGCTCCGTTTCATGTTGCTGCAACAGTTGAGCCTTCCACCTTTTGCTCTGCTGCGCCGTCTGCATGACCAAACTGCTGCACAAATCCCAGAGCCCTAATTCCTCCAGAGTTTGTGCGCCCTTCTCCTGCTTCCAGGCATTCAAAAAACATACCGCCAAATCCTCCTGCTGTACCGTTTCCAAAAGCAGTGCTTCCAGCTGCCCGCTGAACTGTTGACACTGAGCTTCTGTAAAAATCTTTTGCACCGGTAAATAGGTTTTCAGCCAGAGCAAAATTCTTTCCCGCTCTTGCTCTGCAAATTGTACAACAAGTTGCTGCACCACTGCCAGGCATTTATCGTAGTCCGGCAAATCTCCCAGCGTTTTGTCGGCAAAGAACTGCGGCAGCGTGCGCAGCCAAAAATCTTCCAAAGCATCATTCAGGGCTTGCTGCATCTGCGACAATTCCAACTGCTGCTTTAATACCGCTCGGGTCAATACCTGTTCTTCCAGCAACTCACCCGCCTCTCTGGCAAAATCGTCCCGCGTATGCTCAATCACACCGCCCGGCTGAAATAAACTGCGAATTGCCGTGTGATTGGTCACATACCCGGTCAGTGCGCCCAATAAGGTTTCTGTGATCATCTGTGTCAGCATCCTGTCTGCCCCCGTTACATAACTGAAATTTCTGATAAATAGATTGCCTTATTATAGCATATCCCGAACAGAAATACAAAAAGCTGTCCCACTTTTCCTTTCACCATACAGCTTGTAAAAAGGAAAAGAAGAGACAGCCCATATCTGAGTCCATGCAATCTCTATTCAATTTTCATCATAGCATTCCGATGAGTTACCCAGCAAAGCAAGAATCTCGTCCTCTTGAAATACTACCCTGATCACACTGCCGCCGTAGCCTTTGCTGTAAAGGAAACGACCCAATTTGTCCCTGCCCATGCCCTGGCTGCTGCCCGCAATTTTTTTCTGCGCCGCGGCAACCGCACTCTCTATCTCCAGCTCTCGAGGAAAGTAGGTTTCCAAACTTTCGGCAATCAACTGCCGGTCACTGATTTTTTTTGACAGCTCAAAGGCCATCTTCTGACGACCGCACGGATGAAACCGTACCCGGTCAGAAATCCAGCTGCGACAATACACAGCATCGTCTAAATACTGATAGCGCTCCAAAAATTCCAGTACCTGTGCCGTAATCTCAGCGGTATAGCCCTTCTTTTGCAGCAATTGCTTTACTTCCTGCCGTGTGCGCAGACGCGCAGTCAAATACTTTAACGCCGTTTCCTTCGCCTGCTCCAAAGTGTCCATCTATCTACCGCAACTCCTTTTTGCACTACTCTTCATCAAAGAACAGCTCATTGACAGGCTCATCCTCGTCATCGTCCTGCACTTCCACCACCATGCCAATATCTTGAGAATGCTGCCGGATTTTTTCCTCTATCTCCGCCCGCGTTTCTGGATTGGCTTTTAAATATTCTTTGGCATTGTCGCGACCCTGGCCAATTTTTTCGCCTTCATAGGAATACCATGCACCGCTCTTGCGAATAATCTCCAACTCTACGCCTACATCAATGATACTGCCCTCATTGGAAATCCCTTCGCCAAACATAATATCAAACTCTACCGTTTTAAACGGCGGCGCAACCTTATTCTTGACCACCTTCACCTTGGTGCGGTTGCCGATGATTTCGCTCCCCCGCTTTAACGCCTCGCCTTTGCGCACTTCCATACGCACCGAAGAATAGAATTTTAACGCTCTCCCGCCAGTGGTGACTTCCGGATTTCCATACATTACGCCGATTTTTTCACGCACCTGATTGATAAACACCATGGTTGTGTTATTTTTGCTGATATTGCCTGTCATTTTGCGTAATGCCTGCGACATCAAACGGGCCAATAACCCCACATGGGTATCTCCCATGTCCCCTTCAATTTCTGCCCGCGGCGTCAATGCTGCCACCGAGTCCACCACGATAATATCCACTGCGCCGCTGCGCGCCAGCTCATCACAGATCTCCAGTGCCTGCTCCCCATAGTCGGGCTGAGAAACCAATAGGTTGTCTATATCTACGCCAATCTTTTTGGCATACACAGGATCCAACGCATGCTCCGCATCAATAAACGCTGCAATGCCGCCCTCTTTCTGACATTCTGCCACAATATGCAGTGCAACTGTCGTTTTACCGGAAGATTCCGGACCGTAGATTTCAGTAATTCTGCCTTTAGGAATACCGCCTACCCCTAATGCGCTGTCCAAGGCAATGGAACCAGTGGGAATGACCTCCATTTCGATCTTTTCCCGTTCCCCCAGCCGCATCAATGTACCTTTGCCAAACTGTTTGTCTATCCGCTTTAATGCATTTTCCAAAGCCTCTTCTTTGCTCTGCACTTTCTCCTGTCCCCTACTCTGCACTTTGTTTCCGCTATCCGCCATAACCATCCTCCGTTATCATTTCATTCACGATGCACCTATATCAAAAAATAATTTTTGCAAATATATGTTTGTATTATAGAATACGCTTCTTATATTTGTCAACAGAATTTCCCAGATAAAAAGAAGCTATATCCTACCTATCGTTCCACCGAGTTTTTGCTGCGCTCCAGAAAACGCTGCTCTGCCAACTCGACCAATTGGCACAAAAGGGCTTGCATCGGCACGCCTGCTGCCTCCCACATCTTAGGATACATACTGATATCCGTAAACCCCGGCAGTGTGTTGATCTCATTTAAGTAAATCTGACCGTCTGTTTTACTCACAAAAAAGTCAACACGGGCGAACCCTTCACAATCCAAAACCTTATACGCCTCCACAGCCAATTGCTGGATATTTTTTATTGTTTCCTCAGGGAGCTGTGCCGGAATCACCGATACCGATTTATTATCAATATATTTCGCTTTATAATCATAAAACTCATTGCTGGAGCAGATTTCTCCGGGCATGGAAACCTTGGGCTCTCCATTTCCCAAGACAGAAATTTCAATTTCCCGCGCAATGATACCCTGCTCGATGAGAATCTTTCTGTCATAACATGCTGCCAATTTCAGCGCCTGCGCCAATTCTTCCTTATTCCGTGCCTTACTGATGCCCACACTGGAACCGCCATTGGCTGGCTTTACAAATACCGGATAGGTCAACGCCGATTCTATCTGCATGATTGCCTGCGGCAAATTCTGCTCAATTTGACCGCGCAGCACAGTGGTAAACGCAACCTGGGGAATGTGATGATATGCCAATATTTTGCGCATCAATACTTTATCCATACAAATTGCCGACCCTGCAACACCTGCACCTACATAAGGGACGCCCACCAATTCCAACAACCCCTGCAAAATCCCATCCTCTCCATAGGTGCCGTGTACAATAGGAAACATCACGTCCAAACGGCAGATTTCCCGCCCATCGGCAGCAGATAACAAGCGCCCTCCAGGCTGAGGCGCCAATATGACTTCCCGCTCCCCATACTGTTCCGCCGTCGCTGTCGCAATATCCTGCAGTGCAATCGGACCATACCAACGACCGTCCCTGCTGATCAACAACGGCACTACCTCAAACTGCTCCGCCCCAAAGTTATTGGCAATGGTACTTGCTGATGTCAGGGAAACCTCATGTTCACCTGAGCGCCCGCCAAATAATAAACCTACCTTTTTTCTTGTCATTGCAATCCACCCCTCTGCTGTGCATTTCCACTATTTTTGCTCCATTTGACCCACTGCTGCCACGACTCCGGCAATCACATGGGCCACTGACAACCCGCCTTGCATATAGACGATATACGGCTCCCGCATAGGGCCGTCAATACTCAGCTCGATGGAAGAACCCTGCACAAATGTACCGCCCGCCATAATCACAGGATCATCATATCCTGGCAGCTCTGCATCATAAGGCGTCACATGGGCATCCAGCGGTGAAGCCATTTGGATCCCCTTGCAGAAACGCCGTACCGCATCGGGTTCATCCAGTTGGATTGCCTGAATAATGTCTGTGCGGGGCGCATCAGCCTCCGGTGACACCTTATACCCCAACTGGCTCAGCAGCTGCGCTGCAAAAATAGCACCTTTCATTGCCTGCTCTACGATAAGCGGCGCCATAAACAGCCCTTGAAACGCCAAGCGGTTAAAATCCAGCGCCGAACCAACATCCTCCGCAATTCCCGGCGCCGTCAGGCGCGCGGCAGCCCGATCCACCAAATCTGCACGGCCAGCCACATAGCCTCCCCGAGGCGCCAACCCGCCTCCAGGATTTTTAATCAACGAACCGGCAATCAGATCGGCCCCTACCTCCAATGGCTCCTGCAATTCCACAAACTCTCCGTAGCAATTGTCCACAAAACAAATTATATTGGGATCAATCTGCTTTACAAAGTCAATAGCCTTGGCAATTTTGGAAATACTCAGAGATTTCCGCCAGCTGTATCCCCGCGAGCGCTGAATGCACACCATTTTCACACCAGGCGTCACCGTTTTGGCAATCCCATCAAAATCAAAATCGTCCTCAACCAACTCCACAATCCTATGCTGTACACCCAACTCCGACAATGTTCCCGCTTCCCGATCATGTCCAATAATGGTCTGTAACGTATCATAAGGCGCTCCGCTGATAGAAACAAAGGTATCGCCCGGCAACAGATTGCCGAAAAGGCCCAGCGCCAATGCATGAGTTCCCGATGCAATATTAGAGCGCACCAAAGCTTTTTCCGCCTTAAAAATATCCGCCCAAATCAGTTCCAAAATGTCTCTGCCTGTATCCCCATACCCATATCCAGTAGAACCGTTCAGATGAAAATCCGATGCCTGATGCTTTTGAAAAGCGTTTAAAATTTTAATCTGCGCAGTCCAAGTCTGATTGCCCACAGACTGCCAATAAGGCTGCACCTTTTCATAGGCCTGCACAATCTGCTCCATCAGTCCATCACTGATATGATATTTGTTTTGTAATGATGAAAAATAATCGTTCATTTGTTACTCTACCTCGTTCTATAGTATATGAATTTTCAAACTCTTTATGCGCTTTTGCCGCTGCCCGTAGCAATATGGCCCAATGCTACAGACAGAATTCTGCAAATTCGAGAGGCACCTTCTCCCCTCTGCCACTCCATGTAAAGCAAATACCCGCTTCCGTATACTCCAGATCACGGACATTTCCCGTCTCATAAGCCTTGTGCAGCAAACGTCCTTCCGCCGCAGGCAGCTGCACCTTACAGGTAACAGTCTTGATCAGCCGGGCCTCCATCATCTCCAACAGCGCAGGAACCCCCTGCCCGGAAGCCGCTGACACATAGCAGCAGTTCTCCCTCTCCAAGCCCTGACCCACAGACGGCAACTCATCCAACCTATCAATTTTGTTAAAAACAAAAATCCGCGGTTTTTCCTGTAGATTCAACTGCATGAGAATTTCCTCCACCTCCTGCAGCTGATTCTGAAAATTGGAATTGCTGAGATCCACCACATGCAACAACAAATCCGCATACTGCAACTCATCCAATGTAGCCTTAAAGGCTTCTATCAACTGCAGCGGCAAATCGCGAATAAAGCCTACTGTATCGGTAAGCAGCGCCTTGCTGCCACCAGGCAGATAAAAAGCCCGTGTCGTAGGGTCCAGCGTTGCAAACAGTTGATCTTCCGCATAAATCTGTTCATCGGTAAGGGTATTTAAAAGCGAAGATTTTCCCGCATTGGTATATCCCACCAGCGAAATCAGGGGCAGACCGCCCTTCAGCTTACGCTTTTGCTGTACCGCCCGTTGTTTCCGCACCTCTTTGAGCTCCCGCTCCACCATCTGAATCCGCTGTCGTATCCGACGCCTGTCGGTTTCCAACTTGGTCTCACCGGGACCACGGTTGCCCACGCCGCCTTTGCTGCCGCCGCCCTGCCGGGATAAATTCATCCCCTGACCTAAAAGCCGCGGCAAGAGATAATTGGCCTGGGCAAGCTCCACCTGCAGCTTGCCTTCACGACTGCGAGCTCTCTGCACAAAAATATCAAGAATCAGCATCGTCTTGTCCAGTACCTTCAAATCCAGCGCCTTACCTATATTGCACAACTGCGAGGGAGACAAAGAGCGATCAAATATAACACAGGTCGCATCCCAGGTCAAACATAACTGCCGTACCTCTTCCAGCTTCCCTCTGCCGATGCAATACGCTGCGTCCGGCACACTGCGATGCTGAATCACATGATCCACCACATCCAAGCCTGCCGTTCTGCCCAATTCCATCAACTCCTGCAGCATATCCTCTTCCTGCCAGCGTTCCCTAGACTCCGGCAGCAGCACCAGCACAGCCCGTTCCTTCTGTTCTGCGGTATCATGCCCTGTTTCCCATACCATCTCTGCACCTGCCTCCCTCTGCGTTCAACTAAAATATCTTTTTATTATATCATACTTCTTCAGCAATGGAACTATGATTTCATCTACTTTTTCCCAAAATGGGAATCAACGCACCGGGCTGCAGTTCCCTTGACAAATAATGTTTCGGATTGGTCGTGCACAGTCCCGTAATCTGATAATGACCGGCGTCATAGGGACGGGCATACAAATTGACACCTTTATAACAAAGCAGCTGACTTTCGGAAACTGCTTTCTCATCAAAAAAATCCATCTGGGGCGGCATTAGCGTATAATATACATCAGTCATGACACGCAGCCTCCCGCTCATCAATCAGCGCATTCAGCTTGTGCATTGCCTCGTGAATACTGCCCACCTCATCAATCAGACCATATTCCACCGCCTTTTTGCCCACAATCACAGTGCCAATATCCTGGGACAATTCGCCCACTGTAAGCATTAGACGCCGGAAAGTCTGCTCGTCAATATGAGAGTTGTCCGTCACAAAGGCCACCACTCTGTCCTGCATCCGCTCCATATATTCCATGGTAGCCGGCACACCAATCACCATACCGGTAAGCCGTACCGGATGAATGGTCATCGTCGCACTGGGCGCGATAAAAGAATAATCGCTGGCCACCGCAATGGGCACGCCAATACTGTGTCCACCGCCCATCACGATAGATACCTTGGGCTTGCTCAAGCCGCGAATGGCCTCCGCAATGGCCAAACCCGACTCCACATCACCGCCAGCAGTATTCAACACAATCAAAACGCCCTTTACCTTTTCATCCTGTTCAATGGCTACCAACTGGGGAATCAAGTGTTCATATTTGGTCGTTTTATTGCTTTGGGGCAAAATCATATGCCCCTCAATCTGACCGATGATAGTGAGACAATGAATAGGCGCATCTGACGCAGCAGGCAGCGCCGTGGTCCCGTAGTTCTCCAATAATACCTCTGGTTCTTGTACTTCTCCCTCTGACATGCAATCTCCTCCTCTGTACAACAAAAATATTGCATCCATAGTATGAAAGAAGTTACCTGTTTTTATGCGAAAAAAGAATCCTTGTCTTGGCATTTTGCAATGGCTATCCAAAAAAATCTTGCACACAGGCACAACACCGAAAAAAATCCTTTCACCATACAAAAGCACCCTGCAGCGACTTATCAGCCATTGCAGGGTGCTTTCCATAGGACATCTCTTTTTTAGATTTCTTGAATGATCGGTAAAATCATCGGTCTGCGCCGCGTTTTTTCGTAAAGATATTTGCTCAAACTATCCCGCAAACCACTTTTCAAGCTGGACCAATCCACAATATTGCGCTCCAGATATTTTTCCAGACTCTGCGTCACACGCTCTTTGGCACCGGCCATCAGCTCATCTGCCTCCCGCACGTACACAAAGCCCCGCGATACAATATCCGGCCCTGCGGCAATGGCATGATTCTGGCGATCCAGCGTCACAACCACAATCAAAATCCCATCCTGCGACAGTTGCTTGCGATCGCGCAATACAATATTGCCCACATCGCCTACACCCAAACCATCAATCAATACCCGACCGGCGGTTACTTTTCCGGTAATGGCGCCTTTTTGATTGTTCAACTCAATCACACTGCCGTTCTCCGCAATAAACACATTTTCCTCCGGCATCCCTACTTCTACAGCCAGTTGTTTATGCTTCACCAGCATGCGGTATTCGCCGTGCACCGGAATGAAATATTTGGGCTTTACCAAATTAATCATCATTTTCAATTCTTCTCTGCAGGCATGCCCGGAAGTATGCACACCGTTGTTGGAACCAGCAATCACCCTTGCACCCAAACGATACAGCATATCAATTACGCGGGAGATCAATTTCTCGTTGCCCGGAATGGGTGAAGCCGAAAGAATCACCGTATCGCCCTCTTCAATTTTTACCCGACGATGATCGGACATAGCCATACGAGTCAGTGCAGACATGGGCTCGCCCTGACTGCCTGTGGTGAGCAAAACGACCTCATTGCGCGGATATTGATCCAACTCATCCAGCTCAATAATCGTGTTTGGCGGCACCTGCAAATACCCCAGTTCCTGAGATACATTTGCAATATTCACCATGCTGCGTCCAGCAATAGCCACCTTACGGCCATACTGACAGGCAGCATTGATCACCTGCTGAATCCGGTGCACATTGGAAGCAAAAGTTGCAATCACAATGCGCTCCTTAGCTGAGCGGAAAATATTGTCAAAATTCTCGCCCACGGTTTTTTCCGATGTACTGTATCCGGGCCGCTCCACATTGGTGCTGTCAGACAAAAAGGCCAGCACGCCCTTATTTCCCAACTCCGCAATACGTTGATAGTCTATGGCATGACCATCAATCGGCGTTTGGTCAAATTTAAAATCTCCAGAGTGGAAAATAATCCCGTAAGGCGTATGCACCGCTACCGCCACCGCATCAGGAATACTATGGCAGGTACGTACCAATTCAACCCGAAATGATCCCACCTTAAACTCCTGCCGCGGTCTGACCACGTGTAAACGAGGAACGTTTACAAATGTCGTCTCTTTTAGTTTTGCCTCAATTAAACCAATCGTAAGCTTCATACTGTAGACAGGTACGTTTATTTCTCGCAGCAAATAGGGCAGACCGCCGATATGATCTTCATGTCCGTGTGTAATCACTACCCCTTTTACCATGTCCCTGTTTTCCAGTAAATAACTGAGATCGGGAATTACGATATCAACGCCCAGCAATTCTTCTTCCGGAAACATCAGCCCGGCATCGATAATAAGAATTTCATTGTTACATTTGATTGCTGTCATATTTTTCCCGATTTCACCTAATCCGCCCAAAGGAATAATATTGACGCCATCATAATTTTTATTCTTAATGACCAGAAACCTCCTTACTGTTTTTGATATTGCACCGACCAAACTAACTTCTATATTATAATCTATTTTCATAGAATTAACAAGAGAAACGGATAAAAATACTATAACAATATTATATATGCAGACAAAACATCCCCAGAGCCTGTTTCACTGCATTTTTTATCAAAGCTGTATCTCAAACACGGCAATTTCCGGAGGTACGCCAAAACGCACCGCAAGATGAGAAGTGCCCAATCCGGTATTCACATATAGCCGCAGACCTGTTTTTTCATTCAGCGTATAGAAATGGCGCACATACTCCTGCGCCAGTACCGTCTTCAAACCGCCGAAAAATGGCAGCCGCACCTGCCCGCCATGACTGTGCCCCGCAAGAATGAGATGAAAATCTGAATAGCTCAGCAGCTGCGCTACATCCGGCTCATGGAGCAACAGAATACGATAACTAGATTCCTGCCCAGCAAATTCTGCAAAAATACTGCTGTCCGGCTTACCAAACAGACTGTCATCCAGGCCGCACAACAACATCTTTTGTCCATCGGCAAGCTGTACCGTTTCATAGGCATTACAAAGCAAATGAAAACCAGATGCCTGCATGATTCGCCGATAAGCCCGCTCTGCGCCTCCGCCGTAATCCCGATTGCCCCACACCGCATATTTGCCCAGCGGCGCCTCCAGTTCCCCCAACAACGCTGTGACATCCTCCTCCAGCTCCGTGCCGCAAATCTTGTAGTTCTCAAACAGATCGCCACTGAAGATAATCATATCAGGATGCTGCTTTTGTATTTTATTCACGACCTTGCGCAATTGCCGCAAAGAATAATTTTCGCCCAACTGTAAATCAGAAATTTGTACCAGCCGTACCCGCTCCTCACCACTTTCCTGCACCTGTATCTGATAGTGTCGCACAACCAGCAGATAAGGTTCTATAAAAAAGCTATAACACAACAGCGCACCTGCCAGCAGACCCAGCCCCACCATGAGCTGAAACATTCGCAGCTTTCTGTGTCGGCACCATTTCTCTATCACACCACTCGCCCCTTTTGATTTGCACATGTTACCCACATAAGAAGATTCGGCAGCAAAAAGAGGATTCCTTTTTTCTTTTCCTAATAAATTCTGAGCTACCGAAAAATCATCATATCTCCAGATAGTTTTCCGCTACATCAAAGCATCCCCAAAACATCTCTATTTCCTGCGCACCACTTCTCAAAAGCATACAAAAAACGGAAGGTATCTGCAAAGAGATTCCTTCCGCTTTTTCACTATACTTCCTGATATTCTATTATACCGACGTTTCGTTGTCGGCAGGTTTGCTTGTGTCAGTGATACTGCTTTCTAAAGCTGCACCTCTCATCCCTGTCGGTTTTGAAAACATGTGTTCAGCCTACTACGACATTGACTAATTTATTCGGTACCACAACAACCTTTTTCACTTCCTTGCCTGCAAGGATTTCGGCAATTTTTGGCTGTGCCAATACCATTTTTTCTGTCTCTGCCTTATCGAGATTTACCGGCATCAAAATTTTATCCCGTACTTTGCCGTTCACCTGTACAATCACTGTCACTTCGTCAGCCACCAGCGCGGCTTCGTCTACAACAGGCCATTTTTGCTTGTGTACGCTCTCTCCATGACCTAAATCCTGCCACAGTTCTTCTGTCACATGAGGAATAAACGGCGCCAAAAGCAACACCAGCGTATCTACCGCTTCCGCCATCACAGCCTTGTTGTAGCCTACGACTTCCCGATACTGATACAAGCCGTTCACCAACTCCATAATTGCGCTGATTGCTGTGTTAAAGTTAAACCGTGTACCTGCATCATCGGTCACCCGTTTGATGGTGGTGTGTACCAGACGACGCATATCTTTATCTTTTCTGCTTAATTCGCCAGCTTCTGCGTTCTCACCGCCACAACTCTGTACATAGTCATAGACAAAACGCCACACGCGATTGATAAACCGATAACAGCCTTCTACAGCCTGATCATTCCATTCCAAATCCCGTTCCGGCGGTGCGGCAAACAGGATAAACAGGCGAGCAGTATCTGCGCCGAATTTATCAATAATTGCCTCCGGACTGACGATGTTGCCCTTGGATTTGGACATCTTACTGCCGTCCATGAGCACCATACCTTGGGTGAGCAAATTCTGGAACGGCTCATCTACGCTGACCAAGCCCATGTCGTACAGCACTTTGGTGAAAAACCGCGCATACAGTAAATGCAGAATGGCATGTTCTACACCGCCGATATATTGGTCTACATTCATCCAGTGGTCTGCGTTTTCCTTGGCAAAGGCTTCTTTGTCATTACGCGCATCGGTGTAACGCAGATAGTACCAGCTAGAGCACACAAAGGTGTCCATGGTATCTGTCTCCCGGCGTGCAGGACGGCCACAGATAGGACAGGTGGTATTCACAAACTCTTCCATATATTTTAATGGTGATTCTCCAGTAGGTTTGAAATCTACATCATGGGGCAACATAACCGGCAGTTGCTCCTCCGGTACCGGAACGGTACCGCAATGATCGCAATAGATAATGGGAATCGGTGCGCCCCAGAACCGCTGACGGGAAATCAACCAGTCGCGCAGGCGGAAGTTTACCTTCATCTCGCCCATACCCTTTTCGGCCAGGTAGTCAACGATGGCTTTTTTGGCGTCTTCGTTTTTCATGCCGTTAAACTGCCCGGAGTTGACCATAATGCCGTTTTCTTTGGATGCCTCTGTCATATCCTCTACGCGCAGTTCTTTCCCTTCGGGCATAACCACGATGGTGATGGGCAGGTCATACTTTTTCGCAAACAAGAAATCCCGTTCATCATGAGCTGGTACGCCCATAACAGC
This sequence comes from Peptococcaceae bacterium UBA7185, assembly GCA_002491065.1. Classification (GTDB taxonomy): domain Bacteria; phylum Bacillota; class Peptococcia; order Peptococcales; family Peptococcaceae; genus UBA7185. Next base: position 28,572 of record DKVF01000054.1, read on the forward strand.
ACCGGTGCCGTATTCGTAAATAATATAGTTCCCCACTAAGATTGGTACGATTTTACCGTCCGCGGGACTAACTACATGGGCGCCGATGAAGATTCCTTTTTTCTCTAATTCTGTGGATGCTCTTTCCACTTCTGTCATCTGCTGAACTTCTTTCACAAATGCGCGCACGTCCGCCTCATATTTGGTGCCGGCAATCAGTTTCTCCACCAATGGATGCTCCGGCGCCAGCACCATATAACTCAACCCAAACACCGTGTCAGGGCGAGTGGTGAATACTTCAATGATATCGTCGCTTTCCTGCACCGGAAAACGCAAAATTGCCCCTTCGCTGCGGCCAATCCAGTTTTCCTGCATGACGCGCACTTTATTAGGCCAGCCTTGCAGTTTGTCCAAATCTTTCAACAGGCGGTCCGCATATTCTGTAATTTTGAAGAACCACTGCTCCAGAGATTTTTTCTCTACTACACTGTCGCAGCGCTCGCATTTTCCTTCTACCACCTGTTCATTGGCCAGTACTGTCTGACATCCCGGACACCAGTTCACCGAAGCGCCTTTTTTGTAGGCCAGACCCTTTTTGTAGAACTGCAGGAACAACCACTGCGTCCATTTATAATATTCGGGCAGACAGGTCGTTACTTCCCGGTCCCAGTCATAGCTCAAGCCCATGGCATGCAGCTGGCGATTCATATTGGCAATATTTTCTTTGGTCCACTTGGCAGGCGGCGTCTTGTGTTTGATAGCCGCATTTTCAGCAGGCAAGCCAAAGGAATCCCAACCAATGGGATGCAGTACATTATACCCATGCATGGTCTTAAACCGTGCGATGACATCACCGATAGAATAGTTGCGCACATGCCCCATGTGCAGGTTTCCCGACGGATACGGAAACATTTCCAGACAATAGTATTTTGGTTTGCTTTTGTCTTCTGTCACTTTATATGTTTTTTCTTCAGCCCATTTTTTTTGCCATTTGCTCTCGATACTGGCAAAATCATAGCGTTCATTCATTGGCATTCTCCCCCTATCATATAAAACATATTATAGTACATACCAATTTATCAAGTCAAACAAAAAAGACGAATTCATGGCGTAATTCGTCTTTTTTTCCAAAAGATTAGTATTCCAGCGGGTCTTCCCGTTCCTTGATGGTGACTCCGGCAAAGGAAAATTGCAGTTGTCCTACAAAATCGGCATTGCCAAAGAGTGCCTGCAAGGTATACCTCCCTGGACGCTCTTCATCAAGGGCTATTTCATCCGCCAACCACCAGTTGGCATCATCGGGATGCATCCGGCTCATCCAGCTGTCCTTCACGTCGGTAAAACGCAAAATCAAAATTTTTCCTAAATCCCACTGGGGATAAAGCTTAATTTGTATCTCATCACTGTCAATCCCGGAAATGCTGCGAATCTCGCTATCACGCAAATCTAGCTGCACCAGAGCGCCCAACTCGGGAGCCGCTGTCATAAGCTTTCTTTTTTCTTCCTGCGCCTGCGCCGCAGCCTGTTCCCACTCCTGTTCAATGCTCTGCCGATATTGGAGAATCTCCTGCCAAAGGCTATCATCCAGATCCCGCAGACTAACTTCACCGTTACTGTCGAACAAACGGCCGTGTAGCGGCTCCGGCAAATAGGTGTCATACCAATCATCCCGAGCCAATAACTCCTGCAGCAAAAAATCTTCGGCTTCAATGCCAATTAGTTCTTCCACATCTGCCAAAGTCATATCCCCATCCACTGGCAGATGAAACAACTGCATTTTTTTATACAGCGCATCTGTGATATATCTCATGCTTCTTTCGCTTCTTTCAATAAACGCTTAATCCCGTCGAAGGTTTGATCGCTGAGAATATGCTCCATATGACAGGCATCCTGGTCAGCTGTTTCGGGGTCTACGCCTACCACTTTTTCCAGATATTCTGCAATCACCTGATGGCGCTCATAGATTTCCAACGCCTTCGCTTCTCCTTTTTCTGTAAGAAAGATCATTTTGTTGGGATCCAAATAAATATAATCCGCATCCTTTAAAATTCTTACTGCGCGACTGATGCTCGCTTTTGTGTAGTTCATGGCATTGGCAATGTCTGTGGAACGCACATAGCCTTGTTTGCGATACAGCAGTAAGATCGCTTCTAAATAATCTTCTCCCGATTCCTGTGTTCTCATGATTCAGCCTCCTGTTTTTTGGCAGTATGCGCACTGCTGCAAAATGTTGTTCTCAGTTTATTTATTATAGAAAGAATTATTTTCCCACCCACGGAACTATTTTTTCATGATGTAACAAGGGAAGAAGTTTCTTTCTTCTTTTTACTCTACTATAACATCAATTACATGATTTCACAAGTGTTTAACTTTAACTTCTTTTATAACTTCTTTTTTATTTTGTACTGCCAAATGCATTTTAACAATTCACAGATTCTCAGTAAAAATATATTGCGCAAATATTGACATCCTCCTGCATTCATGCTATAGTTTCATAGAATAAAAACATCATATTTTTTCTCTTATCCAGAGAGGTGGAGGGACTGGCCCGACGAAACCCGGCAACTGGCCTAGCAGATGATTCCGCAAGGCGCTGTGCTAAATCCAGCAGATATAAATTCTGGCAGATAAGAACGGTTTGTTTGAGAACCCTACCCCATCTGCCGCTGGCAGTGGGGTTTTATTTTTTATTGAAACCATGGACACTGCGCTCTCCATAAATTTTTCATTCTATCAGGAAGGAGTCTACTATGAACCAGCCAATTATACAGATTAAGGATCTATATAAAAGTTATCCCAGCAAGAGCGGTCTCGCTGTAGCGTTGGAACATATCAACCTGGATATTTATCCCGGCGAAATTTTCGGCATCATTGGCATGAGCGGCGCTGGCAAAAGCACATTGGTGCGTTGTATCAATTTTTTAGAAAAGCCCACTTCGGGCACAGTTATTTTTGACGGTCAGGATTTGTCAACTTTATCACGCAAAGAGTTATGTAAGGCCCGGCAATCCATGGGTATGATTTTTCAGCAGTTCAATTTGCTGATGCAGCGCACAGCTTTGCAAAATATCTGCTTTCCCATGGAAATTGCTGGAACCAAAAAGGAACAGGCCATTGCCCGCGCCAGAGAATTGCTCAAATTGGTCGATATGGAAAACAAAGAAGATGCTTATCCCTCCCAGTTATCTGGTGGGCAAAAACAGCGTGTGGCCATCGCCCGTGCTTTAGCTACCAATCCCAAAGTTCTCTTGTGCGACGAGGCTACTAGCGCACTGGACCCAAAAACCACCCGAGCCATTTTAAATCTGCTGAAGGACATCAGCAAACGGTTGGGCATCACGGTTATCATTATCACCCATGAAATGGCGGTCATCGAGGAGATCTGTCAGCGCGTGGCCATCATCGACAACCATGTCATTGCCGAGACAGGAACGGTGGCCGATGTCTTCTCACGACCCAAAGAGGAAGCAACCAAACGCTTGGTGTATCCAGAGGAACGCAAGCTGCCCGACTTTCGCTCAGCCCATTGCTACCGCCTGATTTTTGATGGTACTGCCGCTAAGGAACCTGTCATCTCCAATATGATTATGGAGTGCAAAACGCCGGTCAATATTGTGGCGGCTGATACCCGCGTCATTGAAGGGGAAACCTTTGGGCAGATGATCATTCAGATTCCCGATGAGGTCAACCAGGTCAACTTGCAGCGAATCTTAGTCTATTTGGAGAATAAACATATTTCTGTGGAGGAGGTATCCGAATGCTTGAATTTATCATGAGCTTGTGTGCCACCACCGCGCAAAACGGACAGATGATTCTGGAGAACACCGGAATTTCCATTTACATTGTACTGCTATCCACCCTGTTCTCTTATCTGTTTGGAATTCCTACAGGCATCATTCTGGTAGTTACCGCCAAAGACGGCATTCATCCCATGCCTGTATTCAACCAAATTTTAGGTGTCATTGTCAATTTATTGCGCTCCGTGCCCTTTTTGCTGATGATTTTTATGATCATGCCCATTACAATGGTCATCACTGGAACCAGTTTCGGCCCCAATGCTACCATCGTGCCGTTAGTTTTCAGTGCAGCGCCTTTCGTGGCGCGGTTGATTGAATCCTCTCTGCGCGAGATTGACTTCGGTGTGATTGAAGCAGCACAGTCTATGGGCGCCAGCAACTGGCAGATTATCACCAAGGTCATGCTGCCCGAATCAGGTCCATCTTTGTTGGTAGGCGCTGCCATTGCCGCCACGACGATTTTAGGATATTCGGCTATGGCTGGCGTATTGGGCGGCGGCGGACTAGGCGATGTGGCCATTCGTTATGGTTATTACCGCTATGAGAAGCCTTTAATGTATATTTGTATTATTCTACTGGTTATTATTACCCAGATTGTGCAGGAAGCAGGCCTGCGCATTTCAGTAAAGTCTGATAAACGGCTCCATTAACTAATTGTGGCTTTCACAGAGCATACTCTGTAAGCATATATCAATATTTTTGAGAGGGGATTTTTCCAATGAAAAAATTTGTAACCGTTGCTTTAGTAGCAGCATTGTCTGTCGGCTTGCTGGCAGGATGCGGCGGAAATGACAAAAAAGACGCTGATGCCAACGCAGAAGACAAGGTCATCACCGTTGCCGCTTCTCCATCGCCTCATGCACAGATTTTAACAGAAGCTGTTGCAGGCGTATTAGAAAAGGATGGCTATACTCTGGAAGTAAAAGAATTTACCGACTATGTGCAGCCTAACAATGTCGTAGAAAATGGTGAGATTGATGCCAACTACTTCCAGCATCAGCCTTATCTGGACGACTTCAACGCAGAAAACAATACCCATTTGGTATCGGTTGTAGCTGTACACTATGAGCCGTTTGGTATCTATTCCAAACAGCACGCTTCTTTAGATGAACTAGCTGAAGGCGCTGTAATCTCTGTACCAAACGATACCACCAATGAGGCTCGTGCTTTACAGCTGCTGCAGGCTCAGGGCATCATCACCTTAAAAGAAGATGCCGGTTTGAACGCTACCAAAGCGGATATCGTAGACAACCCATACAATGTAGATATCCAGGAAATTGAAGCTGCCGCTCTGCCTCCAACACTGGACAGCGCTGATTTCGCTGTCATCAACGGCAACTATGCAATTCCTGCCGGTTTAAACGTAGCCAATGATGCATTAGCTTGTGAAGACGCAGCTTCTGAAGCTGCACAAACCTTCGCCAACATCATTGCTGTAAAAGAAGGGGCAGAAGATTCTGAAAAGATTCAGGCTCTTGTAAAGGCAATCACCAGCGATGAAGTAAGAGATTATATCAACACTACTTTTGAAGGCGCTGTTGTACCAATTTTCTAAAATAGATTTCTACAGCCAAAGAGGAGCTGGATTCTAAAAAATCCGGCCCCTCTTTTTATACACTTATTCTTCTTTATTCTCTATATCGAACTCAAAATTGCGCATAGAGTTGGGCGTTTGCATGGAGCTATTCAAGTCCCGCATATATTTGAATAAATTTGCTCTGCGGGATCCCCGGCTGTTTACCACCGATGGATGAACAGCTTTGCCTGCTTCTTCCTTGTTGCGTACAGGACAAACTTCATCACAGGAAGATACGCTGTCTTCATCTGGTACGTTCTCCTCTGTTTCTTTTTGCTGCTCCTTTTCTCTATTGCAGCGCTGCAGCTCCTGTATCAATTGCTGCAGCACCATGGCCATCTGATTATTCAGCTGCTCTGCTGCCAAACTCTTCTCTTTTGAAGCGCCCTCTTGCTTCGTTTGTACAGTATCATGCTCCACTCCAGCAGTACACAATACACCGTCTCCGCAAAACAAGATGTGACGGCCATCCAGTATCTGTACGGTAATCTCTTGATAAAAAGGCTCTATGCAATCCAACTCCTGTAACCCTGCGGGGACATCCCATACCGCTTGCCAGGGACGTTGCTGCTGATAAGCAAATACCTTTTCCCCTGGCTGCTCTCTGTTGGCATATACCAAGGTCAAGTCATATTGGCCGCAAGCCTGCAACTGATTTTCTGCGATATGAAATTCCTCCACCTTGGCTGCAGCCGTGGTAGCCAGTACTTCTTCGCAATCCGGCCAAGGAAAGGGAAACTCCAATTGCTCTCGCATCTTAAAAGAACCAATCATCACCTGGCCGCGCTGCAATTCCTGCTGCCGACTGATTTGCAGTACAATCTCCAAAAGCAAACAAGTATCAGCAATTTGACCATGACTATACAATAAACGGGCAGCAGTATGTTCCACTAAAGGTTTAGGCAATTGCCCCTGCAGTGGAATTTCCGCCTTAAAAGCTCTCCGTTTCCCATTCGCGCTGAGATAACCAATCTGCAACACTATACTTCCATGAAACTGCAAAGAATCACACGCAGCGGAACCGCTTTGCCAATCTGCTAAAATAATTTCCTGTAACGTTTCCACCTCTTGCTCCGGGATCTGCAGCATTGTTTTGCACACGAACGTGTATGCCCGCTGATCCGTCAGGAGTGCCACATCATTCCAAAGACAGGACAGATTTTCACTCTGCACCCCAAACACCTCCATTGTCCATTTCTTTATGTATATGAAGGTGTGCGTATTTTATGCCCAAGATTTTTTACAATAAGCAGCTGACAACCACGGTCATGTCATCCCCGTGTGGATTCTCATCGGGATATAATGCTTTATTTCGTTTCTGCTGGCTGCGCCGGCGGCTAGTGGCAATGGCCAATAAATATTCGGCCGCCAGCTGGGGATTGGTCGTAGGGAGACAGCTGATAATTTTTTCCCACTGAAAACCTTCATCATGCAATTCATAGAGCCCGTCGCTCATCATAACCAATAAATCACCCGCCGCAATCTCGTGCTCCAGCTGCGTCGCCTCCACCCGCGGCAAGATTCCTACTGGAAGGGAATCACCCTGGTAGGCTGTCACCTGTTTTCTGTTTTTTACAAAAGACGGCGCGGCACCATATTTATACAACTCTATCTTATTACTATTTAAGTTCCACAGGGCGATGTCCATGGTGCTGAACCGCACGCCGCCATATTGAAAAGACAGCACAGTGTTGACAATATTCAAGGACAAACGCATACTCAAGCCGCCGGAGAGCAGCGTCTGCAGAAGCTGCACCGCCAGTTTGCTCTGCTGCATCGCCAGCTCTCCGCTGCCCATCCCGTCGCATAGGACTTGTACCATGCGTCCATCCTGCAAATCCTGAGCGCCCCAGCTGTCTCCCGAAACCAATTCCTTTTTGCTGGACGCATATCCCACCAATAGTCGTTGAGGATGAGAATCTTCATTATTACTTTGCCGCATGAGCTGCATCTGTTCCCCTAATTGAATCAATTCCTGGGCAATATTTTCTCTATTTTCCTCTAGCTGGCAGTAACGACTTCTCTGCTGCTGATAACTTTCAATCTGATTGAATAGCGCCACCTCCAAAGCTCCGGTGCGATGACAGCGTCCTTGAAATTTGGTAGAAAATACTGTTTCCCCACCTAACCCTTGAGCTTCCAATACATTGCATGCCGCCGTCAAGGCATCCAACGTATATCCCTGTTCTTCTTCCCAGCACCATGTCTTTTTATGGCAGAAGGCACACACCTGCTGATATACCTTGCTGTACAATTGCTGCGCCATCTCTTCCTCTGGCTGGGGTTGCTCCAATTCTAATTGCCGCACTGCATTTCCCAATTCTATAAAACTGCCGCCCAGCTGCATTAATCTTGCCATTTCCTTTTTTCTCACTATGATTCCTCCATCTGCAAAATCCATATATTCCCATAATACTCCATCACAGCTGTAAAAAATGTCGGATTCACAGAGCAAAAAAAATTTTTTTTGCAAATAACGCCTCTGCCGAAAGTATTTTTTATAAAACAAAAGGTCACGGCTATACATATGCGTCAGTATAGCTGTGACCTTTTGTTTTACATTTGCGACTGGAAAATTTTTTCCGCTTCTGCATAAACCACGTGATCAACCAACGTATTGTCATACAGATTGGCAGGATTCATCTGATACCATCGCGGCATATTGGTGCAGGCTAGGGTCTCCGTGAGTGAAACGCCATAATAAAACCAAGGACTTTCTTCCGTTTCTCGCCAGGAAACCATCCCGAGAATATATAAGGAATTTCCCATATAGTATTCAGCAGAGCTGCGGCGCACCGACCAAATAGGCTGTTGTTTCAGCATCTCCAAATCCATATTGAAAATCGTTCTGTCTGCTGTAATCTCCATTAAACTCCCTCTTCTCCATTCTATATTCAAGTACTATATTATAGCACATTTTTTCTATTCCTTATAGTCCTAAAATACACAGGAAGTATAACTTTACTATAGAAAAAAATGGCTCCGCCATAACACAATTATGGCAATCTCTGAGAATACCTGCGACATAAAAACAGAGATGCAGCAGGAAGGGGTTTCTACTACATCTCTGTTACCAATTGACGGACAAGAATTTTCATTGCCCATCTTCTTCATTTATTTCGCCTGATAAATGGTCTCGCCGTCTTTAATGGTTTCTAATACTTGAATATCACGGATATCCATTTTATCTACTTTTAATGGATTCCGATCCAGGATAACCAGATCAGCCCGTTTTCCTGCTTTGATAGAACCCTTCGTGTCTTCCTCAAAATATGCGTAGGCAGAATTGATGGTGATTCCCTTTAATGCATCATAAACGCCAACACATTGTTCCGGCCCGATGTTCACACCGCCGCGGGTGATTCGGTTTACCGCAGCCCACACACTGTGCAACAATTTGGGACGTACAATAGGCGTATCCGTGTGGAAATTATAAATCAATCCTCTGTCCAGTGCAGACTTCACCGGGCTGACTCTGCGTCCCCGTTCATCTCCGAAATTTTTCAAATGCACGTCGCCCCAATACCAGGTATGCGCCACAAAAATAGATGGAATCATTTGCAGTGCTGCCATTCGATCCAACTGATCATCCCGCACTGTCTGACAGTGAATCATAACCGGACGCAAATTATTTTTGTTTGGATTATCCGATGCTGCCAGTTCCTTTTCATAAATGTCCAACAGCTGCTGAGAAGCCGCATCGCCGTTACAATGGGTTAACAATTGCTGATTGTCCACCAAAGCACGTTTAATGCAAGCGTGTACCTGTTCATCCTGCAGCCACGGATATCCGCAATAATCGCCGGAATCCTCATAAGGTTTGCTCATCCATGCAGATTTGCCCTGAGGTGAGCCGTCCAGCAAAATTTTATAGCCGCCGATTTTCACATGATCTTGGTAAACACCTACAATATCCTGATTTTCTGCCATCACCCCATCCAAACCCTCAGGCGTCATCGTCTTCAATGGGCTGGGATAGGTCACAATATCCAACTTCAGCTTTCCTGCTTTTCCGGCACGACGCATCATGGCCAATCCTGCTCCAGAGGTTCCTCCGTCTTGCACAGTAGTAATCCCGTTGGCTGCATAGACATCCTGCACTTTCACCAAAAGGTCTTCTCCATCTTCTTCTCCGCTCAATACACTTCTGTCACCTAAGGACAGCAATGCATTTTCTTCCAAATATCCCGTCGGTTCTTTTGTCCCAGGATAGCGGGCAATGACACCGCCTTCTATTTCCGGTGTTTCTTCATTGACATTGGCCATTTTCAGCATCAAGGAATTGGCCACGCCCATATGCCCAGAGGCATGGGAAATCAAAATGGGATGCACATCAGATGCCTGGTCCAGCACTTTTTTGTCCGGATGGATTCCCTCTGCCAAATAGTTATGGTCATACAAACACCCCATTACCGCTTTCCCAGCAGGAATATGATGGTCTGCAATAAATTTTTTCAGAATGGACACGATATCGTCAAAATTTTCCGCATCCTCCAGTATCGCTCTGGTATTATACTGCGGTCCTGCCATTGTAACATGTCCGTGTCCATCTATAAAAGAAGGCATCAAAGTTTTTCCCTCTAAATCACGCAATTGGCAGTCAACGCTCTTCTGCGCTGCAACTACGTCGTACGAACCTACCGCTTTGATCTTTCCGTCAGCCACCAGAACAGCCTCGGCATAATCCTGTTCCCCTTCCATAGTGATTATGTCGCCGTTGAAATACAGTGTTTCCATCATCACTCACTCCGTTTCCATTAAAATTTATAAAATTATTTATATTCTATCCTTACTATATCTTGATTATAGCATCTAAAATCAATAACTAAAAATATATTTTTAG
>DKVF01000101.1 GCA_002491065.1 Peptococcaceae bacterium UBA7185
CCCAACATTTATTGTAGAACCGTTTTTTGTATTTTAGTATTAGGTTTTGCCTAAGATAGGATTAGTAAGCAAATATTATACAAAACATAAATAATATTTTATAATATACCTAAAGCTCTTGCAAGAATAAAAATCTAAACGAAAGAGGTGTGGTTTATGCCACCAGTAATTGATGAATCGAAATGTGTAAAATGTGGCTTGTGTGCGCAGATTTGTTGCATGGATGTAATTAAAAAAACAGAAACGGAACCGGCCGAGATTGTTGTTCGCTATCCAAATGAATGTTGGCATTGTCGTGCTTGTGCCATTGACTGTCCAACGCAGGCGATTACAATTCGATATCCGTTGTCCCATATGATGTTGCATGTAGATGTGCCGAATGTGAATGGAGGGAAACAAGAATGAAAGTGACAGTAAGAGAAGAAGTGGTAAAAAGTGACGTATTGATTATTGGCGGTGGGATTAGTGGTTTGCAGGCAGCAATTGCGGCCGGAGAAAAAGGGAAGCAGGTTGTTGTAGTAGAAAAAGCGGACACCAGACGGTCTGGCTCTGGGGCCACAGGAAATGACCATTTTATGTGTTATATTCCCGAATACCATGGAGATGATTTTCAGGAAATATTGCAGGAAGCCTTGGAAACATTGGTTGGTCCTATTCAGGATATGAACATCTTTGCTCTGATGATGCGGCGTTCTTTTGAATTGGTGCAAAAATGGGATTCCTATGGTATTAATATGAAGCCTACCGGCAAATGGAATTTTGAGGGGCATGCCATGCCTGACCGCAGGAGATATCATTTGAAGTATGATGGACAAAATCAGAAACCGGTATTGACGAAAAAAGCACTGGAAACCGGGGATAAAATTTTGAACAAAACGACGGTAACAGAATTATTGACAAAAGATGGCCGTGTAATCGGGGCGATTGGGGTATGCAGTAAGTTAGACCAACCGGAAATTGTTATCTTTGAGGCAAAAAGTGTGATCATTGCTACAGGTAATTCGACTCGGTTATATCCCGGGAACAATCCTGCTTTTGTCTGCAATACATCCAACTGTTCTGCTGCTGCCGGCGGCGCAGCTGTTGCATATCGTGCCGGTGCCCGTCTGGTAAATCTGGAGCAGCCTTATGTTCATGCCGGTCTCAGATTGTTTGCCCGTTGCGGGAAAGCAACATGGATAGGTGTGTTGACTGATTTAAACGGAAAGCCCGTTGGTCCTTTTGTAACGAAGCCCAGCCGTGGGTTGGGAGATATTACCGCCGACATTTGGCAGAGTGTGTTTGACGAAAAAATGGCAGATGGTTCCGGGCCTGTATTTATGAACTGCTCACAAACCTCTGAAGAAGATTTGGAGCACATGAGAAAATCCTTTGTATCAGAAGGAGATACTTCTCTAAATGATTATATGGAGCAGTATGGTATTGACTTGCATAAGGATATGGTAGAGTTTGGCACATATGAATATATGCTGACCGGTAGAGGGTTGGATATTGATATAAACAGCGCCACTACGTTGCCAGGATTGTATGCATCAGGTGATTTAACTGGCAATGTGCGGGGCGATATTACCAGTGCAGCAGTGTTTGGACAAATTGCCGGTGAAAATGCTGCTGACTACTGCCAAACCGTAGAATTTGAAAATGTAACAGGTCATCCATTGATTCAAGAAAAGATTGATTTGTACAATATAATGATAAGCCGTAAGAGTGGCGCACATTGGATGGAAGTAAATTCTACATTAAATCAAATTATGGACAAATATGTCAGTGTAAAAAATGTACGTTCTGAAACACTGCTCAAATCTGCTTATAAATATTTAACAGATTTAAAACGCTATGCTGTAGAGCAAATGAAAGCAGAAAATTCACATGAGTTGGTACGGTGTCTAGAAGTGCTGGATTTATTAGATTTGGGGTAGGCAACAGCATTATGTTCTGAAAACAGAAAGGAAAGCCGCGGCATGTATAATCGTCGCGTAGACTATCCATTTACCAATCCGTTGATGAATAATAAATTTCAGACTATCTATTTAGGTGCGGATGGTGCAGTCATGGAATTCTGAGATAAAGTTAAAAAATTCTGAAACGATTAGTTCTTGCTTGTGTGAGAGCAGGAAAAGAACTCAACAGTGCTTTTACGACCCTTATACAAGCAGGGCTGCTTTATAAGACAAGGAGCAGACAGACCTATGGATGATGTAAAAAAACTTGATTGGAGTTATTTATTAAAATGGGCAATTATTATATTGTGTCCGCTTTTGATGTTATGTGTTCCTGTAAATGAGATGTTTACTTGGCCTGTAAAAATGTTTTTTGTGATCACATTGCTGGCAATTCTGTTATTTGCATTAGAAACAATCAACAAACTGCAGTAGCAATTTTATTACCCATTGCTTATGTGGTCTTTCAGATAGCGCCGAGCACAGTAGCCTTTTCTTCTTGGACAGGTAATATTCCGTGGATGATGATTGGCGGATTGATTTTGGCGAATATCTTACAAAGTATTGGTTTGTTGAAACGAATTGCTTATAAATGTATTATTTTGACAGGTTGTAGCTATAAAGGCATTATTTACGGGATTGGTCTTGCTGGATTGGTTTTGAATGTAATGATTCCTGCACAGGCCACAATTCCTTTAGCTGCATTGGCTTTTGGGATTTGCCGGGCAATGGGGCTGAAAAAATCCAAAGCTGCGGCAGGAATTATGCTATCGGCAGGATTGGCTGCCTTGTTGCCCAATTATTTGTTTTTGAACCCGAATTTGCTGATTGTTTATGGTGTAGGTGAAACAGTGGTAGGGCCTTCGGGTGTTACTTGGGCAGGTTTTCTGTACCACAATGCGCCGGTAATACTTTTTTATGTCGTGATGTTTTGGATTACAACCAAACTGTTTAAGCCGGAAACAGCAGTGAATGGAAAAGAGTGGTTTATAGCTGAATATGAACAATTGGGTGCTATAAAAAAAGAAGAAAAAAAGGGTGTTTTGATTTGTTTCCTGTTATTCATTGGTTTGATTACACAGCCTTGGCATAAAATTGAGGTAGCTTGGGTGTTTGCATTCATGCCGATGCTGGAAGGCAGAAGTGTCACCTTTGTTCTGGTGTTTATGTGGCTGCTATGTATGTTGGTAAACTTCATATTAACACCGCTGGCCATTGGAGCGACCTTTGCAGTACCGCTGACACAAATTGCTTTGAGTTTGGGTATCAATCCAGAGGTTATGTGGCTGACAATCTGCCACGGATATGATCAGATTTTGTTGCCTTATGAGTATCCGCTATACATGTTATTTTTCTCATTTAATTTAGTTTATCTGAAGGAGTTTGTGAAGCTATTTGGAGTAAAAATAATTGTAAATCTGATATTCTTTGTTTGTATTTTATTGCCATATTGGAATTTGATAGGTTTTCTGCATATATAAACGGCAATTAGAAGCCAGGAGAAGGTTAAAATTTTCAAATCTTCGTTGTTCTGTTTTGGAGCAGCGGAGATTTTTTTGGTGCAGTGGAAAGCATTACGCCCATGGATAAGGAGGTTGTATCCATGGGCGCAATGCCGGTTGTGTATGTGGTTATGAAAATACTACTTCTGCGTTATCTTCGTCTGGGATACCGGAAGGCGAAGACGAGACCGAGGAGCAGCACGACAAGGCTGGCGAGCAGTAAATACTTATCTCCATTGGAGAGGAAGCTTTGTTTCTGCATAGGTTCCAGGCGCTGCCCTTTTTCGCCGGGTCTGGGCGTTTCCACTGGTGCTACTCTGTTCGTCGCGTTATTTTGAGGCTGCCCCATTGCCGGAGCGGCCGTACTACTTCCTTCTTGCCCATTATCATCTCGCGCATTGCCATTTCCCTGATTATCCTGGGATGGGGGCGCTGTTGGCGCTGCCATATTGTTTCCTCTGCCCATCTTGCCTTCTTTACCGGTGTTCATTGAGCCCATATCGCCAATTTGCAGGTCGCTGGCATCAATCAGGGTGGCAGGATCCTGTGTGGCTGAGGTGGAGCCAATAGTTCCGTCAAGCTGACCGCTGATACTTTCTGCGCGAAGCAGACAGAATGCTTTCAGCGCAGAAACGCCTTTCTCAAATTCTTCATAAGTACAGAATTTGCTGGGGTCCTGTTCTACATAAGGGGCAATCATAGTGCTTACCTGATCAATCATCGTTTCAAAATAGCTGTTGTCGAAATAGGCGGCAAGAAATTCAGAAAAGCAGCTGTGATACAGTGCTGTGTATTCTTCATCTGCGAAAATCCAGGCCAGCATTGGTCTATCCTCTACATTGCCTCCGGATACCGGAGAATCGATGGGATAGTTGACCAGCGCAGTGGCGTCTGCCATGGATTGAAATCCGCCGAAAGCAAGATTGTAATCCCAGGGAATCATCTGCAGCTGTCCGTCTTTTTCATAGAGATAGTAGTTGTGAATCATGGAGCCGGTATAGCTGTCAAAATTCAGAACAAAATTATGCACGACAAAGTAGCGGATGACCTTTTCCATATCGAGTGCCTGAGAGAGTGCTTCACCCTGGCTCAGTTTTTTCAAGGATTGAATGAGGCGGCGCTTATCACTGCTTGAGGCATCGGTTTTTGCGTTATCAAATATATTGGCGTAGCTGTCGATGTCATCGTCAATATATTTCAGCAGAACATCGTCGCTGCCGCGCAGCCCTTCAGAACGAGAATTATTTTGGCCATTGGGCATATGAGACGGAGCGGTGTTTATATCGCCGGACACATCATTTTCTTGCATGGGCTTTTGCGTCGGAACTTCTTGGACGGAGTTACCCGGGAATGTTTCCTGCGGCGGTTGGGCAGAAGGAGTCGCTGCATGGAAAGTGTCTTCAGCTTTTTCTTGATTATCGGGCACAGCATCGGGGTGGAACTGTGCCATGTCAAACTTTTCTCCATTGCCGCGGCCACCGCCTAGATTCATGCTGTCAGGCTTATACAGCTCGCCGTAATTTTTACCATAGTTGCGCTGCAGGAAAGATTCCTCTATGCTTTCCACTGCTAGATATAGCCCCCAGTCTTCTCTGTTTACCGTGATATATACATAGCTGCAAAGGGGCGAGGCCACTCCTGTTTGGCCCATCATTTGATAGGTCAGATAATCCTTCATGTAGGTGTTGTCCTGAATGATATTATTCAGACAGAGCTTATCCAGTCCGTAATAGGTGTTGGAACTGTTAAAGCGGTCGAATTCAATTTTGAAGCTGTAGCGGTCATTGCCGTAGGCCTTCACCTGAGTCAGGGAGGTGTTGCCCTTGGCGCGAATAGCGACATTCTGATAGGTTTCGTCATCAATAACGACAGTACAGGGAGAATATTCCTCGCTTTCACAACCTTCGATAAATTCGTCCCAATCCTCCATGCGGATATCAATTGTATGCACAATGGAGGTGGAAAAGAGCTTATCCTCATATCCCATGACGGTGGAAGCCTTTTCTACGCCAAAACGTTCGGCATTGAGAAAAAGAACCGTCAAAAGCAGCGTAAGCGCAAGTACAACATAGCAAATCTTATCAAAATGCTTATGTGTTGACATAGTTTGCCTCCTTACCCCATATATTCGCCATTATAGCTGACAAGGACTGCGCTGTGGATTCCAGGCAGGTCGGAAAGGGAGTTGATAAAATCGGTATTGTCATCCCGCATGCGGATTTCCATATTGAGTTCAATCATGCCCTTCTGCGCAGTTTTACTTTTTACAACACTTTTGAGTACATGCTTTTCCAAAAAGGCTTTTGCCTGTGCTTCTGCTGCGGAGTCAGCGCAGGAGAGTACCACAATATAAGGATTGCGATGGCTCTTTTTATTTACGAAGAGGAGCAGCACTGTGCCGATAAAGATGCTGCCCAGTATCGCCAGCGGAATCATTCCTGCCGCCAGTACAATTCCTACTGTGATCGCCCAAAACAGAAAGGCAATATCCAAGGGCTCCTTAATTACAGTACGAAAACGTACAATAGACAGGGCACCGACCATACCCAGAGAGAGTACTACGTTGGAGGTGATGGCCAGGATGACAACAGTGGTGATCATGGTCAGCGCGACCAGTGTGGTACCAAAACTGGAGGAATACATCACGCCCTGATATGTTTTTTTATAGATGAGAAAGATAAACATGCCAATGCCCAAGGCAAGGATAAGTGCGACCAGCATGTCGAGAAGGCTCACGCTGGTAATATTCTCCAGAAAGCTTGATTTGAAAATATCTTGAAATGTCATAAACAATTACTCCTTTTTGAATTTATTTTCAGCCGTAAATTCTGCACGCGGCATATTTGGAAAAGGCGCACACGCGGCGGTTTCCCAGATTCACTGCGTCACGGATGATGTCCGGCAGATATTCGTCCCATTTTACCTCGAGAATGATGGGCGGCTCGCCGGGCGGAATCATCACACAATCGGGGTTCAAAAAATCCGTACAGCGCATGCCTGTGCGGAGATCATCGTCTATAGTAATTCGCACATTGCTCGGTGCAAAGACAAACGCTTCTCTGGTGTAGTCCACAATGGTTTTGGGCCGCAGCCCCTGGCCCAGCATTTTGCTGTGCAGTTCTACAATGAGGGGGCTATTGCTTTCGGTCATCCAATCCCAGTCACCGTCGATGATGGCCTGTGCTTGTTCTTGTGTTAAGGTTGCCTTTGCTTTATGGCATAGTCCGTTGTTTTTACTTTTCTTTTCCAACTGGATGAGCGATGTGTCATAGTTGTACAGGCGAATCCGAAATTTTTCCCGGATAGGTACGCCGTTTATTTTTTCTCTGAGCGCTTTGTCGGAGGCGTTGTCAAAGTACAGACTGCGAATTAAATATTTGCCGTCCTTGGCAAAGGAATCGTGCTGGGCGACGGCGGAAAGCCGCTGGCGCAGCACAAGCTTATCGCAGTAGCTGATCTCATGTTTCCATTCATGTCGGTATTTCATTTTCTCATTCCTTTCCTGGGTAATCTTGGGTACAAAAAAACTTCTGTACCCTGACATGGTCATTGTACAGAAGAAAGCTTGAAGTTTTATTGAAACTGCAAAGAAATTGCAAATTTTTTGCGCTTGTCTTTGTGTTGCTCTTTTTCGTTTTGTTATTGTAACGGCAGGTGTACTTGGAATTCCACCAAACCATCATAACAGCGCACATCAATGCGTCCGTTGTGTGCAGTTGTGATAGACTTGGCAATGGCCAGTCCCAGACCGTAATGCTTATCCTCTCCACTGCGTGCAGAATCTATGCGATAGAAGCGTTCAAATAGCTGTTCTCGTTGGGGGAGGGGAATTTTTTCTCCGGCATTGATGACGGACAGCTTGGCCCATTGATGCTCCTTTTCTAGGGCAACAGAAATATCCTGCTGTCCTGTACTGTGTTCCAAAGCATTGTCCAGCAAAATGGAGACTAACTGTTTTAGCTGTGTGCTGTTTCCTGTCAGGAAAATTCCCTCTGTGATATGGCAGCGCAGAGCGAATCCTTTTTCAAAGGCAATGCTCTCGAAAGGCAGCGCTTCACCGCCGACAAGACGGCTGAAATCAATTTGCTCCATCTGCGGTGTAATCGTTTCTGTGCGAGCCAGGTCCAGAAGCTGCTCTACTAACAGTCCCATACGATTATTTTCCCATTGAATGTTGGCGAGCCAGGTATTTTCACCGATTTCTCGCGATAAAAGCTCGGCGTTGGCGCTTACGACGGAGATGGGCGTTTTTAATTCATGGCCTGCGTCGGAGATAAATTGCTTCTGCTTTTGATAGCTCTCTTCCAAAGGCTGTACAATTTTTCTGGCGAGAAATATCGCCAGAAAGAAAAACAGCAGCATGGCAAAGCAGCCGAAGAGCAGCGTATAGCGAAGCAAGGTGGCGGCGCTCTCATTCAATATGGTATTGTCCATGAAGGCTACAAGCCGATAACTGCTCTTATCCGTTACATAAAAGATAAGATCTTTTTTGGTGCCGTTGGTTTTTCCGCTCTGCACAATCTCACGGGCAAGCTCCTCCAAATCCTGGTTGGAGTGAAGCATTGGTTGATCATTTCGGATTTCAAGAATGGCTCCGTCATAAGTGAGCGCTACCGAATAAAAGGTGGACAACCGAAAACGCGGCGATTGGGCAAAGCCGGGGTTTCCGTTTTCCTGTGCAGGTCCTTTGGGCGGAATTTTATTTTCATGCTGCGACAGCGTATAGAGCTCTGCGTGAGTCATCAGCATTCTTTTATTTTGCGCTGACATTTCAATATAGCTGGAAGTGTAAATAATCGTGAGCATTCCTGCCCATAACAGAATCAGCACGGACATAATTGCCGCGACGATTTTTCTTCTTGACTGCTTAAACATTGTCCCACCTCAATTCGTAACCGATGCCGCGCACGGCTTTTATTTTGGTTTTGGCCCCAATAAAGGATAACTTTTTCCGTGTAAAGGACATATAGACTTCGACATTGTTATACTCCGCTTCATTTTCAAATCCCCAGATTTTTACGGCAAGCTGTTCCCTGGTCAAAATCTGTCCCTGGTTGGCAATGAGATATTCCAGGATGCGGTATTCTTTTTCACTAAGCCGAACACTCTGGCCGTTTGCGGTGCAGGATAAGGTCAAAGTGCCGGTGTCAAGGGCGATATCTCCGTAGGTTAAGGTACCGTCGGCAGTGAGCGGAAGGGTGCGTCTGGTCAAGGCACGCAGCCGTGCAAGAAGCTCTTTGGTCATGAAAGGTTTGGTCAGATAATCATCGGCTCCGCTGTCCAGTCCCGTTACCTTGTCATCCAACTGGGATTTTGCCGTGAGTATAAGAATAGGTGTCCGAATCCCTTTTTGTCGGACAGTTCTTGCAATTTCAAAGCCGCTCATTCCCGGCAGCATGACATCCAAGATAATAATATCGTAGATATTGCTCTCCACGGCGGCCAGACCTCTGATGCCGTCAGAGCAATGGTCCGTTGCATAGTTTTCCAGGCGCAGAATCTCGCAAAGAGCCTGGGCCATTCTTTTTTCGTCTTCCACGAGTAAAATTCTCATAGCAACACCTCCCAGTGTTTTTATTATACCATAAATATCTGAATTGATAGGAGATACTAAAAGGAAAACAGAAGAAAGACAGGTTGTCAAGAGGGAATTTTCGAAAATATTGTTTAACGGCAGAGAAAAAAGGGCATAGTAGTTGTGAAGAGGATTACAAATTTATGAAGGAATGAGAATCATGAGTAGATTACATAGAAAATTTTATGGGGCAGCGGCCTGTCTGTTGTTTGTTTTTTCCGCTGCTATGGGATTTTTGTTGAATGAGGTTTACGAAGGCAATTACAATTTGCCCGAATCGGAGGTGCGCGCTGCAGATATCCAGGCGCAAAAGCCGCGACAGTTTTGCTGGGAGGAGCAACATGAGCTGTGTCAGCTTTATCAATTGGGCTGTGAAAATCAAGTGTTAGAAGGAGATCGTGCCACAGAGGAAATGCTGCGGGAACTGCCGCTGAACGAGGTAGCCGGCAGATATCCCGTGCCGGAGTGGACTGTAAGTGAGGTAGATAATGTCATCACGATTTGTCGCAATCTGCCTGGTCTTTGTGAAGTACATCAGCAGATGTATCACTTGGGCAGCAATGAAAATGGGCAATATGTTGCGGTTTACTATGGTCCCAGTGCGGTAGGCAGTGCGGCGGGCGCTTTTCTGGTGACCGATGTGCCTGTGGTACGGCTCAGTGCAGAGCAGCGCAGCGATCTGGAACAGGGGAAGTATGAGTATTATTCTCAGGACGAGCTGATTTCCATGTTGGACAATCTCAGCGAATTGTAAGAATCGTGATTTGTAGTGCAAATCACTACTATAATGTTAATTTATAATATTTTTTAGAGATGTCTAGTAAAAATGCTTGACATCTCTTTTGTTTTTCAGTAAACTATCAGAGTGTTAAGGGAAAAAGTTAACAAATGAGGTGAGGGCGATGACGCTGGAGCAACGTACAAGGATGGCGATTCTGTATGATCTATATAGCGGACTGCTGACAGAGAAGCAGAAAAATGTGTTTGATTTGTACTATCAGTGCGACCTTTCTCTCGGTGAGATTGCTGCAGAGCAGCAGACCAGCCGCACAGCTGTGTTTGATTTGGTAAAACGTACAGAGCAGCTGCTGGAAAAATATGAAGCGGGGCTGCATTTGGCCGCGCGGGAAAAAAAACGCAAAGAAGTTTTAGAGCAATTATATAGTTTGGCGGCCGGCAATGAGGAAATGCTGGCGCTGTTGAGAAAATTGAGCATGGATGGCGAGGAATAAAATAAATCAAACGCAGGGAGGAGGTCTTTGGCTATGGCATTTGACGGGTTAGGCGATAAGCTGCAGGACATTTTCAAGCGCATGAAGGGGCAGGGAAAAATCTCCGAAAAAGATTTGAAGGCCGTGATGCGCGAGGTAAAGATGGCGCTCTTGGAAGCGGATGTAAACTATAAAGTCGTAAAACAGTTTATTGATAAAGTAAACAGCAGAGCCGTGGGGGAAGAAGTGATGGAGAGCCTGACCCCAGGGCAGCAGGTAGTAAAAATTGTACACGATGAGTTGACGGAACTGCTGGGTGGTGTGCAGAGCAAACTGATCATTTCTCCCAAACCTCCTACTGTGATTATGATGGTAGGGCTACAGGGGTCAGGTAAAACGACAACTACCGGGAAACTGGGACGTCTGCTGAAGAAACAGGGGAAACGACCGCTTCTGGCTGCCTGCGATATCTATCGTCCTGCGGCAATTAAGCAACTGCAGGTTTTGGGCGAGCAATTGGATATTCCGGTGTTTACCTTAGGAGATCAGGTCAGTCCGGTGGATATTGCCAAGGGCGCTTTGGCGCACGCAAAATCCCATGGCAATGATATTGTGATTCTGGATACAGCCGGCCGGCTGCATATTGACGAAGTGCTGATGGAAGAACTGCGGCAGGTCAAGGAAGCGGTAGAGCCCACAGAGATTTTGCTGGTGGTAGATTCCATGGTAGGGCAGGATGCTGCCAATGTAGCGGCAAGTTTTAATGAGCTTTTGGATATCAGCGGTGTGATTCTCACCAAGCTGGACGGCGATACCCGCGGCGGTGCGGCATTGTCCATCAAGACAGTCACTGGCAAGCCCATCAAATTTGCCGGTATGGGTGAGAAACTGGATGCCTTGGAGCCCTTTCATCCGGACCGCATGGCTTCCCGCATTTTGGGAATGGGCGATGTGCTGACCTTGATTGAGAAGGCGCAGGAGAACATCGACCAGCAAAAGGCGGAAGAACTGCAGAAAAAGATGATGAAAGCTGAATTTACGCTGGAGGATTATCTGGCGCAGATGGACCAGCTAAAGGATATGGGCAACATCAATAGTATGATGGAAATGATTCCCGGCATGAGCAAAAACAAGCTGAAGGATTTGCAGGTAAGCGATAAGGATTTGGCCCAGACCAAGGCCATCATTCTCTCTATGACAGTGGAGGAGCGGCGCAATCCTAAAATTATCAATGGCAGCCGCCGCAAGCGCATTGCAGCGGGATCCGGCATGAAGGTGCAGGACGTCAACCGGTTGTTAAAGCAATATGACCAGTCGCAAATGCTGATGAAGCAATTCGCCGGGATGGCCACAGGGAAAAAAGGAAAAAAGGGAAAGCTGAAATTACCTTTTATGTAAAACATGACGCGATAAAAGTAGTTAGAGGAGGTGAAAATCATGGCAACAAAAATCAGATTGAAAAGAATGGGTGCAAAGAAAGCGCCTTTCTATCGTATCGTTGTAGCTGACTCCCGTTCTCCAAGAGACGGTCGTTTCATTGATGAAATCGGTATTTATGACCCAAATTGTCAGCCTGCTGCAATTAAAATCGATGCTGAAAAAGCACAGAAATGGATTGGTAATGGCGCACAGCCTTCCGATACAGTAAGATCTCTGTTAAAACAGGCTGGCCTGTGGAAATAAGGAGGGAGTTTTGTGTTAGCATTAGTGGAACACTTGGCAAAATCCTTGGTGGATCAGCCTGAAGCCGTGAAGGTAACGCAGGTGGAGGATGGAAAAGAAATTACCATTCATCTGACTGTAGCGCCGGAGGATATGGGCAAGGTAATCGGCAAGCAGGGCCGCATTGCCAGAGCGATCCGCACGGTAGTGAAAGCAGCTGCTGTAAAAGAAAATAAGAAAGTTACAGTGGAAATCATGTAACGAGTAAAACCACTTGTCGGGATACCGGCAAGTGGTTTTTTGCTTGCATTATAGCTGTTCTTTGGCAAAGTGATAGAAGGGCTGATTGTCTTCATAAAAGATGTGGGTGCGGACATGAAAAATGCGGTCCAGAAGACCGGACTGAAGCACCTGCTGGGGAGTACCCTGCATTTGAATTTCACCGCGGTCCAGCAAGATAATCTGGTGGGAATATTCCAAGGCCAGATTTAAGTCGTGAAGCACCATGATGATGGTTTTTCCCTGTTGATTTAGATGACGAATTAAGTCCATGATTTCAAAGCGAATGTGAATATCCAGATAGGTGGTGGGCTCATCTAAAAAGATGACGTCAGTATCCTGCGCCAACGCCATAGCGATATAAGCCCGCTGCCGCTGTCCGCCAGAGAGTTGACTGACAGGACGCTGCCGGTAGTTATCGGCTTTTACCAGAGAGATTGCGTGATCAATAATAATTCGATCCTGTGCAGTCAGTTTTTGTCCATAATTTTGGTGGGGATAACGTCCGTAGGCGACCAAATCTTCCACCGGAATTTCCGGAGGGTGGTTGGTCTGGCTGAGCAGAGAAATCTGCTGCGCAAACTGTTTGGTTTTCATGGTGTAAATATCCTGCCCACGCAGAAGAACACGGCCCGCAGAGGGTTTGAGTAATCTGCAGGCAATTTTCAATAAGGTACTTTTTCCACAGCCGTTAGGCCCTAAAATGGTGGTGATTTGCTTCTGGGGAAACACTGCGTTGATCTCTTTCAACAGAGGTGATTGTCCCGGATAAGCAAATTGGATATGCTCTAACTCAATCATAATGACCACTCCGATTGCGAATGATGAGATAAATAAAAAAGGGCCCGCCCAATAGGGATAATAAAATGCCTACAGGAATTTCATAAGGCGCGAAAGCTAAGCGGGAAATGAGATCGCAAAGGATTACAAAGGCAGCACCGCCAAAGGCACTGGCCGGTACTAAAAAACCATTGTCATTCCCGATTAGAAACCGAATGGCATGGGGGACAATCAGTCCTACAAAGCCTAAAAGACCGGCAAAGCTTACTGCGGCGCCGGCTAAAATTGCAGCGGTCAAGATGAGCAGAAAGCGAACTAGTATAACATTCATTCCCAGGGATTGGGCGGATTGGCTCCCCAAAGATACGATATTCATATCACGGCGCAGAAACATAGCGAGGACAAGTCCCATGATAATGTAGAGCGCAGCAAAGCGCAGACTTTTCAATGTCACAGCGGATAAGCCGCCTACCAAGAAGGTGCTGGCGCCGATATAAGCGTCGGGATAGAGAATCATAATGCAGTTCATTCCCGCGCCCAAAATGCTGCTCATGGCGATGCCAGTGAGTACCAGGGTGATTTTTGACACGCCGTTGCCCATGGCCAGGACAAAGATTACCATGGCGGAAAACAGCGCGCCCAAAAAGGCAGAGAGCGGTAGCAGATAATCCAACGCCGGAAAAAGGGCAGAGCATAGAAGTACGGCAAGTCCGGCTCCTGTGTTTACGCCGATGATGTTGGGACTGGCCAGTGGATTTTGCAGTACTGCCTGTAAAATAGCGCCTGACACAGCCAGCGCGCTGCCTGCCAACAGCGCTCCCAACACGCGGGGTAAACGGCTGTGTATGACAATGCGGTAAGCGGACGATGTGACATCGCCGGAAAAAAGTGCCTGCAAAAAGGAAGAAGGAGAAACCTGGGTGGAGCCCAGACAGATTCCTAACAAAATCGCAACCGCAGTGAGAAGTATGGTACAGAAGAGAGCCAGCTGACCTTTTTGGCGGCTATTCATGCAGCAAATCAGCAAGATAGGCGTAGCTGTCTGCCCATTTTGCATTGGGTTTGTAGAGAAATTTATCCTTTGGCAGCAGGATATAATGCCCATTTTTCACAGCGGTCAGGCTGCTCCATGCAGGATTGCTTTCTACGCTCTCCTTGAGATTTTTTTCGGCCAGAGCGTCGTCATTCCCCATGGGGACGACAAAGATATAGTCAGGATCGCTTTCTATGATGTTTTCAACGCTGAAATCCTTCAATAGACTGGGATTGTCATCAATGATGTTATGACAGCCCAATTGGCTGAGCATGTTGCCAGTCATGCTGTCTGAACTTTGGGGGCGAATGCCGCCGGAGTATGTGATCAGGAACAACACAGAAGGGCTATCTTCCAAGCGATTTTCCTCAATGATTTTGTTAATTTGTTCTTGCACGTCAGTGCCGTTAGTTTTGTAAGCTTCTTTGTTGCCAGTGATATCTGTGCAAATTTTCAGCATATCCAGATAATCTTCAAAATGGGTCACGCTGAAGTACGCGGCGGGAATCCCCGCTTCACTGAGCGCATCTTTTAAGGCCACATGACTGTCAGTACGTGTGGTTTCAGAGGAGAGTAATACCAAATCTGGCTCTAACGCCAGGATGGCCTCAATGTTGGGATTCTGATAAGTCCCTACAATAGAAATATCTTCCGGCAAACCTAAATCGCGATTGTCTACCGTATCGTCACTAGTGCCTACTAAAGTGTCCGCGCCGCCGGCTAATACCCAAATTTCGGAGAAACTGCCCATCAGAGACACCACTCGCTGTGGGTGGTCTACAGTGATTTCCTGTCCTAATGCATCTGTGAAGGTGTAGGCATCTTGGGCAGAGCTTTGCGCAGGTACATCTGTCTGTTTATTTCCACAAGCGCTGAGACAGACTGTGAGAATAAGACAGAGAATGAGTAAGCTGATTGCTTTGCGATGAGAGGAATAATTTAACATATTGCTCCTTCTTTCTACTATAATAAGATAATTTATGGTGATTGTCTTTTAAGGTTTGCAAGAAAGTACTTTTTATTTATCCAAACCCTTTTGCGAAAGTTATTTCAGTAACTGTTTACCAAAGGCGCAGTAGCTGTCTTCCTGCATGAAATCACCGTCGTGATAATAGGCGGAGCGGGCACGGCAGCCGCCGCAGATATCTTTGTAGCCACATTTGCCGCAGGCGCCTTTATAGGCTTGGGTGCGCAGCTGGGCAAAGAGCGGACTGTTTTTCCAAATTTCATCAAAGGCCTGTTCATGGACATCACCAGCCACTTCTGTCATGTAAGCGCAGGGACGCACCTGTCCCACAGGGCTGATGATGCAGTAGGTAAGACCGGCCAAACATCCCCGTGTGAAGCGTTTATCCAATTCTACGCCCACTTGTTTTGCTACCCGGGTAAATTGGGGTGCACAGGTAGGTTTGATGGGAATGGAAACCTGTTTTTGTTTTTCCATAATGGTACGCAGCAGGTTTTCATATTCCAGGACCTCCACGGCAGTATTTTCAATATATACGCCCCGACCCACGGGAATCAGAAAGAAGAGATACTGGGCCATAGCGCCCATTTCTACAGCAAAATCAATGATATCACACACTTCATCTTTGTTCCAATCCATGATAGTGGTGTGGATTTGGAAAGGCAGACCAGCTTCACGACAATTTTTCATACCCTGCACGGTGCGGGCGTAAGCTTGGGGATGACCGCGGAAGTGGTTGTGCTTTTCTTCATTCAGGCTGTCCAGGCTGATGCCCATAGCGGCAGCGCCACTGTCTTTTAATTTTTGCGCTACTTCTTTGGTGATAAGCATGCCGTTGGTGCCGAATACCGGGCGCAGACCTTTGGAGGCGGCATAGGCTACCAATTCATAGATGTCGGGCCGCATCAGAGGTTCTCCGCCACTGAAAATCATAATTTTGAAGCCGGCGCGGGCAATCTCATCAATAAGTTTTTTGCCTTCTGCGGTAGTCAGCTCGGCCTTTTTTTTATTGCCAGCATCTTGATAGCAGTGGCTGCATTTTAAGTTACATTGGTTGGTTGTCATCCAGGATACGATCATGGTTTTTATCTCCTTGTGTCTCTTGATAATTTTTTACGGCGTTTTGTAGAAATTCATTGACCTCAAAGCGCAGTTCATGGAAGGAATCATATACACTGCTTTTTTCTGCAGAATCGAAAATAACGAAATCATGATAGTTTGTTTTCCGATTTACTGCGCCCACTTCGCTTTCCATGGCCAAATAGCGGCGGGCAATATCGTGGCTTTTGCTGCTGCTTACAGGCTCATTTTGATGCAAGAGCCGAATAGTATCAGCGATAAGTTTATGCCATTGTTCTACAGCTTTTTGCTTTTGCGTGTGTAATTGGGCCAGCTCCCGCTGCTCTGTTTCCTGTTCCCGGTAAGCATTTTCTTCAAAGGAGCAGTTTAATTTCCACAGATATTTCCCTTCATCCTGAAAACGTTCAATGACATGGGCATAATGTTGCCAATTTACAATTTCGTCGGATTTTACCGTTTCACTGAGATTCTTTAATGTAGCAAAACGTTTCATCAACGCGGACATTTCTTTTTCCACATCATTGATTTTTTTCTCCAAAAGCAGCTTTATTTCACCGGTGGCTTCAAAACCGGCCAGGCTCTGGCGAATTTCTGTCAGGGATAAGCCCATAAATTTGAAGCAGAGGATTTTGTAAAGGGTTTCTTCATCTTTATGGGTGTATAGTCGTTGATTACGGCTTCCTTTAGCAGATGGCTTCAACAAATTCTCCTGGTCATAATATTGGATGGTTCGCACGGTCACGCCAACTTTTTCTGCCAGCTCCCCGACAGTCATATATGTTTGCTCTTGTTCTTCTGACATAGAAAAACCTTCCTTCCAGATTCAATACTATCAAATTATTATAGGGGATTACGCAGCGTCACTGTCAATCTTTTTTTGTTGTATTTACTTGAGCGATATTTGTCGAAAGAAAGATTGATTTTTTGCCAAGATATGATATGATAAAGCAAGGTCATGGCGAAATGAAAAGCAGATGGAATATTACCAAAAACACAACAGCCTAGATATAATAACTACCTTTGCAGAACACACAAGAATTGATAAAATTTTGAAGGTGTCGTTTGCTGCCTTTCGTGTGATTACACTTTTATTTCTGAAAAAAGGTGAGAAACAACAGGAGAAAAGAAGGGTAAAGGAGTGAAATAAGATGGAAGATCAAGAATTTCTAGAGCTGTTTGGACAAAGCGCAAATCTGCTGCGGGAACGGACAATGCAGCAGATATTGGAGGAAAATGCAGAATATCAGCAGATTTGTCAGGCAGAAAATAACGCAGAAAAACAATATTTACAGTTGGATTTAACAGAAGCACAGCGAAGAATCATTGATGAATTGTTATCCATGAGGGAACGCAGCTGTCTGCTCTATGCGGATACAGCTTATTTGGCAGGTATCAAAAACGTATTGCAGATGTATCGCGCACTGCATCTGTGAGTATCGCAACATGCGTGTGGTCATAGGAAAGTATTGAAAAGAAAATACAACACAAACGAGGCGTTTCTTTATCCCGCTAGAGGGAAAAAGAAACGCTTTTATATTGGCTTGTTCCACGGCGGAGAGAAAACGCACTTTGATGGAGATAGACTGTTCTTTTTATTCCGTTAGTTTATACCTTTGTCGATTTACCAAATATCTTGCTAAAAATATTTAGACATAGTAAAATACAATAGATAGATTATAAGGGGGAACATTATATGAGTTCTGTAACAAAAAGAATTAGCGAAGTTAAGCAACCTAGAGGTGGATATATTAAGCCATCACAGTTCGATATAAAAATTCTAGATGACGGAGAAATGCTTTTTGAAGAAGAAAATTTGCATGCTTCTATTATAGGATTGACTGTAGATTATTTGACAAGATTGTATATGGGTGCTAGTGTAGACGATGCTTTTTCTATATCTCTTCGGGGTGCAACGGTTGCAGCATCTTTTGGAGCATCTAATGCTATACAATTGGCAGATAAACTTTTATCAAATATAAAAGGAATTGATGATAAATCGGTTATTAATGCTTGCAAGTTAACTACATTTGATGTTTGGTTTAGGAATATGCCTGCAGCGTTGATGGCTAAAAAGGCGACAGATACTAATCCTGATAGTTATACAATTCAAAACATACAAACTATGGTTAAAAGAAGTGTTGCTTTTTGGGATAAGTACGGGCCGATTGTAAAAGATGGATTTACATTTGAGCCATATGGATACACTCAAACAGTTAATAGCGGGGATGGTGACTTTTTAACGCGAGATACTATATGGGATTTTAAGGCTGTGTGAAAAAATCTCTG
>DKVF01000089.1 GCA_002491065.1 Peptococcaceae bacterium UBA7185
AGCAAAGCTGCTACAAGTACAGCAGAAATCATCAGGAATAGAGATTTTTTGTGAGAGAAGCTGTATTCTTCTGCAGCCTGCGGAATACAGTCGAAACCGATGAAAGCCCAAGGCGTCATAGCAACGACTGCAAAAATGCAGGCAAATTTACTGCGGCCGCCGTCTGTTTGAAATGCCGGCGTTAAATTTACAAAGTCATGGCACTGGAACAGAACAATGGCAGTGACGGCAACAATAGAACCTACTAAAATCAGAGAAACAGCTGTTTGCAGCATACCTGATCCTTTTACACCTTTGATATTTAAATATGCAAGAGCGATGAGAAAGAAAGAGGCGATTAAGATTTCACCGGCATAGACATCCCAACCAGCGATGGAATAAAGCTTCCCAACCTGAATAATTCCGGGAAAGAGATAGCGACTGATAAGACCTACAGCAGTGGCATTTAACGGAATAAGAGACCAGTAAGCTAGAATAAGCGCCCAGCCGCAGATAAAGCCGTGTATTTTACCGAAAGCGGAATCTGCGTAGACAAATTCGCCGCCGGACACAGGAAATCTTTGAATCAGGTATCCATAGCTTAAACTGATAAGAATCACGATGCCGGCGCCAAGCAGCATGCCGATGGCCATTCCCAACGGTCCGGCTTTGGGCAGAAAAGCATTGCCGGGCAGTACAAAACATCCCCAGCCTACAATAGCGCCTAGTGCCAATCCCCATACGTCAATGGGGCGCAATTCTTTTTTGAAGCTTTCTTCTTGTGACATGAGATAACCTCCTAGTGAAATAAATGAAATGGAAAAAGAAATTTACGTGCTAAAT
The DNA here is from genome assembly GCA_002491065.1 of Peptococcaceae bacterium UBA7185. Taxonomy (GTDB): domain Bacteria; phylum Bacillota; class Peptococcia; order Peptococcales; family Peptococcaceae; genus UBA7185. The sequence continues at coordinate 823 of DKVF01000089.1, forward strand.
ACGCAGATATGTCATTTATTATTAATATATCACAACGTAAATAGCTTCTATACTAAGTATAAATAATTTCCGCACTATATGGCAATGGTAGCACAGCTAAGTTTTTTTGTATTAAAGCACAGAGGAAAAATATTTTACAGGAACAAAAGCGAGAAAAACAGAAGGGAGCGCTCATAGGTGAGGAGCGCTCCCTTCTGTTTTTAAGTAGTGGGTAAACTACAAAAATGCAAGAGAAGACGTGCTGCCATTGCAGCTTGTACAACATATTGCATCTTCAAATGTAGTATACCACAAAGTATCGGTTATTTACAAGCGTACAATATTTCCTGTAAAAGATTTTTTGCAGTGGGAAGCTGTTTTTGTTGTTTCAGGATGACGCAACATGATAAATGAGAACAGGCCGCCGTGTTTTTTAGTCCATTGGGGAAAGTACACTTGGCGGCCGGGAAAAACTGCTTACTGCATCATCTTAATTTTCAATAAGGAAACGCCCTGCAGCAGATCATCATTGAACTCACGACTGACTTGTTTTACCATGCGATTGACGCGAATCATATACTGCTCCAGTACCTTGCTGCTCTCTGCCCGCACGCGAGGCGAAATTTTACGAATACGGGCATATTCCCGCAACAACTGATAAAACTCATCTTGATATGCGTCCAATTTTTGCTGAAACGCCATTAATTCTGGATTCATGATAGATTCCTCCTCCTTGGTTCTGCTATATGTATATTCGGCAGAGTGGGAAATATATCTGAAAAATAATTTGTGTATGGAAATATCACGATAGAGTACTCCCTTAAGATAAAAGAGGATTTATCGTTTTTCGATAAATTTTGATTGACAAACAATAAAATATTTTCTAAAATAGTCATAAATTATTTGCCGGAGGTGGAAGCTTGCCTATGTGGAATCACTCAAAATCGCTACTTTTAACAGCGGTATGGATTCGTGTGGCTTTGCTCGCATGGATTATAATTGCGGTTGCTTTGCCATTTTGGCAGCAGAGTCGGGCAGTACTGGTATTGTTTTATTTCATTTTTCTTCCGATGCTGCTGGCTTTGTATGGATTGGACAGACTGCTGCAGAGACTTCGACGGGGGCAGGTGTTCTCCGCGGAAAATCTCGCTTTACTGCGGCTTGTGAGTTGGATGTGTTTTTTCGCTGCGGTATTTCTTTTGGTGGCGGCCTGCCTGTGGCCCGTTTTGATACTGGGGGCAGGAGGTGTAGGGTTTCTGGGCCTGTTTGTGCGGGTCGTGAAAAATCTATTGGCTGAGGCCATTGTGCTGAAAGATGAAAATGATCTTACAATTTAAAAAAGATGAAGGCCGAGAAAGAAGAACAGCTGTCAAAGCGAAATCCAAAAACGCAGCAGTGAGAGACGGAGCGCAGGGTTGATTGAAAGAAAAAATGCAGGAAAAAGGTGGAGAAAGGTGTGATGGGTGTGCCCATTGTGGTCAATTTGGATGTGATGCTGGCAAAACGAAAAATGTCATCAGGGCAATTAGCAGAACGCATTGGCATTACACCGGCTAATTTATCTATTTTGAAGAATAATAAAGCCAAAGCCATTCGCTTTTCGACATTGGAGCAGATCTGCAAGGCTTTGGATTGTCAGCCGGCGGATTTGTTGGTTTATGAGGAGGAAGAGGAACATGATTAAATTATCACAGCGTTTGCAGGCCATAGCCCAGTTTGTTCCCCAGGGGGCGCAGGTGGCAGATATTGGCACCGACCATGGCTTTTTGCCCTGCTATTTGGTGCAGTGCGGGCAGGCGGACAGGGTGATTGCCTGCGATATCAATGAGCATCCCCTGGCAGTGGCACAAAAAAATATTGCCGACAGCCAGGTGGGAGAGAAGGTGCTTACCCGCTTGGGCAACGGTCTGCAGGTGATTGCCCCCGGCGAGGTGAATGTGGTCACCATTGCCGGGATGGGCGGCGCTTTAATGGTAGAAATCTTAAATGATGCGCCCCAGGTGGTGGACCGACTGCAGCGCATCATTTTACAGCCCAATATAGGCGCGGAGGCGGTGCGCATCTGGGCGGAAAAAAATCGCTGGCATATCGCAGCAGAGGATCTGGTGCGGGAAAATGAGCGGTTTTCTGTCATTCTGGTGTTAGAGCCGGGACGCAGCTTGCAGCCCATGTCGGCGGTAGAGCTCTATTTGGGTCCCAAGCTGTTAGCCGACCAGCATCCGCTGTTGGGACTGTATATCAGCGAGGAATGGGAGAAAGCGCAGCACATATTGGCCCAGTTGGCGCAGAGTGACAGCGAGGAGAGCCGTCAAAAGGAAAAATTGTTAAAACGGAAATGGGAAGATATCAATGGGGTGATTACATGTCGATTAGGTGTCAGTCTTTCATAAAGGCAATGGAGCAGTGGGCGCCTCTATCTTACGCAGAGGAATGGGACAATCCCGGCTTGCAGGTCGGAGACCGGCAGAAAGAGATTCACAAAGTGCTGGTAGCGCTCACGCCAGGTGAAGCAGCGGCGGAGGCGGCAGTGCGTGTAGGCGCAGATATGCTCCTGACGCACCATCCGCTAATTTTTAAGCCGATAAAGCAGATTTCCGGTGACGATGCGCTGGGCCGTACGTTGTTAAAGCTAATTCGCAATGACATCAATTTCTATTGTGCCCACACCAATCTGGATATTGCCGCTGGCGGGGTAAACGATGTGCTGACAGCGGCGCTGGGGTTGCGGCAGATAGTGCCTTTGGCGGATATTGCGCGGGAAATTTGCTATAAAGTGGTTGTGTATGTACCGGCAGGTTATGAGGAAACTGTGCGGCAGGCCATGTGTCAGGCAGGTGCAGGTTTTGTGGGAAATTACAGCAACAGCACCTTTCAGGTGAGAGGTACAGGCACTTTTTTGCCGAAAGAAGGCTGCAAGCCCTTTTTAGGAGAGCCAGGCCGTATGGAATATGCCGATGAATACCGTCTGGAAACCATTGTGCCGCAAAAAGCTCTGGCGGCAGTGATTCAGGCGATGGAAAAGGTCCATCCCTATGAGGAAGTTGCTTATGATGTGTTCCGTTTGGAAAACGGCGGAGCAAAACGGGGCATTGGTCGTATGGGACGTCTGGCACAACCCATGTCCTTTGCGGAATTTTTAACCTTTACAGGAAAACAGCTGCAGTGTCCCCATCTGGCATATCAGGGCTCGCTGGAGAAGCAAATCCAAACTGTGGCGCTTTGCGGCGGTAGCGGCGTTTCCTATCTGCGAGCTGCCCAAAAAGCAGGGGCTGATGTGTATGTGACCGGCGATGTGAAATACCATGATGCACAGGCTGCCAGCGAGCTGGGCTTATGCGTGGTGGATGCCGGTCATTTCGGCACTGAACGGCTCATTGTGCAGGCTCTGGCGGAATTTGCCGAAAAACAGGGCGTAGAAGCGGTTGTCTTCGAGGAAGAAGATTACATCCAACACTGGCACAACAATGCTGCTGCGTTCTGACAGCAGTGAACAGTGTGTCAGATTGGAAGATGAGCAGATAAAAAACAGAAAGGTACGGGAGACAGATGAATAAAAAAAACATAAGTAAATTGCTCAGCGCACTATTGCTGGTGATGCTGGTGCTGACTGGCTGCAGTGGAACAGAAAAAGCAGAGGCAGAAGCCTTGCAGGTGGGACTGCTGCGCATCGACGACAGCTTTCCCTTTTATGTAGCCCAAAAGGAAGGGCTTTTCGAAAAACACAACGTACAAGTGAATTTACAGAATTTCAGCAGCGGCCGTGATCAGGCTACTGCGCTGCAGGGCGGTCAGCTGGATGTGCTGATGACCGACCCGGTGGTGGCCGCGCTGTCCATCAAAGGCGGCTCCGATGTGCGCATTGTGGCCACGGCCTTGGGTGCAACCCAGGAAGAAGGGCGGTTCTTGATTGTGTCCGCGCCAAACAGCGGTATTACCTCTCCTGAGCAGCTGGAAGGACATACCTTGGCCATTTCCAACAATACGATGATGGATTATCTGGTGGAGCAATATGAAACCGTATTCCATCTGCAAAAAGATAAAATTACCACGGTGAATATGCCCGATTTGATGCTGCGCACCACAACATTATTGGAAGGAAAAGAAATTGACGCGGCAATTCTGCCCGATCCGCTGGCTGCTTATGCCGTGGCGGAAGGGGCCAATGTAGTCATTGATGATACCCAGCTGGAGGAAAATTTTTCCCAGTCCACAGTTGCCGTGACCAAGGAAGCCATTGAGAACAAGAGAGAGCAGATCAGCGCCATGCTGGACGCCTGTGATGAAGCCATTGCCTTGATTAATCAGAATCCAGAAAAATATCAGGCCTACGCGCTGGAATGTGCCAACGTACCTGAATCCCTGGCTGACAGTTATCCTACGCCTACCTTTACGGCACGGACTGTGCCCAGTGCAGAGGATATCGCCCGGGTCAATGCCTGGCTGGTAGAGCGCGGATTGTTGGAGCAGGCTTATGCATATGAAGAAATGGTAGACGACAGCTTTATTTAGAAATCAAGAAGAATGAAGGGAAGAAGATGTTAGATGCGGAGAATGTGGTGCTGCGCTATGCACGAACGGATGGCGGGCAGCAGATCGTGTTGGATCATGTCAATCTGACAATAGAACAGGGAGAACGCTGGGCGGTGATTGGGCCATCGGGCTGCGGGAAAAGTTCCCTTTTGCATTTGCTGGCCGGTTTGGCACAGCCAAATTCCGGTGAGGTGTTGTATCAGGGACAACGGTTAAAAAAACCCCACCCAGAGATCAGCGTGATTTTACAGGAGTACGGTTTGTTCCCTTGGAAGACTGTGGCGCAGAATGTGGCTTTGCCTTTGCTGCTGCAAAAACGTCCGAAAAAGGAAATCAAAGAGCGGACAAATGATTTGCTGCAGACGCTACAGCTCGGGGAACACGCCAAAAAATATCCTGCACAGCTATCCGGCGGGCAGCGCCAGCGGATTGCCATTGCCCGGGCGCTTATTGCCCAACCCAAGGTCTTGCTGATGGACGAGCCTTTTTCCGCGTTGGACGCTTTGACCCGCGAGAATTTGCAGAATATCGTATTGGACTTGTGTGAACAGCAGCAGTTGACACTGGTCATTGTAACCCACAGCATCGAAGAAGCAATTTTTCTGGGACAGAAGATTGCAGTATTCTCTGACCACAGCGGAACGCTGCGGCATATTGCAGAGAATGGGCACAGCGGGCAGGCAAACTATCGCGGCACTGCAGATTTTTATGAGCATTGTAATCTGCTGCGCAGCTGGATTGGAGGACAAGTTCATGAAAACTAAACTTCTCAATGGCCTTTTGGGCTTTGCTCTGGTTCTGCTGTGCTGGCAGCTGGGCAGTATGGCCCTGCAAAAGTCATTTTTGCCTACGCCATGGGTTTCCTTCACGGCCTTTTTGCAGTGCTTCTTTCATGAAGAAATGGGCCACCATTTTTGTATCAGCGCCTTTCGCATCCTGAGCAGTATTCTGTTGGCGACGGTACTGGCAGTGCCCTTGGGGTTGGCTATGGGGCGGATTCCCTGGCTGGGACGGCTGCTGAATCCCGTTGTGTATTTGCTCTATCCCTTACCCAAGGTGGTATTTTTGCCCATCATCGTCGTGCTGATGGGACTGGGAAACTGGCCCAAAATTTTTCTCATTGCGCTGGTGGTGTTTTTTCAGATTATCGTGGTCACCCGCGACGCCGCCAGCAGTATTCCCAAAGCCAGCTTGCAGTCCATGCGCTCGCTGAATGCCACGCCGTGGCAAACCTTTTCTCATCTCATCTTTCCCAGCTGTCTGCCGCAGATTCTCACTTCGCTGCGCATTACACTGGGGACAGCCATTGCCATCCTGTTCTTTGCTGAAACCTTCGCTTCCTTTGACGGGTTGGGATATTTTATTTTAGACAGCATGGAGAGACGGGAGTATCCCGCGATGTACGCCGGTATTATCGGACTGGCCCTGCTGGGACTTTTACTGTATGGTCTGGTGGATTTGCTGGAGCAAAAATTATGTAAATGGAAATAAAAAGCGTGATAGAAAATGAAAACAGCCGTAAGGAAAATAGACCATTTACTCTATTTTCTTTACGGCTGTTTATCATGTGTGCCCAATTCTGTTTGGGCAGAAAAATGGGATTCTCAAAAAAAAGTTTCCAGCAATAAGCCCAACGCCAAACCCAAACCGAACAGGGTATTGGTCTTGGAAACCAAAATCATGGCCGGCATCATCTGCTTGGGCTGCTGTCCTTCAGGGCGAAACCTTTCCACAGCCTGACGGGCAGTGGGGATGCTGAAAAAAGTAGCCAGCAGCCAAACACTGTGACCGCCTAAAACGATGAGTGCCAGCACCCAGAGATAACAGAGGGCAAACATGACAGCTAAAAACTGCACCGAGCGCCGATGGCCCAGCAGGATGACCAGCGTGTGCCGTCCGTTGGCGGCATCTCCCACGCGGTCGCGGATATTATTTCCGGTGAGAATCAAGCCAATCAGTACCGCCACAGGCAGAGAGATGGCCACAGTATGCCAAGTCAGGATGCCTGTCTGAATATAAAAGGCAATACAGATAACGCCGGTGCCTAAAAATCCGCCGGCAAAAACCTCGCCAAAGGGAGAGGCAGAAATGGGAAAGGGGCCGCCGGTATATAAATACCCGATTAACATGCAGAAGGCACCGATCAGGAGCAAGTACCAGCTACTGCTGGCGCAGATATAGATGCCCAGCAGCGCTGCAAAGGCGTAGAAGCCCAGAGCCAGATTCAGCACAAAGCGGGGTGATGCGCCGTCGTGGACAATGGTGCCCCCGATGCCCACCGAGTCCTTGGTGTCCAACCCCCGCACATAGTCATAATATTCATTAAACAAATTTGTGGCTACCTGGATGGAGCAGCTGGCGGCGAGCATTGCCAAAAATAAACCAAAATGCAGCGTGTGAATACAGGAAAAAGCATACATACTTCCCACCAATACCGGAACCAGGGACGCGGTAAGGGTATGGGGCCGCAGCAGCCGCCACCAAAAATCAAAATCTTTCTTAGCCATAAAGAGGTCGTCCTTTCAAAAAGATGTACTGGATGCAGTTAGCACCGTATAGTGTACGCCTGTCTGTGTACAGAACTCCGCAAACAAGGAAATGTCCTGTCCATCGCCAAATACCTGCCCTAAAAGCTGCGCCAGTGGCATGTGCGTTCCATATATGCTGCGCAGCGCCGTGAAAAACTGGTAGGTGTTATCCCCATCCAGTGCAGCACACAGCTCCGGGCTGCGGAATAGAAGGGTGCCTTCCCGCAGTTCCAGCTGCGCCTTGGCGGACAATGGATACACCTGATCTGCCAGGTCCTGCTCAACTGCCGCCAGGAACAAATCATACCATTTATCCTCCAGCGTTTCCGCTTCCTGACGGGTCAGCGCAATATCATTCTGCCGAAAACGGTAATTGACCGGCTGCCACTGGGGACTTCCCTTGGTGAGACAGTAGGCCTGCCCGAAGGTATTGGCCTGATAGAGCTTATCATAGGTGGGACTGATTTTATAAATGACAAACACATCCTTATAGTGTGCCAGCAGCTCCTGATAAGCAGGAGCTGTTTCCTCATACTGCTCCAGTTCCGCCAATGCGTCGAGGATGCCGTTATAGTACCAGGCCTGCTTTTCCTTGGGTGCATGGAACCGCTGCCATAAAGCATCTCCTAATGCGGCATAATCGTGGGCAATACTGCGCAGATTGGACAATTTATCAGCCAGCGCCAGCATTTTCTGACGTTCATCGGCAGACTGCAGCGCAGCCAGAGCCGCAGTTTTGCGTGCCAGCCAGCTTTTTTCCTTGTCCTCGCTGTGATGGCTTACCAGAGCGGCGACGTCCTCACCAAAAAGCGCAGCAATCTCCTGGGCAGTGGTGTCGGTATCCTCGATGGTATCATGCAAAAGTCCGGCAATTTGTAAATCAGTATCGGCGTTCATATTGGAGAGAATCTGCAGCACCTCCAGCGGGTGGAGGATATAAGGCAGCGTGGTGCCCTTGCGCAGTCCTCCGGCGTGCCGTTTTACAGCAAAAATAATGGCTTCGTCGATGCGTGCGTTATTGTGCGTCACAAAAGGGCTGCGGGGGCAGCGCTGGCATTGCGCCTGATTGGCTTCCGTCTGCGCAGGGATTTCCCCGCAGGCAAAATCGTTGTGTTCGATGCCATGCACAATGGCGTTGCAGACAGACTGGGTGATGTCCGTTTGGCTGACTGGACAGAAAAATGTAATCTCATCAGATGGGTTCATGGGAGAACTCCTTTCCTTCAAATCGTTGTGGTATAGTTGCACTGTTTATTAGTATAGCATAAGTTGGCGCCGTTGGGTAGAAGGGTGAAAGGTCTTTCTATTTTATTGGTTTTCCATAAAATATACAAAATTTTTTCCGAAAGGTACTTGTATTCCAGACAAAATAGGCTTAAAATATTCTGTATGCTATTTTGGGAGAGAATATTTAGGAGGCTGCTATGCAACAAGATCATATTAGAAATATAGCAATTATTGCCCATGTCGACCACGGCAAAACTACATTGGTAGACAAGCTGTTGAGTCAGTCGGGGACCTTTCGTGAAAACGAACAGGTTGCAGAACGTGTGATGGACTCTAATGATTTGGAGCGGGAAAAGGGCATTACAATTTTAGCCAAAAATACAGCCATTCATTATGGCGATTATAAAATCAATATTGTCGATACGCCGGGACATGCCGACTTTGGCGGTGAAGTGGAGCGTATTATGAAAATGGTAGACGGTGTGCTGCTGGTGGTAGACGCCTTTGAGGGCTGTATGCCTCAGACCCGTTTTGTACTGAAAAAAGCGCTGGAGCAAAAGCTGGCGCCTATCGTGGTCATCAACAAAATGGACCGTGAATTTGCCCGTCCGCTGGAAGTGGTGGATGAAGTGCTGGATTTGTTTATTGATTTGGGCGCTGATGAAGATCAGCTGGAATTTCCGGTGATCTTTGCTTCCGGTATTGCCGGCATTGCCACCAATGACCTGGAAGTGGAAGCGGTGGATTTGAAGCCGCTGTTTGAAGATATTATCAAATATATTCCTGCGCCGAAAGGGGACAGCAACGGTCCGCTGCAGGCACAGATTACCCTGATGGACTACAACGATTTCTTAGGCCGTATTGCTGTCTGCACAGTAAACAGAGGCACCATCAAGGCCGGACAGACTGTGGCCATGCAGACCCGCGAGGGTAAAATCAAACAGGCACGTATCAGCAAATTATTTGGCTTCCAGGGGCTGAAGCGCTTTGAAATCGAATCTGCCTCTGTGGGGGAAATCGTAGCAGTAGCGGGCTTGGGTGAAATTAATGTAGGCGAGACCATCTGCGATCCGGCAAATGTAGAGCCTATGGAATTCTTGAAAATTGAAGAGCCTACTCTGGAAATGAGCTTCATGGTAAACAATTCGCCCTTTGCAGGAAAAGACGGCGATCCGGTGACCTCCCGCAAACTGGCTGACCGCTTATTCAAGGAAATGGAGACGGATATTGCCCTGAAGGTAAGCGCAACGGAGAATGCCGATACCTTCAAGGTGGCAGGCCGCGGCGAGCTGCACCTGTCCATTCTCATTGAGACTATGCGCCGCGAAGGCATGGAATTTCAGGTGTCCAAGCCTCAGGTAGTCATCAAGGAGATAGAAGGGAAAAAATGCGAGCCATATGAATATCTGACCGTGGATGTGCCGGAGGAATACATGGGACCGGTGATGGAAAAGCTGGGTGCCCGCAAGGGTGAAATGACCAATATGCAGAATTTCAACGGCCAGAGCCGTCTGGAATATATCATTCCTGCCCGGGGACTGGTGGGATTCCGCACAGAATTTTTGACAGATACCCGTGGATATGGCATTATGAACAGCGTATTTGACAGCTATCGGCCCTATTCGGGCAATATCGTAGGACGGCGCACCGGTGCGCTGCTGGCATTTGAAACCGGTACCACGACAGCCTATGGTCTGTTCCCGGCAGAAGAACGGGGAACCTTGTTCTTAGGCGCCGGCGTGGACGTATATGAAGGCATGATTATCGGCGAAGGCAATCGGGAGCAGGATATCGCAGTCAATGTATGCAAAGGGAAAAACCTGACCAACGTACGTGCTGCCGCCAAGGATGACACCGTGCGTCTGAAAACACCGCGGGAGATGTCCCTGGAAGAATGCATTGCCTTCTTGAATGACGACGAATATCTGGAAGTGACACCGCATCATCTGCGGCTGCGCAAACGGTTCCTGAAAGCAAAGGATCGCGTACAGTATGCGAAGACACAACAGCAGGGCTAAAAAATATCAATAGAAGCAAACCGTATCGTAAAAACGGAAATTTGATAGAATAGAATTTGGTATAGAAAAAAGAAGAAAATTATTCGTCAAGCGCTCAATGAAAAATTGGCGCTTTTTCTTATGCTGTGAAAGTAGGCGATAGCGTGGGCAAAACAGGAAGTGTACTTCTGTTTTCAGAGAAAAAATCGCAAACAGGGAAAGTAAAAAACCATTGGTTTCTAGTTGTGTAACCATAGGTTTCCCAATAAAAAACCACTGGTTTCGCAAACAGAAACCTGATGTAAATGTATATGTATATGTGAATGTAAATGTATATGTATATGTGAATGTATATGTGTGTGGTGGTGAAAATCTTCTTCTTCTCACCACCACCACAATACTACTCAGTTCCTCAGTTATAGCGCCTGTGTGTTTGTGGTGCTGGTGGTGATGAGGACGACGAAGCCATACGCCCCTAAAAATAAAAAATCCTGAAATACCACGTTTTCGGATTAAGCAGCAGATTTCCCAATAGAGTAGCGGAAATCCGCAACAAAATAGCGAATTATGTAACTGAAGTAGCGAATGTCTGCAATTTTGCAAAAAATTAAAAATGTGCAAATTTTGCATTTTAAGGTGTAGTATCGACAATTTGAGATGTAATATCAACAGTTTAAGGTGTAGTATCGACATGATTTTGTAGATACTACACCTTTGCATCTTTTTGCCCCAATCT
>DKVF01000088.1 GCA_002491065.1 Peptococcaceae bacterium UBA7185
CAAATCTGCCATGCACGAAAAGCCATACAGAAAAACAGCAAATTCATCGCCGCCCAGTCTTGCGGAGATAGACTTTTCTTTTGTTGTAGTTTGTAATGTCTCAGCAATCGCTTTCAAATAACGGTCTCCCATAAAATGTCCGTACGTATCATTAACGGCTTTCAAATCATCTGCATCAATCATCAGCATCGCTGCAAAGCCCAGCGCATCGGGGGATTCAAATAGAAGATTCATTTGCTCATAAAAACCTCTCCGATTATATAATTGAGTCAATTCATCCATTTGACTTTGCAATTTTATTTGCGAGGCTTCTTCCCATAAATGGGTGATATCCGCAATATAATAAACGATACTTTGTGCATCTTCCAATTGTTCAAGCTGTAAATACTTCTTTTTCCCGTGCACACAATATTGATAAATCGTTTCATGTCCACTGATTTGATATTTTTTTATCTCGTTGATTTTTTCTTCAAGACAGTCCTGCATTTCAGAAGATACAGGTTCGTGTTCCTGTATTTCCAAAATTTCTAGTAGTTTATGATTGTAAAATGTTTGATGATAGAAGGTATTCTTTTCAAAAAAACCGAAAGGAATCTCGCTTTTATTCAAAAGGTGCAGGAAATGTTTTCTACTTAACCGGACGGAATTTAACATCTGGTTGATATATAATAATAATTCCTCAAATTCTCTAATACCTGTTTGAACATGGATTTCGTCAAGGCTTCCTTTTTCTATCTTCTGTAATTCACAAACAATCTTCGCCAAATTGTTGCTTAATTTGTGTTGTATATACCAGCGTAAAATCATAATAATTCCAATAGAGCCAACTAACACATAAAGAATCACAATACCTGATGACTGCAGCATACGTGTAACTGGCGAAAAGGAATTATACATGCGCACCAGAATATAATCCTGATATTCTTTCGTATAGACGCAGTAATTTATTCCATCATATTGCAGATGAATTGTATTAGACAGTTGCTTACCATATGGTAGCTGCTCTGCTTCAAATATTGTCTGGTGATTTAGTTTGGGAGATGTAGAGGCTATGATCTCATATGTTTTTTTATCAAGCACATGAAGATACCCATCTACTTCAAATGGCATCTCTTCCAAAATATTATGAAGGCTGTTTTCTTCCATTATTTGCTGCAATCGCCGAGGCTCCATACCAATTTGTACAATGCCGCTGCCATCATCCAACCAAACCGCAGCGTACTGCATTTCTTTTTGCTCAGCTGTATTTGGTGTAATATCCTGACAAAGCTTTAATGAGCGGTCTTGAAGCATAGGCTTGAAAAATCGCATCTGCTCTCCTGAATCAAAGGTAAATCCATAATATTGGGGGTGCGTGCCGGAAACAATCTCTCCATCAGGCGTAAAAAAATGAATTTCATCCACATCCATTTTTTCAGCCAATTCTCTGGAGGCAGTCACATCCAACATGCTTTTGTCAAGTTGTTCCAGGTGATAAGCTACCAAATTTGCCGCAAGGATACAGCGTTCTTTAAATTCCTGTTCCGCATCTCCCAATTCGCTTTCATTGGCCTGAATGAGTTGTTCCAGTTGTCCAAACATCTCTGTCGTGCTTTTTCGCTGCGTTTGATACTGCATATACATCTGGACATAGAGATTTACAGGCAAAAGAAAGAGCAAGAAGAGCAAGAGCATGATGGATACCATTTTTGGCAAAACAGTCTTGATACTTTCGTTTTTCAAATTCATCACTCCAGCTTTTAAAAACCTTCTGAATCATCGGAATCACTGAATCAGCACAACTCGCAATCATTGTCCATATATCACTGCAAACTTCGCCGTTTTTCAGTCAAGATAAGCCGCTTTTTTATAAAAATTTTATTATATTTATTATATACAACGCCCAAAAAGAAGTCAACGCACTTCTGCCAATGCCCTGTTTTACGTTATGAATCAGATATTCTTCTCATTAAAAAAGCCAATAGAAATGTGTATCGCGACATCTCTATTGGCTTTTTGTGTGCTAATGCCGATGAATAAATGCGGCAAGATCCTCGGAAACCTGTGTATTGACCGTTCCCTTTTGCTGAAATTCTGTGGGAGTACTTTTTCCGGTGCCGCTCATAAACAGATGATTCAAATTATCATAATAGAGAAACTGTGCGTTGTTTTTGCTGGAGAGGGCTTCTTTCCACAAATCCATCTCAGAGGCGGGAACCTGATAGTCCCTTCCGCCGTGCAAGAAAAGCAACGGTTTTTCCACGTGTTTGATTTCTTCTAATGGTGCATAATTCTGTAATGACAGCCAGTAGCTGACAGGAAAATCGAAAAGCTCCTCGGAGGAAAGAGGGCTGTCTCCGGTGAGATTCTTGACATTGTCAGACATGGTTTGTACCTGTGTCAGAATTTTTTCTTTACCTGCCTTGTCCAGATTGGATTCGGTGTTTAAGATATAAACGTTTTCATCCAACAGGATATCTTCCAGAGGGCGAGCTGAGGCCGCCAGGAAGATGTAACCAGCAGCGTCGGGCGTGACTTCTGCAATGCGGGGCATCAGATAACCGGACAGGCAATGTCCTGCAATGTAAATCCCATCGCTCTGGATGGTGTTCAGCGTTTTCAGAAAGGAAACTGCCGCGGCCACATCATCAATGGTTTCCTCATAAACGGTAAAATTTTCTTTCTGGGCCAATTCCCTGGCATACGTGTAGCTCCGTTTGTCATAGCGCAACACAGCGATGCCTTGACTGGATAATTGCTCTGCCAAATTTAAAAAGGGCAGGTTGGGTCCTAGCTGTTCATTGCGGTCCTGCGCTCCGTAACCAGACACCAAAATGACCACAGGGAACGGACCGGCTCCTTCCGGTAAGGTCAAACTGCCAGAAAGGGGATAGGCATCGGTGCCAAAGGAAATCTCCGTGTCATTTTTCAGTCGGGTGCTTTCGCTCATATAGCTTTCTTCAACTGTATAAAAACCAGAGATGAACCCTTCCGCGTTAAAGGTAAGCTGAAAGGTAACAGTGCCGTTTGCAAAGACACAAGGAACACTGGCAATCTGGTTGTTATCTTTAGAAGTGATGGTGATGTCGGATTGATAATATTGAAAAGCCCCGTATTGAGAGATAAGATCATTCCAAAGGGTCTGCAATTCCTGCTGAGACAATTCTTTTTTCAGATTATCGTCAAAGAGCTGATAAAATGCAGCAATATTGCCGTCGGCCAGCGTCTGGATGGATGCCACAGTTTGCTCCGAATAATTGATTTGTTTGGATGCTTCCGTTGCTGAAGGCGCAGGAGGACGTATACATCCGCCCAGTAAACAGGCAGCGAGACATAAAAAGAGAATAGGAGATCGCTTCATAGGAACCTCCCGTTATTTTAAATTGTCGCTGTTTAAGCATTGCAGACTATCCAACACAAACATGCCGTCCTTGCGAATTAAGACATCGTCAAAATAAATTTCTCCTCCGCCATATTCGGGTGTTTGGATATAGACCAAATCCCAGTGGATTGTCGAATCGTTGCCATTGGGTGCATCCTCGTAGCAGCGGCCTGGCGTGAGGTGAATACTTCCCATAATCTTTTCGTCAAATAAAGTATCCTTCATGGGGGACAAAATATAGGGGTTGACGCCGATGGCAAATTCACCCAGATAACGGCAGCCTTCATCCTGGTCCAGCACAGCATTGAGTTTGTCTGAATTGTTGGCGGTGGCTTTTATGATTTTGCCATTCTGAAAGGTGAAGCAAATATTTTCATAAGTAAAGCCCTGGAATACAGAAGGCGTGTTGTAAGTGATGACGCCGTTTGCCGAATCCCGTACAGGCGCAGTGTAAACCTCGCCATCAGGAATATTGCATTTTCCGTCGCATTTAATGGCAGGAATATCCTTGATGGAGAAGGTGAGGTCCGTGCCTGGGCCGACGATGTGTACCTTGTCTGTTTTGTTCATGAGTTCGACTAAGGCATCCATGGCGCGGGACATTTTGGCGTAATCTAAATTGCATACATCAAAATAGAAATCCTCGAATTGCTCCAGGCTGGTGTTGGCCAGCTGTGCCATAGAGTGGTTGGGATAGCGCAGCACGACCCATTTGGTATTGTTGACCCGCTCATTGAGCACGTCGCTGGTCATGGCATTGTGAAGCTGCAGCTGCGCATGGGGAATATCGGAGAATTCTGCAATATTGTCCGAGGCACGAATGCCGATGTAAGCGTCCATCTCCTTCATCTGCGCCATATCCAACGCTGCTTTTATCTGCAGTTGCTCTTGGCCTGCGCCCAACATCACTTCACGGTTGATGTTGTAATCCTCCAACTGCACATAGGGAAACCCTCCGGCCGCGTAGGTTTCTTTAACTAGCTGACGGGCCAACGGATAAGCCGAGGAGCCAAATACGTGAATCATCACGCGTTCCTTCGGTTTGACTTCACAAGAATAATGAATCAGATTATGGGCAAGCTTTTTAATTCTTTCATCCATAATAAACGCATCCTTTCCAAGCTCTGCAAAACAGAGCTTGTAACAATTTTGTGCATAAAAGTCTATGCGGTATCCTATATTATTTCTATTTTATCATAAAAATAACCTATGACGCAAGACTTTGCGCACAAAACTGAGTATACCACTCCTGGAAGCAGGCGAATTTCAAAAGATTTTTATAGAAAATAACATTTTTCTCATAATATACTATTTGCACGAATTCAAGGCAGGATTGTGTGCAAAATTTGATGTGGAAGAAGAACTATTTTTCCATGATAGTGGCGATTTCGGCTTCCGTTTCCTTTATCTGCCTTTCAATAAAGGAAATCTGTTCGATCAGCACTTTGAGTTGGAATGTAAAGCTGCTTTTGGCAAAGATAACACTAAAGGAATGGGATGCAGCAGCCTTTAACTGTTCCGCTTTTGCAGCACCAACTTTCTGTCTGCTGAGTTGAGTAAGCAGTTCTGCCAGGGTTTCAGATGAAACGGCTTCAAAATCAATTGGCGAAGAAAACTGGGGGAGGATCTCTTTTGAGGTTTTGTCGAAAATGTTAGAAAAGATGGACTGATATTCAGGGAAAACCTGGTCCAGCACACAGACAACTTTCTGTTTTAAGTCACTGATGGATTCCACAAGATAAGTAAGAAAGCGAGTTAGGGTACGTAAAGAAAATAGCTCCTCGTCTGCAAGCCTGGTTTTTACAAATTGTCCATAACGGATCGGAGCAGTGATCAGGACGGAATCAATGATATCTTTTTTGCGTTTGCGGGTTTCAGTTTTCCTGCGCCAACCGTCAGTCTGAATAGGATTGACGGTTGGCGCAGGAGAAGCCCCGTTTTTTTATTGTAATAGTTTTTTCAAATCCTTTTCTGGTGTGGTGATGGGTGCGATGTGATAGTTTTTCACAAGGAAGTCCAGCACATTGGGGGAAATGAATGCCGGGAGGGACGGTCCCAGCAAAATATTTTTGATGCCGAGATGCAGCAGCGTCAATAAAATGCAGACTGCTTTCTGTTCGTACCAGGAAAGTACAAAGGAAAGAGGAAGGTCGTTGACACTGCATTGGAAGGTTTCAGCAAGGAAGGATGCAACCTGAATGGCACTGTAGGCATCGTTGCATTGTCCCATATCCATAATGCGGGGTAAACCGCCGATTGTGCCCAGATCAAGGTCATTAAAACGATATTTTCCGCAGGCAAGTGTCAGCACGATGCTGTCAGCAGGTGTTTGTTTTACAAATTGGGTATAGTAGCTGCGTTGTGGTTTGGCGCCATCACAGCCAGCTACGAGAAAGAAATGTTTGATTGTTCCGGATTTGACTGCATCCACTACAAGGTCGGCGGAGGACAGCACGGCATTGCGGGCAAAGCCGGTCATGACGCTTTCGCCGCCATTGATGCCGGTGAATTTTTTATCGCAGGGATAACCACCCAGTTCAAGAGCCCGCTGAATGACAGGGCTGAAATCTTTTTCTGCGCCGATGTGTACGATTTCCGGGTAAGAGACTGCTTCGGTGGTAAACACGCGGTCGGCATAACTGGCTTTCGGTGGCATCAGGCAATTGGTGGTAAATACCACAGGCGCCGGGATGTCGGCAAACTCTTTTTGCTGGTTTTGCCAGGCTGTGCCGAAGTTTCCCTTGAGATGTTTATATTTTTTCAGTTCGGGATAAGCGTGTGCCGGTAGCATTTCTCCGTGGGTGTAAATATGAATGCCTTTTCCTTCTGTCTGTGCAAGGAGTTGTTTGAGATCGTACAGGTCGTGTCCGGAAATGACGATAAAGGGTCCTTTCTCGACAGTGAGCGTTACCTCGGTGGGTATCGGATTGCCGAAAGTTTCTGTGTTGGCATGGTCGAGAAGTGCCATGCACTGCAGATTGATTTCTCCCACTTCTAAAACCAAAGGAAGCAGGTCATCCATGCCCCAATCTCCTGCAGCGATGGCAGACAGCGCTTTGTAAAAAAATTTATTGACATGGGCATCTGTATATTGCAGAACGGCGGCGTGGTAAGCGTATGCTGCCATACCGCGGATTCCGAAGAGGATGAGAGATTTGAGAGAGCGAATGTCTTCATCGGCGCTCCAAAGTGTATTTATGTCAAAGTGTTTTTTCAGAGATGCTTCCGCGTCAAAAAGCTGTGTTTGTGCTTCCGTCCGCTGAATGAGTTGAGTAATGGTTTCATTATTGAAGTTGACATTGGTGAGTGTAGTGAAAAGGCCCTCTATGACAAGCTGGTCTGTTTCGGCAGTGATTCTGTCTTCTTTGCCTTCGGCGGCACAGGCGAGATTGATGAGTGCTTCGGTCAGTTTATCTTGAAGCAAAGCGGTGTCGGCTTTTTTGCCGCAAACGCCTGAGGCGCCTGTACAACCTGTACAGCCTGCGGTCTGTTCACATTGGAAACAAAACATCTGATGATTCATTGGAAATCGCTCCTTTTTGCGTTTATTGATTTACAAGACATAGTATAATATACTGTAAAAAATAAATACGTTGTATTTACAACATGAGGAGACCTTTTATGAAAAAATATTTATCAATTTTGAAGCAAACTCGTTTGTTCAGCGGAGTGGGAGAAGAGGACATATCTGCTATGCTTACTTGCCTGGATGCGAAGCTCCGCAGATATCAAAATGGAGAATATGTTCTCCATCAGGGAGAATCGGTTCACGATATTATGGTGCTGGTAGAAGGTGCATTGCACATTCAGAAGGATGATTACTGGGGCAACAGCAATATCATTCGCAACATCGGTGTTGGTGAGATATTCGGTGAAGCGTATGTGGCACCGGACAGCGGCGCGGCTTTGAACAATGTCATCGCCGTAGAGGATAGTGCGGTCATCTTTTTTGAAGCACAGAAAATCATTACGACTTGTCCCTCTGCCTGCAGATTTCATACGGCGGTGGTGCAAAATTTGTTTTTTGCTCTTTCTGAAAAAAATAGAAGGCTTGTGCAAAAGCTGGGCCATATGTCCAAGCGTTCCACAAGAGAGAAGCTGATGTCCTATTTATCAGAAGAAGCAAGTCGGCAGAACAGCGCAACCTTTGTGATTCCGTTCAACCGGCAGCAGCTTGCGGATTTTTTGTCGGTAGATCGCAGCGCCATGTCCAACGAGCTGTGCAAAATGCGCGATGATGGCTTGATAAGGTTTGCCAAAAGTGAATTTACGTTACTTTGAAAAAGCTTGTTCTCTGTGCAGTGCAGAGATATTATTATATATGAATTACTGTGAAAGTAGTTTATTCTATGGTACAATAGAACAATAGCTGCAAGATACAGTTGATTTTCGGAGGAGGAAATTTTATGACAATGTTTCGAGAGGTAGAAAACAAGGGTTTGCCTTGTCATTTGTTTGGTTACATTTTAGATGCAGAAGAAAACAGCGGATTTTTTGAAACGATGGATATTTATTTTTCGGCGTTGGGGGATGGAACTTCGGAGTTGGAAATTCCAGTGACACCGATGCATTATAATAGCGCAGGAATTGTGCATGGCGGAGTGTATGCGGGTTTGTTGGATTCTGCCATGGGAATGGCCATGCTGACAAAAAATAAGATTGGCGTGACCACTTCGCTGAACATACAGTATTTGAAGGGCGCCGGAAAAGGCGATGTCTTAAAGGTGGAAGCGACAGTGACCCACAACGGTAGAAAGATGCTGTATTGTGAAGGCAAAGTGTGGAATCAGAAAGGTGCGCTGCTGGCAACAGGACAAGGCGCTTTTCTGGTGCAGAATGACGATTTTGTACAAATGTATGCGGCAAAACTGCGTGAGCAGGGAGAATCGTAATCTTTTGAAAAGGGAGAGAGCCGCATTCAAAAGGAGGGGAAGCCATGTACACCATTCCAATTGATGTGTTGAAACGAAATTGTAATAAAACGATGTATGAAAAGGGCATGCGCGGCTATAAGGGCGATTTTGTGGAGAATACCGTCACGGCAACACTGGATGACGGTTTTTTGCAGATAGCAGGTAAGGTCTTTTTTGACAACCTGAAAAAGGAAAAGATGTTTGTACAGCTGGAGTACGATCAGGAGACAAGAGAAATTGTATATAGTGATTGCAGCTGTCAAACCTTTCAGGAACATTCAGGGCTGTGTGACCATTGTGTTGCCTTGGCGATGCAGTATAATCGTATGGCTGCTGAAAAGTTGTTTCCCTTTATCCAGGAGCAAAGCGGGAGAGAAACCTCCCCTGCTTTGCAGAAGCTTATCTTTGCCAATTCTCAAAGGGTACTGTCCCGTTACCAGGAGTTGAGCAGGCAAGTACTGCCCGCTCCAGTACAGCTGATGCCTTTACTGCATTACAGTTTATTGGATGGGCATTGGTCGGTTAGCTTTCGGATTGGAACATCGGTTCAATTTTATGTGCTGCGGGACGTCAGTCAGTTTGTGCAGGATATGGAGCAGGAAGCCTTTGTGAGTTATGGGAAAAAGCTGGAGTTTTTGCATATTCGTTCTGCTTTTGCGCCGGATTCGCTGCCACTAGTGGATTTTATCACAGAGTATATTGGAATGGAGCATTATTTCCGTCAAAAAATATCTAATTATTATTATAGTACAGGAAGTTCAAAACGGGAGATCCCTCTAACGAATGCTAATTTGTTCCGACTGCTGCAGCTCGTGCCTGAGCAAAAGATTGATGTGGATATGACTTCAGGAACACCACAGCCATATCAGATTAGGAAGCAGAATAGTGTGATGCTGCCTATTCAGCTTATGGATGAAGAAGATGGATTGCAGCTGGTGTTGCCGCAGATGCAGCTGCTCTCCGACGGCAGTCAGCATTGTTTGGTACTGCCGCGGAAATTTATCTTCTGTTCAGCGGAATATGCTGCTTCTGTGAGAGAATTTTGTGATCTGGCCAATGTACGGCAGGAGGAAACTTATTATATCGCCGAGAGGGATGTGAAAGCTTTTTGCTACAAACTGTTGCCTGCCCTGGTAAAATGCAGCGGCATCAACGTAGGCAGATTGGAAGAATACCTGACAGAATCCTGTAAGTTCCGTGTGTATTTGGATGATGATGGTATGCAGATTCTCTGTAAAACAGAGGCTTGTTATGGAGAACATAAATTTTTGCTGACGGATAAAGTGCCGGACAATATAATGAGAAATGCAGAGCAGGAGTATGAAATGCGTTTTTTACTAGAAAAATATTTTCCTGCCTGGAACAGCTGCGGCGAATTGTATTTTTCTTGCAGAGACGAGGAACGTTTGTATCAACTGCTCACGGAGGGCGTGAATGAAATCAGCCAGGCAGCGGAGTTGTATCTCTCGGAACAGATGGAGCGTATTCAGGTACAGCAGCAGCCTAAGCTGCGTATTGGTGTGCGGATAGACGGCGGTCTGCTGAACTTGAATATTGACGCGGAACGTTTGACGCAGTGGGAGATTCAGGAGCTATTGCGCAACTATCGACAGCGTCGTAAGTATTACCGCATGGGCAACGGAAATTTTTTGCAGTTGGACAGTGGTTCTTTGGCGACTTTGGCAGAATTGGCCGAGGGCTTGAATTTGACAGAGGAGGATTTGCGGCAGGGCAGAGTGCGTGTGCCGGTGTATAAGGCTTACTATGTAGACCAAATTTTGCGGGAAAGCGACGAAACACTCACTGTGCAGCGGGAGTTGGATTTCCGAATCTTAATGCGGAACCTGAAAAATTATGAGGACAGCGATGATGAGGTGCCTGCGGGTTTGCAGACTACCTTGCGGCATTATCAGGAAGTAGGGTATCGGTGGCTGATGACCATGAGCTGTATGAGCTTTGGTGGAATACTAGCTGATGATATGGGATTAGGCAAGACCGTACAGATCATTGCGCTGTTATTGGCCAATCGAGAAAAATTACGGGAGGTGCCGGCACTTATCGTCGCGCCGGCTTCCCTGGTATATAACTGGGAAAGTGAAATTCGGCGCTTTGCACCGACATTACATGTTTGCAGCTTGTCTGTCAGTGTGGCTGAACGTCAAAAACTTATGGAAAAAAAGGATATCGACGTATTTTTGGTTTCTTATGAGTTGTTGAAACGGGATGCAGAGCAGTATCGTGAACGAAGCTTTTCTTTTTTTGTGATTGACGAAGCGCAGAATATTAAGAATCATCATACGAAAGTGAGCAAAGCAGTGAAATCAATCGCAGCAAGTTGTCGCTTTGCTTTGACGGGTACGCCTATCGAGAATCAATTATCGGAGCTTTGGAGTATTTTTGATTTTATCATGCCGGGGCTTTTGGGAAAATATGAAGAATTTCGCGAGCGCTATGAGGTTCCTATTGTACAAAAAAGGGATGATGTGGCGCTGGAACAGTTGAAAAAAATTGTGCAGCCCTTCATGCTGCGGCGGCTAAAGCAGGATGTATTGAAGGAACTGCCAGAGAAGGTAGAGACCATTGTCTATTCAAAAATGGAGCCGGCGCAGCGTGAAATTTATATTGCCAATCTGCAAAATGTTCTGGATAATTTGAAAAGTAAAAAGAATGTGGGAAAACAGAATGAACGGCTGGAAGTTCTGGCCGAATTGATTAGACTGCGGCAGCTGTGCTGCGACCCGGCACTGTTGTATGAGGATTACCAGGGCGGATCGGCGAAGATGGAAACTTGTTTGGAATTAATTCGCAATGTAATACAGGGCGGCAGCAAGGTGTTGGTGTTCTCACAGTTTACTGCTTTTCTGAATCGCATCAAGGAGCAGCTGAATCAGATGGAGATTGAGAACTATCTTTTGGTCGGCACAACTCCCCAAAATAAGCGAAGTGAATTGGTGCAGCGCTTTAATGAGACGGACGAAGCAAAGGTCTTTTTGATTTCTTTGAAGGCTGGCGGCACGGGATTAAATTTGACAGCTGCCAATGTGGTGATCCATGTGGATCCTTGGTGGAATGCTGCGGCGCAGAATCAGGCCACAGACCGCGCCTACCGTATGGGCCAGAAAAAAGCGGTAACGGTTTTTAAGCTGATCACCAAAGATACATTGGAAGAAAAGATTTATGAGCTGCAAATGCAGAAGGCGGCGTTGAGTACCTCTATCATGGGCGTTGACGGAATGATGCCCCCTAATTTGAGCCGCGAAGAATTATTGGAAATCCTGCAGATTTCGGAATGATTGCACTTGCTTATCATGGTTCGTTGTGGCTAAAAAGAAAATTGAATGCGTAAATGATGATAATGCCGTTATTTAGCAGTGAAATCAGGCATTCAAAAAAGACCAGGAGATAAAACCAGTGGCCATAAGGATAGTATGCGCCGAAGCCCAGAGAAAAGTAACAGGAAAAACTGAAATAGAAGGCAGTGGGAAAATCAAGAAGCACCGGCTGGAAATTGAGAAAGGCGCTGCGCAAACCCTGAGTATAGCCGGATAAACTGTCCAGCCAGAGAAAATACAGTGTGAAAAAGAAGATGACGGCCAGCATCATCACAATGGAAAATAAAATGGTAAACATGAGCTTGACATTCTCGTTGATTTGCTGTACAGGAAGCGCCAACAGCGCCAGCCACATCAGCTTATACCACTGGGGAAGCAGCAAGAGGGCGGTGATGGTGCTGAAACAACAAAAAGCATCATGCCAGCTGCGTAGTGCAGCAACAGAAATGAAATGCAGATCCAGCCATAAAAGCAAACAGCCAAAGGCAAAAGGCAGCAGAAACAGAAAGAGCTTGCAGCACCAACCTCTGTGCCATGCAGGATGGCGGAAGCAATAATACCAAAAACAGAGCAGCGCTGCCGTTTGCAGCAGTAAGAGAACAAGTATGCGCATAACGGGATTGAATTCCTCCTTGGGAGATTTCTTTTCATATATATGCGGCGGAGGCGCAGGAAAGACGCGGCTTTTGAAAGCCTTTTCTTGCTGGAGATTTGCCATGGATAGAAAGACAAGGAGTTTTGTCTTTTCCTCAAAGGGGCAGCGTGTTATAATGAGTATTATAAAAAATAACTATATTTTAGGAGGTTGCGTATGGTGAAAGATGTGAGAGTGGTACGAAATCAGAAGGCTGGAGAAAAAGTACGGGAAAATTTAGAAAAAAGAGGATTTGCAGCCTATTATTGTGCTACAGCGGAGGAGGCGCTGCAGCAGGCATTGGCCTTGATTCCTGAAGGCAGCACGGTGAGCTGGGGCGGATGTACATCGGCAGAGGAGATTGGCTTGTTGGATGCGGTAAAGCAGGGCAAGTATCATGTGCTGGATCGGGATCAGGCAAGCACTCCGGAAGAGCGGGTAGCGATCATGAAACAGGCGCTGACCTGTGATGTGTATTTGACAGGCACCAATGCCATCACGGAGGATGGTGAACTGGTGAATGTAGACGGCAATGGCAACCGTGTTGCGGCGATGATTTATGGGCCGGACAATGTGATTGTAATTGCGGGCATGAATAAACTGACCCGCACAGTGATGGATGCAGCCAATCGAGCCAGAACAGAGGCGGCGCCGGTGAATGCACAGCGTTTTGAAATTAAGACGCCCTGTAAGGTAGACGGAATCTGTCACGACTGCAATTCTCCTGACTGTATTTGCAACCAGATTGTGCGCACGCGCCGTTGTAAACCGGCAGGGCGGATCAAAGTCATTTTGGTAGGGGAAACGCTGGGATTTTAAACAAACCTATTTGGGTTTCCTGTAGATAAAGTGGGAAGTGAGAGGGAATATGGCAT
This sequence comes from Peptococcaceae bacterium UBA7185, assembly GCA_002491065.1. Lineage (GTDB taxonomy): Bacteria > Bacillota > Peptococcia > Peptococcales > Peptococcaceae > UBA7185. The sequence continues at coordinate 13,116 of DKVF01000088.1, forward strand.
CAAGCAAAGAATATTTACAATTTATTTTAGAGCAGCTGTCTGAGTTGGAGGATGTTACCTATCGTGCCATGATGGGAGAATATATTCTCTACTACCGTGGAAAAGTGATCGGCGGTATTTATGATAACCGATTGCTTGTAAAGCCAACAAGGGCAGCAATTGCCTATATGCCGACAGCTTCCTGTGAAGTGCCCTATAAAGGGGCAAAAGAGATGTTGCTGGTGGATGATAAAGAATATTTAACCGGTTTGTTTCGTGTGTTGTATGCAGACTTGCCGCTGCCCAAACCGAAACGAAGCAATAAAAAATGATTCTCCAGTGAGAAATACAGAAGAACTGAATGTCCCTGAAAAAATTTGCAGCAATGGAAAAGCCATCTGTTTACAGTTGAGAAACACTGTAGGCAGATGGCTTTTTGTTATATAGAATCCAAAAGAATTTTAGGCGAGTCTGTGAAAAAAAGTCTGTA
>DKVF01000072.1:0-2770 GCA_002491065.1 Peptococcaceae bacterium UBA7185
ATTTTTATCCAGCTCCTCAATTTTCGCCTTCAGCTCCTGGTTTTTTTCCATTTCCTCCAATAATCTCTTCATGTCTTTTTCTCCTTTCTTTTACAATTTATTTGTTCTTATTTTATATAGTAAACGCATTTGTCTTTGCGTTGACTTCGTATAGCAGCCTTTTTTTAATCCTGTTCCAGCCATTTTCTCATCCTGCCAAGCGCCTTCTTATGTATCACACGGGTGTTACTGTATGACATTCCCATTATTACTGCAATTTCTTTCAGGCTCTTATTTTTGTAATAGTGCAGGAGCACCAGGTCACGCTCGCGCTCTTCCAGGTTTTCCAGTGCATTTGCAAGCGCATCCAAAGACTCTTCCCTCAAAATTCTCTCCAGGTTTCTGTCCTGTTCCGGCAGTTGTGGCAATTCCTCACATAACTTCATGGATAAATCCCGTCCCCTTTTCCTGTAATAGTCGATGACCACATTGTGGGTAATTGCATAAATCCAGGTAGAATGCGCCGCTTTTTCCTCGGAAAAACTATCAATATTCTGGCATACCTTCAAAAACACCTGCGATACCATATCCTCCACATCCTGAGGAGTTTCCACCCGGCTTCGTATGTAAGCTTCCACCTTGCCTGAAAAGCACTGATAAAGTTCCTGGAGCAACTCATTATTTTTCATGCCACTCCTCCATAAGCTTACATTCCTGCCCTCCACTATGCCACGCCTCACCGGCGGCATTAACCAGTGAGAGGTTTTCCTCTGTCAGCTCTTCCCCATACCTGCCTTCCAGTTCCTGCAGCATCTCCTCTATTCTTTGGTTTCTCTGGAAACGCTGATAATCTAATAAAAATATAAGTTTTTCTTCCATCTGTATTCCCCGCCTTTCCCGGACCTCCCACTGCCTAATCTATTTATTGATACGCTTCACTTCAAACGAGCGCCAAGATTATTTTAAAAATTTTTACTCCGCCTGCTGTCTCGCCACAAGCTGTGCAAAGTAGCCGTTTAACTCTAATAATTCTGCATATTTCCCGTCTTCAATAATCTTTCCGTCCTGCAGTACAATAATCCGGTCACACTGCCGTATCGTTGAAAGCCTGTGTGCAATTACAACCCTCGTACATTTTAAGTTATCCAGAGCTTCCGAAACCTGTTTTTGCGTCAGGTTATCAAGCGCACTTGTCGCTTCATCAAACATCAGGATTTTCGGCTTAGGCGCTACCGCGCGCGCAATCAACAGCCGCTGACGCTGTCCGCCTGAAATACCTCCTCCGCCTTCCGAAATTACCGTATGCATTCCCATTGGCATACGCCGGATATCTGTGGCAATTCCAGACATTTCTGCCGCCTCCCATGCATCATCCAAAGTCAGCCACGGCGCAGAAATCACAATATTTGAGAAAATATCACCGGAAAAAAGCTTGCCATCCTGCAGCACCACTCCAACCCTGCGGCGCAGGGATTTCAAGTCAATCTTAGCCAAATCCTTCCCATCATAGTAAATCGCTCCTTTCTCCGGCATTTCAAATCCTAACAGCAGGCGCATAAGCGTAGATTTTCCGCATCCTGTCGCCCCCACAATTGCTACATACTCCCCCGGCCTTATTTTCAATGACAAATTGTCAATGACATACGGCATGGAATCGTTATACCGGAATAGAACATTGTTTAGCTCTATGCCGCCGGAAAGCCGTGTCACTACCTGCTTGTCCCCGGATACCTCCGGCGTCTCGTCAAGCACAGGGCGCAGCATTTCCATCACAGGTTTTATCTGCGCCACTGTCAACGCTGCCGAAGAAAGCGTCTGAAATGCCCCGCTCACCATCCCGTATGCTGTCTGGAACGCATAATAATCCGCTGTACTTACACCACTTTTGATTGCCGCCCAGTACATTACTATCGTGCCAATAGAAGAAATGGCAAGGGTAATTACACTGGTCAATTTCAAAAATAATGGGGGATTCCAATTCATGGCCGCTTCCTTCGCATAAATCCCCGCCCACTTGGAAAATGCACGTTTCTCCGCCCCGGAAAGCCGGATTTTCTGCACACCCGCAATCAGGCCATAACTAACGCCTTTTTCCTTTGCCTGAAACTCCATCTGCTTTCTCAGCACATTAATCTGTACAAATGAAGATACAACAGATATAAAAAGAGTAAGCGCCATAACCACAACCGCCGGAATACACAATGCTGGGGCATAACGGAAAATCTGCGTAATATATATCAGTGAAAATACAGAAGTCAGCCCTGTAGAAAGTACTGCGTCCGCAGTAAGCGTACAGAGCACATCCGCTTTCTGTACCCTGCTTGCCAGTTCTCCTGCATTGTAACCTTTAAAAAATGACGCCGGCAGCGACAGTACGCGCATCATCACTGCCGACTGTACGGACATACCCATTTTTGCCTTTATCCTTGCCATACATAACGTCTTTACCGCTCCTAAGAGTACCGACGCCCCAAGCACACATATCATAAACCACGCCATCGTATACAAAAGCCTGATACTGCCTGAGGGAATGACAAGAGAAAATATTATGTAATTCAATTTCGCCGGAAGAAGCCCCACAAGGGTCACAACAAGCACTGCGGCTGCAACAAATGCCACATCCCATGCAGATAAGGTATTCAGGGCATATTTGAAAAAATCCCCATAACTTACCTTGCGAAGCGGCAAAGGCTTATAAAAACAAATTGCCTCTTCCTCAAAATAATCTTCGTTCCTGCGATTCACCCGCATCCATCTGCCTGTGTCCGCATCCAAAAAACGATAACCGGAT
>DKVF01000072.1:3108-4286 GCA_002491065.1 Peptococcaceae bacterium UBA7185
AATGGTCCTGTGGCATCTTTGTACCATCCCTTTTCCAGCTTGACCGTACGCCGCATAATGCCCGTAGGACGCAGCAGATACTCAAGCTGTTCATTCATTCCCTGCAGATGTTCAGGAAATTCACGGATTTTAACATGGTAGAATTTCAAGATTTCATCCATGGCATTCTGGGCCTGCTGCCTGTCATTTTCTAATGCCGCCGTCACTTTTTCTCCCATGACCGCCCCTGCCATCTTCACAAATGCTTCCTGGAACGCATCATCGTCATATTCCATACGCTGCTTTATCTGGCCTTCAAACCATCCCATAGCTGCTCTGCCTCCTATTCACTGCTGACAAGCTTTGTATAAAGTCCCCCTGCAGCATATAATTGCTCATGTGTGCCGCGTTCTACAACTCTTCCATTGTCCATGACAATAATCTCGTCACAATCCCGTATTGTAGAAAGTCTGTGCGCAACGACAATACATGTTATCCCCCGGTTCTTAATCGACTTGACGACCTCATATTCTGTCTTTGCGTCAAGTGCACTTGTCGCCTCATCCAATATGATGATGGTAGGATCCTGCGCCAGCACCCGCGCAATCTCTATACGCTGTCTCTGGCCTCCGGAAAAATCCTTACCGCCTTCAATAATTTTGTACTGGTATCCTCCGTCGCGCTGCATGATATCTTCATGAAGCTGCGCGTCCCTTGCCGCCAGAATCATTTCAAAATCCTCAATGGAATGATCCCACATCTTAATATTGTTCGCAATGGTATCCTCAAAAAGAATAATATCCTGGTCAACAACAGCAAGCGAACCTGAAAAAATATATGGTTCAATCGAATCAAAAGGCTTTCCATCAAATAATATTTCACCCTCCCATGGCTGATAGAGGCCGGAAACCAGCTTTGACAATGTAGATTTCCCACAGCCGGACGCGCCCACAAAAGCAACCCGGCTGCCCTGCTCCAGCGTAAGGTTAAAATCCTTGATTAACGGCGGCGCGAGCCTTGAGTAACCGAACGTAACGTTCTTCATCTCAATTTTTCCCGAAAGCTTCGCATAATTGACACTTTCCGTGTCCGAATTACCATAGGTATAACGTACATCCTGCGGATATTCCATCACATCTTCTACACGCTCCATCTGCGTACGCATCTCCTGCAAGCTCTGGCCTGCCTGTATTAATTTC
>DKVF01000036.1 GCA_002491065.1 Peptococcaceae bacterium UBA7185
TTTTATTATATAATAAATATGTATTTACATTCAAATTCTTATTTTAATTGTTATGATAGATAGGGGCACACAGTATGAGAACAAAAGAAAAGGGACTCAGCAAACGGCAAGCTGAAATTTTGGACTACATTGTAAGACAAATTAATTTAAAAGGGTATCCGCCATCAGTGCGGGAAATCGGAGAAGCAGTAGGACTCCAATCCAGTTCCACTGTACACAATCATCTCACACAATTGGAACAAAAGGGCTACATCCGTCGAGACCCTACCAAACCAAGAGCAATCATGATTTTAAAGACCAATGATGAGATGGATGTCTTTTATGAAGAAGATAAGCCGTTCGATGAAATGATAAATGTGCCTATTATTGGCTCTGTTGCCGCCGGTACACCCATTTTAGCCAGCCAGAATATAGAGGATACAATCACCTTTCCCATGCATCTGATTCGCAATAATAATTCTTTTATGCTGCGCGTAAAAGGCGACAGTATGATCAATGCAGGGATTTTTGACGGCGATTTGCTGATTGTCACTCCACAGAAAGTGGCAAACAATGGAGATATCGTCGTGGCTGTAATTGGCGATGAAGCCACCGTAAAAACGTTTTATCGGGAAAAAGGCCGTATTCGTCTGCAGCCGGAAAACGATGCTATGGAGCCGATTTATGTGACAGAAGTGGAATTGGCCGGCAAAGTAACAGGCTTATTCCGCACCATGCATTAAAAGTTTTCTCTTGCAATCAGCGGTAAAGTTTGCTGCACACTCTGATAACTATACATGTGCACTGTTTTGCAATCCACATATTTCTGAAAAATGTTTTTGCTTTTTCAGGAATATAAAATGCAGAAAAGCAAAAAATACTGCAAATTGGTATAAAGGAGTGTGTACAATGAAAAAAATCAACGATAACCCAGACCAATACCGTTACGATCTGAACAATGCCAGTTCTTCCACAGATTGTACTGGTCTGATTCCCACGCCGCCCCAATCCGAGGCGGAATTAGAATCCTATGATGCGGTTTATCATTTCGCTTTACCTCAAATTGACAAAAAATAACCTCACAAGCTAAAACACGTTTTTCCGTAAGAAGACGGAAAAACGTGTTTTAGCTGTTACTCATATTTACGCTTAGGGTTTTTCGGAAACCAACCCCGTTCTACCCGTTTCCTCTGCTCTTTTAATTCCCCAATACTCCAAAAAAATGAGCATCCCAGAGCGCCTAACAGCGACGAACCTATCGTATTTTGCACTAAAAGAGAACAGATTACACTCACAATCCCTGCTGCAAGAAAAACCGGCCAAACTTTTTCCGAAAAGTAATATTCGCATTTAATAACAATAGGGTGAAACACTCCAATCAGTAAAAAAACTGCCACACTGATAATCAGTCCTAAAAAATTCATCATTTGCCTCCTCTTTCTATAAAGCATATTCTCAAATTTTTACCAGTATAGCATGAATTATCTTTTTGGGGATAGTCAAAATAGAGAAAATAAGATATATTAATATTTAGAGAAATTTTAATGGAAGGAAAAGCACTCATGAATTCTTATTTATTATTTGATTTAGATGGTACATTGACCAATCCTAAGGAAGGCATCACAAAATGTGTACAATACGCACTGCGCGCTTTCGGTATTGAAGAACCTGATCTTGATCGTCTGACTCCATTTATCGGTCCGCCATTGCGGCAATCTTTTATTGATTTTTATCAATTCAGTGAAGATCAAGCCATTACAGCCGTTGAAAAATATCGGGAACGTTTCAGCACAACGGGCCTGTTTGAAAATGCCCTCTATCTTGGGATTCCAACTATGCTGCAAGCACTGCAAAAGCAAGGAAAAATTTTAGCAGTTGCCTCCTCTAAGCCTACCGTGTTCGTGCGGCAAATCTTAGAACACTTTCAGCTTGCTCAATATTTTCAGGTTATCGAAGGCAGTAATCTAGACGGTAGCCGTGTAGAGAAAAAAGAAGTCATTTCCACAGTTTTACAGCAGCTGGGCAATCCCCCCATCCAACAAGTCGTCATGGTTGGTGATCGCATCTATGATGTGCGCGGTGCCGCCGAGTTAGGAATCGCCTGTGTAGGAGTTCGTTTCGGATTTGCCGCACCCGGTGAACTGGAGAACAGCGGCGCCATCTATCTCGCCGACACTGTTAGCGACCTTCAGCAATATCTGTTATCCTTGCCCTGTTAGCTGGTTTCTTCAAGCCAGCTTTGGCCAGTGGCATAATCAATGCAAATACCGGGCTGTACATTAGGCACGTATACATTGAAACAAACGCCTTGCCCATGATCCTCTACAGACATCGCCTCCATCTGTACACCGCTGGCCAACAGATTTTCTCCTTCAAAAACCGGCGTCACCCGATACAATACATGATTCCCTGTATATTTAATGTAATCGGCCACCAAATCCTCAAAGGGCAGCATGCCCTCCACATTCAAATATCGGGTACCTGTGATAAGGTTTTGTTTATTGGCATTTTCGCCGGTTAATTGATACCCGATAAGGTGACAGCGATTGTAAAGATAGTTTCCGTCTACAATATCATACCGTACTGTCTGCCAGCCGCTGGGCTTTACCTGACCGATTGCGCCCCGCTCTTCCTGCGGCATCAGCTCTTGCCCAATGTTTGCCATTACTGCGCCGCAGCGGCCCAAATCATCCAGTTCGCTGTAACGCTCATAAGCCTCCGTTGATAGGGCAGATCCATCAAATTCAGGGACATTCTCATTGACGACAAGATATGCCGCGTTTTCATACTCTCTTACACCGTCCGGTACCTGACCAGCATAGTTGGATGCAACGGGCAGAAAGTCCAGTTGATATCCTGCCAATCCCAACAACCCAATCACCAGAACGATAAACCACTTAGAAAGATTCTGCCATTTTTGTTTTTTACGCCGACGACGTTTTTTGAATAAAGGTTTTGTGTGTTTCGCTGCCATAGCAATCTCCTTAACTATATATTTTATGAACTCAGTATAGCATATTTCTTAATAAAATAGAACATTTATTCTTAAAAATATTTTTGCAAAACAAAAACCCGAAAGAGAACATTTCTCTTTCGGGTTTTTCTATGCCGGAAACCGGGGTCGAACCGGTACGGAGTATTACCTCCGCAGGATTTTAAGTCCTGTGCGTCTGCC
>DKVF01000002.1 GCA_002491065.1 Peptococcaceae bacterium UBA7185
ATATTAAAAAAATGATTTACAAATTACATAGATTGTGATACTATATGTAAATATGACTAATAATAAACTGGATGGATTTTGCAAAGAATAAAATAGGTTCTTTTTGGAAAAACTAATCTGGTATAACTTTATTCAGCAAGGGATTCTCCTTGCTTTGCTTAATTTATTCAAGAGTTAGACAAAAACTGTTTTACTCTTTGGAATAGAAACGTTGATTAAAAAACTTTAAGGGGTGAGGAGCATTGGTCAATATGACACATGCACTAAGAGAAAGGCATAGCTTTGCGAAAATCAATGAGATTATGGTAATGCCTAATTTGATTGAAGTTCAACGTAATTCCTATAAGTCATTTCTGGAAGAGGGATTGAAAGAGACTTTTTCAGAGGTTTCTCCAATTCAGGATTTTACCGGAAATTTGGTTTTGGAATTTGTAGATTACAGTTTGGGCGAGCCTAAATATGATGTGGATGAATGCAAGGAGCGAGACGCCACTTATGCTGCCCCCTTACGCTTAAAAGTTCGTCTGATCAACAAAGAAACAGGGGAAGTGAAGGAACAAGAAGTGTTCATGGGAGACTTTCCAATCATGACCACAAAAGGCACCTTCATTATTAATGGCGCAGAACGTGTCATTGTCAGTCAGTTGGTACGTTCTCCAGGTGTATATTATTCAGAAACGATTGACCAAACAGGGAAAAAACTGTATGCTGCAACAATTATTCCAAACCGCGGAGCGTGGTTGGAATTTGAAACAGATACAAATGACAATCTTTTTGTGCGGATAGACCGGACCAGAAAGTTACCAGCTACTGTTTTGTTGCGTGCGTTAGGCTATTCCAGCAACGGTCAGATTTTAGAATTGTTCGATAATGACGACCATATTCGTATGACATTAGAGAGAGATCACACGGAAACAGAAGGGGAAGCGCTTGTTGAAATCTACAAACGTTTGCGTCCTGGGGATCCACCAACAGTGGAAAATGCTAGAACCTTGCTAAATTCTCTTTTCTTTGACCCAAAACGTTATGATTTTGCAAAAGTAGGCCGTTATAAAGTAAATAAAAAGTTAGGATTACATGTGGATCCTGCAAAAAAGGTTATTACTCACGAAGATATTATTGAGACAGTTCGATATTTATTAGATTTGATTAAAGGCGTAGAAGGACACAGTGCCGATGATATTGACCATTTAGGTAATCGTCGTATTCGTTGTGTGGGCGAGTTACTGCAAAATCAATTCCGCATTGGATTAACCCGTATGGAACGAGTTGTTCGCGAAAGAATGACCATTCAGGACGCTGAAAATGTTACACCGCAGGGATTGATTAATATCCGTCCTGTGGTTGCCGCAATTAAAGAGTTTTTTGGCTCCAGCCAGTTGTCTCAGTTTATGGACCAAATTAATCCACTGAGTGAATTGACCCATAAAAGAAGATTGAGCGCATTGGGACCTGGCGGCTTGAGCCGTGAACGTGCCGGATTTGAGGTGCGTGACGTACATCCGTCTCATTATGGTCGTATGTGTCCTATTGAGACACCGGAAGGCCCTAACATTGGATTGATTAACTCCTTAAGTACCTATGCTAAAATTAATGAGTATGGTTTTATTGAATCTCCTTATCGCAGAGTAGATAAGGAAACAGGGATTGTGACAGAAACAATTGAGTATTTGACGGCAGATGAAGAAGATAAATACATTGTAGCACAGGCGAACTCTCCGTTAGATGAAGATGGTCGTTTCGCTGAGAAAAAAGTAAATGCCCGGTATGGACACGCCAATGTTGTGGTTGACAGTACGCAGGTTGACTATATGGACGTATCGCCAAAACAGGTAGTATCCATTGCAACCGCGATGATTCCGTTCTTGGAACATGATGACGCGAACCGTGCTTTGATGGGTGCAAACATGCAGCGTCAGGCAGTTCCTTTGCTGAAAACTGATGCGCCGTATGTAGGAACAGGGATGGAGTATCGTGCAGCATACGACTCTGGCGTTATGATTATTGCAGAAAATGCCGGTACAGTAGATTATGTATCTGCTCGTGAAATTGTAGTAAAACGTTTAGATGGCAATAAAGACCGTTATAAACTGACAAAATTTGAACGTTCAAACCAGGGCAGCTGTATAAATCAAAAACCTTTGGTAAAAAAAGGTCAATATGTGGAAGCTGGTGCCATCTTGGCAGACGGCCCGTCTACAGACCATGGTGAGTTGGCGTTGGGACGTAATGTGCTGATTGCTTTTATGAACTGGGAAGGTTATAACTACGAGGATGCTGTTTTATTAAGCGAAAAACTGGTAAAAGAAGATTATTATACATCAATTCATATTGAAGAATATGAATGCGATGCCCGTGATACAAAGTTGGGGCCGGAAGAAATCACACGCGATATCCCGAATGTAGGGGAAGAAGTTTTGAAAAATCTAGATGAACGGGGTATTATCCGTGTTGGTGCAGAAGTGCGACCAGGGGATATTCTGGTCGGCAAAGTAACTCCAAAAGGAGAAACAGAACTGACAGCGGAGGAACGCCTGCTGCGTGCTATTTTTGGAGAAAAGGCCCGTGAAGTGCGTGATACTTCTCTGCGTGTGCCTCATGGGGAGCAGGGTATTATTGTTGATGTAAAAATATTTACAGCGGAGAATGGCGACGATCTTTCTCCAGGTGTAAATCAGGTAGTACGTTGTTATATTGCACAGAAGAGAAAAATTTCTCAAGGGGACAAAATGGCAGGCCGTCATGGAAATAAAGGTGTCGTGTCCCGTATCTTGCCTGAGTGTGATATGCCATTTTTGGAAGATGGAACACCGGTTGAAATTGTGTTAAATCCATTAGGGGTGCCATCCCGTATGAATATCGGTCAGGTATTGGAAGTCCATTTGGGTATGGCTGCCAAAGCACTGGGACTACACTTGGCAACGCCAGTCTTTGATGGTGCATCGGAACAAGACATCTTGGATATGCTGCAGCGCGCTGACGAAGCAAGTGAGATGAAATATCCGCTATCCGGTAAATTTACAGTACGTGATGGCCGTACTGGGTTGCCCTTCGATAATCCGGTAACGGTTGGTTATATGTATTATTTGAAATTGGCACATTTGGTTGATGATAAAATTCATGCTCGTTCTACAGGTCCGTATTCTTTAGTTACTCAACAGCCGTTAGGCGGTAAGGCACAGTTCGGTGGTCAGCGCTTTGGTGAAATGGAAGTGTGGGCGCTGGAAGCTTATGGTGCTGCGTATACTCTGCAGGAAATCCTAACAGTAAAATCTGATGATATCGTGGGCCGTGTGAAAACATACGAAGCTATCGTAAAAGGTGAAAATGTGCCGGAGCCTGGTGTGCCGGAATCTTTCAAGGTATTAATAAAAGAGCTGCAGAGTCTGTGTCTTGATGTTAAGATTCTAAATGAAAACGACGAAGAAATTGAAATCGGCGAAGATGATGATGATATTGCAGAAACTGCAAAAGAACTAGGCATTGAATTGCCAGCAGAAAAGGGTAAGGAAAATGCCGAAGAGCCAGGAGCTTTCAACAACTTCTTGATTGAAAATGCTGATGGTGAGTTGGAAGAAGACGCCGAACCAGATGAAGATCTGTTAGAGGAAGATATGAATTTGGATCTGGATTTTGATGTAACAGATGATTTGGAAGACGTCGGAGATTTCATTTTAGATGATGAATTCTAATAGAAACAGATTATAGGAAGGGAGAGAGCCCTTTGTTAGATGTTAATAATTTTGACCGAATGAGGATTGGTTTGGCTTCGCCGGAGCAGATTAGAGAATGGTCCAGTGGTGAAGTAAAAAAACCGGAAACGATTAACTATCGTACATTAAAACCGGAACGGGACGGTTTGTTTTGTGAGCGCATTTTCGGGCCGACTAAGGACTGGGAATGTAACTGCGGAAAATATAAGCGGATTCGCTATAAAGGTGTTGTATGCGACCGCTGTGGTGTAGAAGTTACACGTTCCAAGGTAAGAAGAGAACGCTTGGGGCATATTGAATTAGCGGCACCATGTTCTCATATCTGGTATTTTAAAGGAATTCCCAGCAGAATGGGTCTATTATTAAATATTTCTCCGCGTCAGCTGGAAAAAGTAATTTATTTTGTGTCCTACATTGTATTAGATGGCGGAGATACTCCGTTAGAAAAGATGTCTTTGCTGACAGAAAGCGAATATCGGGATAACCGTGAGAAATATGGGAACGGATTCCGTGCTGGCATTGGTGCAGAAGCGATTAAAGAATTGCTGGAAGATATGGATCTAGAAAAGCTGTATGATGAATTGAAAGAGGAGATTCGGACTACAACTGGTCAGAGAAATATTAAAGCCGTAAGACGATTAGAAGTTGTAGAAGCATTTTTGAAGTCAAATAACAAGCCCAGCTGGATGATTCTGGATGTGCTGCCGGTAATTCCGCCAGAAATTCGTCCTATGGTGCAGCTGGATGGCGGACGTTTTGCCACTTCTGATTTAAATGATTTGTATCGTCGTGTCATTAACCGTAACAATCGTTTGAAACGGTTATTAGATTTGGGCGCACCAGATATTATTGTGCGCAACGAGAAAAGAATGCTGCAGGAAGCTGTAGACGCTTTGATTGATAATGGACGCCGAGGCAGACCAGTAACCGGTCCTGGCAATCGTCCGTTGAAATCGTTGAGCGATATGCTGAAAGGGAAACAAGGTCGTTTCCGTCAGAACCTGTTGGGGAAACGTGTAGATTATTCTGGACGTTCTGTTATCGTGGTAGGACCAGAACTGAAAATGCACCAGTGTGGTTTACCAAAGGAAATGGCGATAGAGTTGTTTAAACCTTTTGTCATGAAGAAACTGGTAAATGAAGGCTATGCCCATAATATAAAAAGTGCAAAGCGTATGGTAGAGCGTTTAAAACCTGAAGTATGGGATGTTTTGGAAGATGTAATAAAAGATCATCCTGTACTGCTGAACCGTGCACCTACTTTGCATAGATTGGGGATTCAGGCTTTTGAACCAGTGCTGGTAGAAGGGCGTGCTTTACGGTTGCATCCTTTGGTATGTACTGCGTATAATGCCGATTTCGATGGTGACCAGATGGCAATCCATGTGCCGTTGTCAGCGGAAGCGCAGGCAGAAGCTCGCATTCTGATGTTGGCTGCTAATAATATTTTAAATCCAAAGGATGGGAAACCGGTTACCACACCAACACAGGATATGATTTTGGGTTCCTATTATCTGACCATTGACCGTGATGGCGCTTTGGGCGAAGGGAAAATATTTAAAGACGATACAGAAGCATTATTGGCATATGATGCGGGGGAAGTACACTTACAGGCTAAAGTATTGATTCGTCAGCCTGACGGTAGCCGTTTAGAAACGACAGTAGGCCGGGTGATTTTTAACAGTGTAATTCCAAAAGAAGTTGGTTATATCAATGAGACAGTAGGCAAAAAAGGTCTGGGTAAAATTGTAGCAAAGTGTTATAAGAAATTAGGCGCCTCCGCTACTGCAAATATGCTGGATGGGATTAAAGCACAAGGCTATAAATATTCCACACAGGCAGGGTTTACTGTTGCGTTCAGTGATATTATTGTTCCAGATGAAAAAGTGGATATTTTGGCTGCATCCGATGCAGAGGTAGAACGGATTGAGCAGAAATTCAGACGGGGCTTAATTACAGAAGAAGAACGTTACAATCTGGTAATCAAGGTTTGGAATAAGGCCACAAAAGATGTAACGGATGCGTTGCTGCAAAACCTGGATAAATTTAATAATATTAACATGATGGCTACTTCTGGTGCCCGTGGTAATAACCAGCAGATTCGTCAGCTGGCAGGGATGCGTGGTTTGATGGCAGACTCTACTGGCCGTACTATTGAATTACCGATTAAGGCAAACTTCCGTGAAGGTTTGAATGTACAGGAATACTTTATTTCCTCTCATGGGGCTCGTAAAGGGTTGACAGATACGGCTCTGCGTACTGCCGACTCAGGCTATTTGACCAGACGTCTGGTGGATGTAGCGCAGGAAGTAATTGTGCGTGAGGATGATTGTCACACAGACAAAGGTTTGTTGGTAGAAGCAATCAAGAGCGGTAATGAAGTTATTGAACCACTGGAAGAACGCATTGCCGGTCGATATGCATTGGAGCCGGTAATCCATCCGGAAACAGGAGAAGTTTTAGTTGATGCCAATGAAGAAATTACGGATGATATGGCTGCCGTAATTCAAAATGCTGGTGTGACCCAGGTTGTAATTCGTAGCGCATTAACCTGTAAGAGCCGTTATGGTATTTGCCGTAAGTGTTATGGACGCAATCTGGCTACCGGCGGTCATGTGGATATCGGGGAAGCTGTTGGTATCATTGCCGCGCAGTCCATCGGTGAACCTGGTACACAGCTGACCATGCGCACTTTCCATACTGGCGGGGTTGCTGGGGACGATATCACACAAGGTCTTCCTCGTGTTGAAGAGTTGTTTGAAGCAAGAAAACCGAAAGGCCAGGCAATTATTGCTGAAGCTGCTGGCGCAGTACAAATTCAGGATATCAAAAATAGAAAAGAAATTACCATCACCGAGGATAATGGCGAAGCAAAAGTCTATGCGGTACCATATGGCGCTCGTTTGAAAGTAAGTAGCGGCGATGTGGTAGAAGCAGGACAGGAATTGACGGAGGGCTCCATTAATCCACATGATTTACTGCGAGTGAAAGGACCTTTGGGCGTGCAGATGTATTTGCTCCGTGAAGTGCAGAAAGTATACCGTTTGCAAGGTGTAGACATCAATGACAAGCATATTGAGGTAATGGTACGTCAGATGCTGCGTAAGGTTAAAATTGAGGATCCTGGCGATACGAATTTACTGCCGGGCGGTCAAGTCGATGTATTTGACTATGAGAGCGAGAATGAAAGAGTACGTGCCGAAGGTGGTCAGGAAGCTATTGGTAAAACGGTGTTGTTGGGGATTACTAAGGCATCTCTGGCTACAGATTCTTTTTTATCCGCAGCTTCCTTCCAAGAAACCACCCGCGTGTTGACCGATGCAGCAATCAAAGGAAAAGTGGACCCATTGCTGGGGCTCAAGGAAAACGTAATTTTGGGGAAACTGATTCCTGCTGGTACAGGTATGAGACGGTACAGAGGAATTAAAGTGAGCGATGGGGAAGAAACTCCTGATTTTATTCTGGAATAAGCTTGACAGCCGGAATAAAGTATGATAAACTACAGAAGTTCGCGTGAGAACTATGGAATTTTATATAACAAAAGCTGTGCTGTAAGGCACAGCTTTTGTAGGGCTTTGTTATGACACGCCCGCAAACGTTGTTTAAAATTTACTTATTCTTTTAATCTTGAGGAAGGAGGTGCAGAGCATGCCAACAATTAACCAATTGGTTAGACAAGGCAGATATGTAGCAGAAAAGAAATCTACTGCTCCTGCATTAAAAAATAATCCACAGAAAAGAGGAGTATGTACAAGAGTATATACTACCACACCAAAAAAACCAAACTCTGCGTTGCGTAAAGTTGCCCGTGTAAAATTAACAAACGGCATCGAAGTAACAGCTTATATCCCAGGGATTGGCCATAACTTACAGGAACATAGCGTTGTTCTGGTAAGAGGCGGCAGAGTAAAAGACTTACCAGGTGTGCGCTATCACTTGGTTCGTGGTACTCTGGATGCTGCTGGTGTGAACGATCGTAATCAGGCTCGTTCCAAATACGGTACAAAGAAACCAAAAGCAAGCAAAAAATAATTGTTTCAGCTTAAAATTGCGATAGGAGGGAAATAATATGTCCAGAAAAGGTGCAGCTCCTAAAAGAGAAGTTTTAGCTGATCCAATTTACAATAGTAAAAAAGTTACCAAACTGATCAATCAGATCATGTTAGATGGTAAGAAGGGTGCAGCTGAGAGAGCAGTCTATGGAGCATTCGACATCATTGCTGAAAAAACTGGTAAAGATGCGCTGGAAGTATATGAAGAAGCATTGAAAAATGTAATGCCAGTATTAGAAGTAAAAGCTCGTCGTGTAGGTGGTGCTAACTATCAAGTACCAATCGAAGTAAGAGCAGATCGTCGTCAGACATTGGGGATTCGTTGGATTGTAATGTTTGCTCGTAAGAGAGGCGAAAAAACAATTGACCTCAAACTGGCGAATGAATTAATGGATGCCGCAAACAATATGGGCGGTGCAGTGAAGAAGAAAGAAGACACACATAAAATGGCAGAAGCCAACAAGGCTTTCGCACATTATCGTTGGTAGTTTATTACCGTTAACTTAAAAAGGAGGAAAAACGGTGGGTAGAGCCTTTCCTTTAGAAAAAACCAGAAACATTGGTATTATGGCACACATTGATGCTGGTAAAACCACTACTACCGAACGTATTCTGTACTATACAGGTCGTGTACACAAAATCGGTGAAGTGCATGACGGTGCAGCTACTATGGACTGGATGGTTCAGGAGCAGGAAAGAGGTATCACCATTACCTCTGCTGCGACAACGGCAGAATGGAGAGGTCATCGTATCAATATCATCGACACCCCGGGTCACGTAGACTTCACAGTAGAAGTTGAACGTTCTTTGCGTGTGCTGGACAGCTCTGTAGGGGTTTTCTGTGCAGTAGGTGGTGTGCAGCCTCAGTCTGAAACAGTTTGGCGTCAGGCTGATACTTACGGTGTACCTAGACTAGCTTATGTAAATAAAATGGACAGAACCGGTGCTAATTTTCTGAGTGTAGTAGAACAGATAAAAGAACGGTTAGGTCATAATGCAGTTGCCATGCAGTTGCCTATTGGGGCTGAAGACAACTTTGTAGGAATTATTGATTTGGTAAACAATGTAGCACATATGTTTACTGATGATATGGGGACTTTTGACGAAGAACCAATTCCTGCTGAATATGCAGAACAGGCTGCGGAATACAGAGAAAAATTGGTAGAAGCAGCTGCAGAACAAGATGAAGAATTAATGATGAAATACTTAGAAGGGGAAGAATTAACCGTTGAAGAAATCAAAGGCGCTATTCGCAAAGCAACTTGCGAAGTGAAAATGATTCCAGTGTTCTGCGGTTCCTCCTTCAAAAACAAAGGTGTACAGATGCTGTTGGATGCAGTTGTAGATTATTGCCCAGCCCCAACAGATATTCCTGCAATTAAAGGGACACTGGAAGACGGTGAAGAAACAGAACGCCATGCAAGCGACAGCGAACCATTCAGTGCTCTGGCTTTCAAAATCATGACAGATCCATATGTAGGGAAGTTGACATTCTTCCGTGTATATTCTGGTACTTTGGCTTCGGGTACTTATGTTCTCAACTCTACCAAAAATAAGAGAGAAAGAATTGGTCGTATCCTGCAGATGCACGCAAACCACAGAGAAGAAATTGACATGGTATATGCCGGTGACATTGCTGCTGCCGTTGGTTTGAAAGATACTGGTACTGGTGATACTCTGTGCGCTGAAGATTCTCCTATTATTTTGGAATCCATGGAATTCCCAGAACCAGTTATCAACATCGCGATTGAACCAAGCACAAAGGCTGACCAAGAGAAAATGGGCATTGCCTTGGCAAAACTGGCAGAAGAAGACCCGACTTTCAAAACCTATACAGATCAGGAAACTGGTCAGACAATCATTGCTGGTATGGGTGAATTGCATTTGGATATTATTGCTGACCGTTTGAAACGTGAATTTAAGGTGGAATGCCAAGTAGGGAAACCTCAGGTTGCCTACAAAGAAACCATTCGCAAGGCTGTCAAAGCGACAGGCTTGTTCAAACGTCAGTCCGGTGGTCGTGGTCAGTATGGTCATGCTGTAATTGAATTAGAACCACTGGAACCAGGTACGGGTTTCCAATTTGAAAGTAAAATCGTTGGTGGTGTTGTGCCAAAAGAATACATCGCTCCAATCGAAAATGGTATCCGTGAAGCAATGCAGAATGGTATTTTAGCAGGCTATGAGATGGTAGATATCAAAGCTACATTGGTAGATGGTTCTTACCATGAAGTAGACTCTTCTGAAATGGCATTTAAAATTGCTGGTTCCATGGCATTCAAAGAAGGTGCTGCGAAAGCAAATCCAGTTTTATTGGAACCTATCATGAAAATTGAAGTTACTATTCCAGACGAATATATGGGCGATGTCATGGGTGATATGAACGCTCGCCGCGGCAGAATTGAAGGTATGGAAGCGAAAGGCAACGCGCAGATCATCAGAGGTTTTGTACCGCTGTCTGAAATGTTCGGTTATGCAACCGACCTGCGTTCTAAAACACAGGGCCGTGGCCTGTACACCATGCAGTCTGACCACTTTGAAGAAGTTCCAAAATCCGTAAGCGAAGAAATTATCGCAAAACGTAGAGGCTAATTGTCTCACGGCGATTATAGAGGAGGAAAAGAAAATGGCAAAA